>JBBQSE010000618.1:0-4243 GCA_038214195.1 Planctomycetales bacterium
TGAGCCCAACTCAAGTTGTCGCAGAATCGATTTCGACATCAAGATGACTTCCTGGACGAAGTGGGATAAGCTTCCAGCTTGTCAGCTCAAGTCGCTGAAATCAGCTAACCGGAAGAGTTCCAGATATGAATCATTGGCAAACTGGAAGCTTACCCCACGTGAAACGAAGGTGATGATAATGTTCGATGTCGGAAATTTTCGAACCTCCACCTGTGCGGGAATCGGTCGCCGGGCGTTTCTGCAACTGGGGGCGGCGCTGCCTGCGGGGTTGATGGCGGGACCGACTCTGTTCGCTGAGGGAACTCGTCCGGCAAAGGCGAAGTCGGTCATTTTTGTCTGGCTCTGGGGAGCGCCAAGCCACATCGATACGTTTGATCCCAAGCCTGACGCGCCGAGTCAGTATCGCGGGCCGTTTGCTCCGATTTCGACTCAGCAGCCGGGAGTCTATTTTTCCGAATTGCTGCCAAAGCTGGCGGCACGCAGTGATCAGTTTTCTCTCATTCGCTCGCATGTGACATCGCAATCCGGGCATCCGGACGCCGGGACAGTGGGGCTGACGGGATTCGAGGAACGTCCGACGCCCGTGCATCCAAACTTTGGTTCAATCGTCGGCAAACATCGCGGCGCGAACGGCGACCTTCCTCCGTTTGTCATGGTTGGTCGCGGGATCCCGCGAGACGTCGTTCGCAAGGTCGAAGGATACGGTGGCGGTCGATTGGGAAAGGGACTCGACCCGTTCATGGTCAGTTGTTCCGACGAAGGCCAGGCGGAACTGCCGTCACTGCAGCTTTTGGAAGGACTGACTCCGAATCGCATCACGGATCGTGACCTCGTGCGAGCGAAACTGGATTCGGCCATGCGACGACTCGATCAGACCGGCCCTCGCGCATGGGATCGCAGCTATCAGCGAGCCTACGACCTGATCACCAGCGCACAATCTCGCGCCGCGTTTGATCTGACTCAGGAATCTCAAGCGATGCGTGACGCTTATGGCCAAACGACGTTCGGGCAAAGTTGCCTGATGGCGCGGCGACTGGTGGAATCCGGCGTGCCCTACATTCAGGTCAACTGGAGTGAATACGTCGAATGCATGACGCCCAACTGCGACTTCGGCTGGGACACGCACATTTACAACTTTGAACTTCTGCAGGATACACACTGCCCGATTTTCGATCGCGCTTTTGCCACGTTGCTGGATGACCTTTCTTCACGTGGTCTGCTGGAATCGACGCTGGTGGTTGCAATGGGTGAATTCGGTCGATCGCCGCGCATCACGAATCGAGCCGCACGTGATCACTGGCCTCGTTGCTACTTCTCTCTGTGGGCAGGTGGCGGCGTTCAGCCGGGACGGACGATTGGAGAAAGCGATAAATACGCCGAAGATCCCGTCACGACGGCCATCACGCCCCTGATGGTCGGCACGACAATTTGCGAATTGGCAGGTCTCGACACGCAA
Organism: Planctomycetales bacterium; assembly: GCA_038214195.1. Classification (GTDB taxonomy): domain Bacteria; phylum Planctomycetota; class Planctomycetia; order Planctomycetales; family Planctomycetaceae; genus SXXK01. Next base: position 1,457 of record JBBQSE010000618.1, read on the forward strand.
ACTCGCGCTGAAATGCGAGTCCTCGATGGCGGAACAGTGATTCAGGAGCTGTTGTGACGGTAAGCCAGCAGCGGCCGACTTGAGTGAGGCAATCCTGTGTAATTGGATTTCATCTTCCTGTGCTTGTGCTTCCATACTTCGCGCGGTCCAAACTGAGGTTACTTTCAAAGTCAACGTTTTCCATGTCCCTTCTCCCTCTGACAAGGGGGAGAAGGTGGCCGACAGGCCGGATGAGGGGGCTTGACCTGGAGTGAATATTCTGAACCAGAAAACAGTTGATACTTCCACCCTGGCCCTCTCCCCCCGTGGAAAACGTGTCAAGTTGGAAAATTAATTGCGGCGGGGGGAGAGGGGACAATCGCAGGAAAGTCCACAGCATCATTTCTGACCGCGTGAAGTACTTTTTTCGGATGAGATGACGAACTCGTCCCGCGTTAGTTTGCCATCGTCGTTCCGGTCGAAGTTTTTGAAACGGGCTTCGAGGTTGTCCTGACCTTTCAGACCGGCCTTGTATTCATCGAGCGTCAGAATGTCGTCTTTGTCGGTGTCCCAGCGATCAAAGGCTTTGGCACGCGTTGCGGCGGTGACTCCTTTGTCTTTAGTCTGCCTCTGCGGACGGGATTTTTCGGAAACGGGCGTGGGCGTCAGACAGTCGGGATTTGGTTTCGCGGGCAATGTGGCTTTCCAGTCGAGCGCGAGTTTTGTAAGACGGGCGACGATGTCGGGATGGTCCTTTGAAACATCGGCGGCTTCGGCCCGATCGTCAGTAAGGCGATGCAACTCGACGCGTTGTGCGTCATCGGTCATCGTGAGTTTCCAGTCGCCATCGCGCACGGCGAGACGCGGCCACCAGTCGGGTTCCGTTTTGTTGCCGAGCCATTCCCAGAAAATGGGGCGTGTGCGGACGACTTGTTCGCCATTAATCGCAGCGAGCAGGTTTTCCCCGTCGCTGTGGTAATCGGCGGGCAACGTGACGCCTGCGGCGGCACAGAGCGTGGGCAGCAAATCGACCGCAGTGACAGCCGTGCTGTTGTTCATCGCGCCCGCTGGAGTGTGACCAGGCCAGCGCACGATGAACGGCGTGCGGACGCCGCCTTCAAACAGGCTGCGTTTGCGACCGCGAAGACCGCCGGTGTCGCCGATGCTGTAGTACGTGTCGTAGCCAGTGACCTTTGCATCGGGATCGAATTTGTCGGCCACAGGTTTCTTGCCAGTCCATTCCGGGCCGTTGTCGCTGGAGAACATGACGATGGTATTATCCTCGACGCCCGCTGCCTGAAGTGCGGCGAGAATCGTGCCCACATCGTTATCGCCGTCGGTGATCACAGCGGAATAGACCTGTTTCTGCTCGTCAAGATGTTTCCACTTCTCCATGGACTCTGCAGTTGGGACATGCGGTGTGTGGCTTTCGTGAAGCCAGACGTTGATAAAGAATGGTACGTCATTGTTCGCCTTGATGAACGCTGCCGTATTCGTGGCGGTGTCGTGCAGGTCGGACGACGGCCATTCCTCGCCGCCGTTGAACACCTTTGCTTCGTCGTAGCCATACGCCTCGGGCAGGGGTGAGCCTTTCGTCTGCCGATTGGTCAGATGCCACTTACCAAAGTGCGCCGTGCGATAGCCCGCCTGCTTGAGGAAACGAGGCAGCGTCGGTGCCCTGGGGTCGAGCCAGTCCGGCATGCCGCGCTGATGATTTTGTTCCGGCTCGGCGAAGTGCTGATGAATACAGTAACGCGCCGGGTAATGTCCCGTCATTACCGCGGTACGACTTGGAGAGCAGACCGGATTCAAGACATTGAACTGCTGGAAATCCGTGCCCTCAGCGGCCAGCCGATCGAGATTCGGGGTCTTGAGCCAGGGATGTCCGTGGCACGACAGATCTCCCCAACCCCAGTCGTCAGCAAAGATAAAGACGATGTTCGGCTTTGCGGCCGGCTTGCGTAAATCTTGACCGCGTATCGCCACAAGTGGTGTAAGCAGCAGCGCGAAGAGAAAGATGACGTTGCGTTTCATTGTTTCTTTCCAGGGTGGTGGGACAGCGAAACTCTGATTGCACTACCGCTCCGCCGCCGCAGACCGAATTTCGATTGTATGCGTCACGGGCTGCATGGCGGTCGCGATCGCGTCGGCGAGAGGTTTGCGTTCTGCTTCGGTTCGCATTACGGCGGCGGCGAAATCCGCCTTGCCTTCAGGGCCATGGAAGAACTTTTTGACCTGTTCCGTTTCATACGCCTGCTTTGCGGCGACGGCCTTATCGACGCGATCAAATGCTTCGCAGAAGGGATTTTCCGGGAAATCCCAGGCGAGATTGATCCCTTTGGATAGCTCGGCTGCGGTATAGTCACGGGAATGCTGGCCCCAGGTGACGCGCCACTTCCCTTCGTTTGGCACGGTGGCTTTCAGAACAAAGTCATTGAGTTCCTCAGTGAACGGCACCAGCGTCATCCCGGAACGGATCGAGTTGTCGTCGTCTTCGTCTCCGCGAGCACAAAACGGATAGCGTGTACTTGTCAGTGTCAGTTTTCCGTCAGCAAACGAATCGACAGTGTGTCCTGCTGAAGCAACCACTTTGCCGCTGGCGAGATCAACGTTAAAACTCCCAATCTCTCCGTCCAGTCCCATTGATCGCAGCATGGACCACGCCATGATGACTTGCCCAGCCCAGCCGGGATGGATTCCGTCTTTACCAGCGACAAGATAGGGCTTGTCCGTCGTGGCATGATGCTGGCCTGGCGCGAAGACCTGAGCCTGAAGCATCGGCCAGAAAATGTCGGCAAAGCGAACGTC
>JBBQSE010000619.1:0-4243 GCA_038214195.1 Planctomycetales bacterium
ATCCGAAAGCGACTCGGAACCTTGGCGCGAGATTCTGATGTCAACACTCCTGGCCATGGCTCCCGATGCCTTCGAACGATTGACTCAGCGGATTCTTCGAGAGTCAGGCTTTACTCAGGTTGAAGTCACTGGACGAAGTGGAGACGGGGGCATTGACGGGAAAGGAATCATGCGATTAAGTGGACTGCTCAGTTTCCACGTCATTTTTCAATGCAAGCGCTACAAAGGTGCCGTCCCCGCGAATCATATCCGTGACTTTCGAGGCGCGATGGTGGGGAGAACGGATAAAGGCTTGTTCATCACAACCGGTAATTTCACCAAAGATGCTATCCGCGAGGCGACTCGTGATGGTGCTCCTCCGATCGATCTTATTGATGGTGATCAGCTCGTGGAGAAGCTGCATGAGCTGGGCCTTGGAATCACCGAAACAAGACAGACCATTGTCGATGTTGCTTGGTTCGAGAATATTTAATCCCGGCGGAGCTCCTGGATCCATATGATTCAGGGTTCCTGCGAATGCACCGTTCCACGTTCGACCCCAATGGCCTCGTGCCATTGGTGAAGATGATGGTGAGCTAAACCGAGCGCACCCACAGCCCCATTCGTCCTGTGCCGCCGCGTTCGGGGTCAGCTGATTGCGCCGATTGCCGCCGCTCCGTGTCGTCATCGACACGGTCAAGCTTGAGTCGTATTCGATGCAACAACCGATTTTGTCGATATGACAATCATTTTCGGTCTCTGCGAGCCGCGCTTTGCAATCGTTGCCATGACTAAGTTACCACGAAGCGTTAATCGGCAGATTTTGCGCAACGCAATTTGTGAATTAAAGTATTGCAAGCAAACATGTTACAGCAATTGAGACGACCGAATTAAAAACTAAATCACTTTTGGCACACCACTCGCTATGTACTATTCAACATGACAACAACAGTTTCTGCTCGATGTCGACAGAACTGGATTTCAAAGACGTTCAAACTACAGGAGGTACTTAGTCATGCTCGTACTCACACGCAAACCAGCAGAAATCATCCGAATCGGCGATGACATTGTTATCAAAGTGATTAAGACAGGAAAAGGGACCGTAAAGCTCGGCATCGAAGCTCCATCCCATGTTCGCGTCATGCGAGGCGAACTGGTGCAGGATGAACTGCCAGCTCCTGTCATCCCTTCCAACCTGGGACTCAGCATGCGGATCGTTTCAGATCAGTATCCGCATGTGGCCTAGTGCGACTCGAACTTACTTTTCCAAACCAATTTCTCAACACACGAATGGATTCAAACGAGGAGCAAGAAACTCCTCAAAGGAGAACAGCATCATGAAAGCTTTCAACACCTTCTCACTGACTCTCGCCGTTCTGACAATGGCAGGCAGTGTTGCATTCGCTCAATACGCCCCCCAAGGCAACTGTCCCAATGGCCGGTGCAATCTGTCGAAATCAAACGATGGATCTGCATGGTCACGACCCAATAACTATGACTCGGCTTACGAGGCGGGATATCGTTACACCACGCAGCCTGCTGTCCGACCAGCGGTTGGTTCAATGGCCAGCGATTTTCCAGAGCTGCCTGCCACCTGGTCAACGAGGAGCACTCGCGGCAACACGTCCGCTGTGCAGACGGATTCGTTTGATCGTCCGGCTGGAAACAGTCTGTATGATCATGGCTCCCGCGTTCCAGTGGACAACAGTGTTCCTTACAGCAACGACCGCGGAACTGCTCGCAGCCGCGAGCGAGTCAGTCAGCCCGTGGCCGATCCGTTTAATCGCAATCCAAACACACGTTACGACCAAACGTACAACGACCAGTTACCGGCCGGTCGCACGACAGATGATCGCTTTGCCCCAGCCGATCGCTACACGCCAGTGGACCGACCGGCTCCAGTAGATCGCTACGCTCCGGCAGACCGCTACGCACCTGTTGACCGCCATGCTCCATCAGATGATCGTGATCCTTTTGTACCGGCTCAGCGACCGCTGAGTCAGCTCGATGAAGAAAGCAGCAAGATCAACGACCAGCTGACGTACCGTTATCAGAATCCTGTCACGGTCCGAGCCATCCGGGCGATGAGCACCAATCAGGCCGTGCAGTTGTTCGCTGAAGTGTCGCAGAAGATTGACGAACGATCACTGGAACCAACGAGCTACGATCTGCGAGTTCGCCGAGGACTTCGAAACTTGTCGATGGCTCTGGACAATCAGGCTTTCATGAACGGACTTGGAGTTTCCGCAGATTCCTTCCGCACGGACGGATTCCGCAACACGCTGAGCCGTCTGGCAGACAGCTCACGGGTTCAGAACTATCAAGACGCACGGACTGTGCTTAATACAGTCATGCAGGAATCACAGACGGTTCAGGGTTTGACACAAAGTGTGGTCGCCTTCGAATTCGCGAATGGCAGTATCGATACGCTCGACAAGTTTTCCGGTCTTGAGCCAGCCGATCCCGGCTCTCGCAATGGTGCGGAACTGACGGATGTGAAGAGTGCGGCTCTGGAAGAAAGCATTGTCGGCATCGGTGTTGAAGTTCGCGAACATGCTGAAGGGCTGATCGTGACGAAGCCACTGCGAGGCGGCCCGGCGACTGAAGCGGGAATCGAAACCGGTGACATCATTCTGAGCATCAACGGAAAGAGTCTGACCGGCATGAAAATGGCCAGCAGTGTTGATCTGATGAAAGGAACCAGCGGCAGTCAGATGAAAATGCGAATCTTCCGTGAAGGAAAGGGTGAACGCGACTTCGCTCTGACACGCCGCTCCATCCGGATCTGGACGGTCAACGATACGAAAATCCTGAACGGAACAGACGTGGGTTACTTCAGTCTGAGTCGCTTCTCACAAAATTCGACTGCGGAAATGGATCAGGCTCTGAATGAACTGTACAGCAAGGGCATGAAGTCACTGATCATCGATCTGCGAGGCAATCCTGGCGGACTGCTGACAACCTGTGTCGAAATCAGCGACCGTTTCCTGGCCTGTGGAACAATCGTGACCACAAAAGGACGTCTCAGTGCGGACAACATGGTTGAACAGGCGACCTACAACAAGACCTGGAGCGTGCCGCTGGTTGTGCTTGTCGATGGTGACAGTGCATCCGCCAGCGAAATCTTCGCCGCCGCGATTCAGGAAAACGGTCGAGGAGTTGTTGTGGGAACTCGAAGCTATGGCAAAGGTTCTGTTCAGACACACTTCCCGCTGAGTGCCATCGGAGGTGACCTGCGACTGACGACGGCTCTGTTTTACTCACCCAACGGTCGCAGGATGGCTGGCGAAGGAGTCACACCTGACGTCGAAGTCATCGATCGTGACGGAGTTGTCAATGGCGACGAAGTTCTGACGGAAGCTCTGCGAGTCGCTCGCAGTCAGACGCTGAAAGACATGGCAAAGGCATCCGGCACCTGCAAGCCTCAGACGCCAACCGCCGGACGAAGTTCTTCACTGAACAACATTATGGATCCAGGACACACGACGACCAGCATTCGCTGAAACTGAGTCTCGCCTGAGTTCAATCGGCACACGCCTGAACCACGATGGTTCAGCAGCCGACTGATTCAATCCATTTCTCGTTCAGAAAGATCCTGATCGTGCAGCACACAAAAACTCTACAAACCTGAAACCGGCTGACTGAAGAGAACTTTGGTCATCCGGTTTTGTGTTTTTGGAGTCAAGTGGGGCGAGGAGAAGTCCTCACTCCGGTGCCGCGATGAAATCGTTTGCGTGTGTAATACTCGACATTTCGTAGCTTGGGACCATTGTCCCGAGCCGATGATCGGCGATCATTCATCGACGGAGTGACTCGCCTTCCGGACGGGACGATGGTCCCATCCTACATTTTAAGTACCCCACATGACGTTCAACCTCCCACCACCGCCACACTTTCGGGGACTTGATCCATTCGGGGCAATAAAACGCACGACAGCCCGGTTCATCAACCAAAAGGAATCACTGTCTGGAGTCCTTTGGCAACAGGAATCCTACGACAGAATCATCCGCGACGAAGAACATCTCTATCGGGTCGTACAGTACATCGGCCGCAATCCTTACAAGGTCGGAATTCCTCGCGAAGCGTGGTTCCGCTGGATGAATCCCCAATGGATCGAATCCGGATTGTCTAGCGACAATTGTTTTTCCCTGACAGCGACAACAAGAAGTCCCGGGTGGACGGGAACTTCTGGGGCGTGATTGGCGGGCAGAACGACAATTAGAATTCCCGTGATGGGAATCTTTCGCCATCATTGTAACTCCTG
>JBBQSE010000620.1:0-4234 GCA_038214195.1 Planctomycetales bacterium
CGCTGCTCCGGATGCCGCGAGCGAAACTCCAGCTGCAACAGCCACTGCGGAGAGTGTGATTCAGCCAGAGGCCGCTCCGGTACCGCCGGCAGAGCAAGGGGCAGACGCTGCGGACAAAACCACAACAAACCCGGCAAAGGACGCAAAAGACAATCCAGCGCCCTGGATGCAATTCCTGCCATTTGCCGCGATTGGGCTGTTCTTCTACTTCATTCTGCTGCGACCTCAGCAAGCGGAACAGCGTCGTCGCAAGGAACTGCTCACGGCTCTGAAGAAGAACGACAAAGTGGTGACGACCGGCGGGATGATTGGCACAATCGCTGACATTTCTTCGGATGGCACACGCGTCACATTAAAGGTGGACGACAACACTCGCATCAAATTCCTGCGATCAGCGATCCAGGAACCACTCAAGGACGGGTCCGAGTCGAACGGATCCGGTTCAACCTGACGGCCCGCCGCAAAAATCCCGGACGGATGGATTCCTGGTTTGGGGATGGTTTTGGCGGCTTGAATTGTGCTGCAGGGAATCCATTCGATACATATACGCCCGTTATTGACTACTTTTGACTCGCCCACGCAGCGTTTTCCCTGCGGAAGAGGCGATTTTCCGGGGAACCCAGTCTGATGTTTCAGTTGCTCAATGGATTGCTATTCCTCCTGCTTCAGGATCCCGCCGCAACGGCGGATGAAGTCAAATCTGTTGAAACGCCTGTGGTCGCTCCGGCTGACGAAAAGGCCGCGCCAGTGGCCGAAAAGTCCGCAGCCCCTGTGGCCGAGGATGAAAAGGCGACGACAGATGGTGACGGCAAGAGTGCCGCTTCAGACAAGGCTGCCACAGCCGACGCGGCGACGACGGACAACGCGAAAGCGACGATCGACGACGCCTCCAAAGAGGCCGAAGTAGCGGATACGAAAACAAAATCAGACGATGCAGCGAAAGACGACGCAGCGGTGTCGAAGGCGGATGACGCGGAACCGCCGCTTCCAGCAAGTCGGGCGTGGATTGCGTGGCTCATTCTGGCGATGGTCGTAGTCATCCCAATTGTCCTGGCAAATATGCTGGCCAGTGCGTGGCGTGTGAAGGAATGGACCGCGCGACTATGGGTCGTGTTTTTCACATTGATGCTCGGTGCTTCGCCGTTTTTGTCCTGCCTGCTTCGTGGTCAGAGCATCGGAGATCGCTTCCGGCTTGGAATCGACCTTGCCGGCGGAACGAACATGGTGTTTCAGGTGAAACATGAAAAAGAACTGACCCCGCAATTGATGAACACGATGGTGTCGTCCGTGCGGAAGCGTGTGAATCCGTCGGGCACGGAAGAAATCACGGTTCGAGGAGTCGGTGAAGATCGAATTGAAGTGATCGTTCCGGGCGAAGATCCTCAGACGGTCGATGAAATCAAGCGTCAGATCACAAGGCTGGGAAGTCTTGAGTTCTACGTTTCAGCCGACGCGGCAAAAGACCGCGAAATTGTGCGGGATGCCGAGCGATTGGCCAAAGGTGAATCTGAATTGTGGCTGGATGGGCAATTGAAAGCTGTCTGGCGTCGCGCTCGCGAAGAAAATGGCGAACCGCGTTTTCTGAATGATTCATCAATCATATCGCGTTCCGTCCGCGCGACGCGATACGTGAATGGGCAGCCCGAGGCCTATGACACAGAAGAGTACCTTCTCCTCGAGGAACCCGCAGATGCGAAAGTCACCGGTCGGTTTCTGAAGTCCGCCAGCCCGGATATTGGCCCGGACGGCAAGATCGTCGTGGGTTTCACCTTTGATCAGACTGGCGCGTTTCGATTCGGTGACCTGACGACGCGCTATCATCAGACGGGTGATAAGAAACGCAAACTGGCAATTGTGCTGGACCGGCATGTCTTCAGTGCTCCGAACATCTACGAGCCCATCACTGGTGGCCGAGGCCAAATCTCCGGCGGTGGCAGCGGTTTCAAAGCGTCCGAAGCGGATGAACTGGTCGGCGTGCTGAATGCCGGAGCGTTGGAAGTTCCAATCGATCCGAAGCCGCTGAGCGAAGCAACAGTTGATCCGACGCTCGGTGCCGACGTGCGGAACAAGGGCGTGAAGGCGACGTTGATCAGTGCCGTGGCAGTGGTGATCTTCATGCTGTTCTACTACCGCGCGTCCGGTTTGATCGCGGTTCTTTCGCTGATCCTGAACCTGATCCTGACACTGGCGGCGATGTTGATGATCAACGCCACCTTCACGCTGCCTGGCATCGCCGGGATCGTGTTGACGATCGGGATGGCGGTCGATGCCAACGTTTTGATCTACGAACGTATGCGGGAAGAAATTGCCAAGGGTTCCAGCGTGCGCATGGCCATTCAGAACGGGTTCCAAAAAGCCTTCTCTACAATTTTTGACTCAAATATTACCACCCTCCTGACCGCTGTCGTGCTGTTCATGATTGGAACAGATCAGGTCAAAGGTTTTGCCGTGACACTGATCATCGGTCTGATCCTGAGTATGTACACGGCCCTGTTTGTTGGTCGATTGATCTTTGATATCGCTGAAAAACGCAAGTGGCTCACGAAGGTGTCAATGTCCCGGATGATTGGTGATACCAATTTCGATTTCTTGAAGCATCAGTTTCTGTGGATCGGCATTTCTGTCGTGGTCATTGTGATCGGGATGGCCGCGTTCTTTTCGCGTGGCCAGGCAAATTACGATATCGACTTTACAGGCGGAACGATGGTGTCCTTCCAAACCTCGAAGCCTCAGAAGACGGAAGATCTGACCAACGCCCTGAAGGAACAGTTTGGCGATCAGTTTTCTCTGGAGCGACTGTCCGTGGGTGATGCGGACGAAGCTGAAGGAGTTGGTCACTTTTTCCGGTTGCGATCGACGGACAGTGATGACCACGATGTTGCGACGACTGGTGAAGATCCACAGAATCAGAAGTCTGCCGAAGACCGCGTGCGTGAAAAGATCTTCGCGACATTTAAGGACAGCGGTACCGTCAAACTCCGAATGGTGACGCTTGAACTTGGGACGATATCGACCGTGGAAATTGCGGACGATGACGAATCCGCTGAGGCCATTGTTTCGATGAAATTCAAAGGCGGCCCACAGACCGAAGTCACGTTTTCCGCCGAAGTTGCGGAAGGCACACTCCGCGACCTGTTTACGAAGCAACTGAAAGCAATCAAAGTTGATGGAGCCCCGAAATACCCGGCTCCTGAAGAATTGTTTGCGGTCAAGGGACTGGAAGGTTCCGGAACCCAGGGCAGCGAGCTGAGCGTCAAGAAGTTCATCAAGTTCCGAATTCGGGCTGTCCCCGCTGTGGCCCCGGCCGACATGGAATCGGCCCTGAAGGCGATTCAGGAAGAGCTCGCCAGTACGCCGCTCTTCGACGAAGTGAATACGTTTGCATCGGCCGTCGCCGGCGAAATGAAACAGCGTGCCATTCTGGCCATCTTTGTCAGTATTCTGGCGATCGCCGCATATATCTGGTTCCGTTTTCAGAATCTGATCTTTGGTCTGGCAGCAGTTGTCGCGCTGGTGCATGACGTACTTGTCACGCTGGGGGTCACTGCCTTGGCCAGTTATCTCACCGGAACATCGATTGGCAATTTTCTGCTGCTGGAAGACTTGCGATTGAATCTGGCGATGATCGCCGCGTTCCTGACGTTGGTCGGCTATTCGCTGAACGACACGATCGTGGTGTTTGACCGCATCCGTGAAGTTCGCGGCAAGAATCCGGCGATAACGGCACAGATGGTCAACACGTCACTCAACCAGACGCTCAGTCGAACGATCTTGACGTCTCTGACAGTGTTCATGGTGGTGCTCATCATGTACGTGTTCGGCGGTGCCGGGATTCACGGGTTCGCATGGTGTCTGGTCGTGGGATGTATCGCTGGAACTTACAGTTCAATTTGCATCGCGAGCCCGATTCTTGTCTGGGCGATGAATCGCACTGTTGGCACTGTGAGGGCGTAGTAATTGACTTCTTGTTCCGAAGCTCCAGCCTCGGAACACACTGCTTGGAGGCTCCTGCCTCCCGCCATTTTTGGAGGCAGAGCCTCCGGCGCAGCGCGTTCCAGGGCTGGAGACCTGGTACGAGTTCATTCTCACATTCAACCCCCTAGTATCTTTTAAAACAGCCTTTTGAGTACTGATTGCACGAAGTCAGTGGGAGGGTCGTAAAAGGAATTGTAGCGAGCGGTCGAACGGAGTCTGATTTCGGCGTTTAGCCGGAAACAGGCGGCCATGCAGATCG
>JBBQSE010000621.1:0-4226 GCA_038214195.1 Planctomycetales bacterium
GATCCAGACCATCCCCAATGATGCCGCGCAGTCCTGAAATACTCAGTATTCTTGTCGTCACCGATGTCTCCTGACTGTACCTCGTGTCGCCTGGACATTCTTGTCCGCGTCCCTGCCACAAATCGCGGCTCAGCAAATGGAATTGCAAAAGCAGCGCACTCCGGGAAGCTATCGTTTCACGGGAGTGGACGGACAGGAATGTCCATCCTACAGGAAAGCAGCGCAGCAAAAAAGCCGTCTGAGATCAGGCGGCTTTCGGAGTTCTGGTGTGCCCGGAGGGAGCTGATTATTCTTCCGCGACAAACGGCAGCAGGCCGATGAAGCGAGCCCGAAGGACAGCGGTGCGAACTGCTCGCTGATACAACGCCGACGTCCCAGTGCGGCGACGTGGCAAAATACGACCTTCGCGATCAATCAAAGTTCGGAGTGTCTTCAGATCCTTGTAGTCAACGTAAACCGGACGCGGCACAGATCCATGACCAGAAAACTGGCAGGTCATTTTTTTCTTTTTGAGTCGAGCACGGCGTTTACGAAGTTTCTTAAGATCAGCGCGGGAAATTGTGGCCATGAATGACAAATCACTTTCAGAAAACAGCAAACTGCGGGCAGAAACCCCGTGTAGCTCGTCAAAGGCTACAAAGCCAACGAGCCGCCCGACGGACCGGAATAACATCCCGGCGGGGAAACGAAGAGACGCAGTGTAATTCGGCAAACGCCCCCCGACAACACTATCCGAAGTCTCATTTCGCTTTTGGAGAATCTGGCATCGCTGCGGGTTCAGATTGCTTCTGTGCCGGTCTCGCCGGTCCTGATACGCACAACCTGCTCAAGACTGGAAACGAAAATTTTGCCATCGCCGATCTGCCCGGTCCGCGCAGCGTCACAGATCGCATCGATTGCGGCCTGCACTTCGGTGTCGTTGACAACCACCTCCAGCCGCACTTTTGGCATGAAATCCACGGTATATTCGGCCCCTCGATAGGTTTCTTTGTGACCTCTCTGACGACCAAATCCACGCACTTCCGATACCGTCATGCCCTGGACGCCGATGCTGGTCAGCTTGGTTTTGACATCTTCCAGCTTGTAATGACGGATAACTGCCTCAAGCTTCTTCATAATCGCTGCCTCACCCCTTCACTTCACTGTAGATCGAATCTATGGACTTCGTTTAGCCCGACCGCGTCGGGGAAACTTGTACTGTACATTTTGCAGAAAGACCAGCCATTCCGTGACTCTGATTCTGAAAACCGGACAGCATCCCTGATGCAGAGCGGCACTCCCTCACTGTACAAGAATTTGGCATTGCAACTACCATGCCGCGTTCCAGTCACCTGCGAATCAGCAGCTGAAGCTCAGGAATTGCCCAGATCATAAGCAACATGCCTATTTTTAGGACATCGCTTTGATGGAACGCCATGGATCCGTTTCACTCAGAGCCTCGAATTCAACACAATCAAATCCGTGTTTCTCCCGATAAATTTCGTAGCTCTAATCGCAGGCACGCAGGTGCGGAAGCCTGAAAACGCCCATTCGCCTGTCTGGATTAGTGTGCTCATGCAGTTCTGGATTCTGTTCGCACTCCCAGGGTTCATCTCCGGAAGAATCGCAGCCGTCTGGGCTGCGTCAACGATTGATGAGGCCATCACGACGGGACTTCGAGCCTGCAATGCGTGTCAGCGGCGGTTTGGGCTCAGTCGTCAGCTGCTGTCGCTACTGTTTCGAATCCGTTGCCCAAGCTGTCAGCATTTGGATCGCATTTGGCCGGTCGCCGCGTCGATTTTTTCTGCGGCGGCATTTTCGCTTTTCACATGGCTGCTGCTTGACCGAGCCTGCCAGTCGGTTGTGGAAGTGCAGCCGTCAATACCACTCTGGCAAAATCGACTGCCCTTTCACCTGCTGTTCGTCTTTTTCCTCACGACAGCTACGATCACTGATCTGCTGGACTATGTCATTCCAGATGTGGTCGTGGCCATTGGCACGCTGATCGCGATCGCGCTGGCGACGCTGAGTGGCGAACTGCAGATGGTCCATGTCTGGGTTGACTGGGACTATGAACTCGTGACGCTCTACGGTCCCTGGCTGCCTGACTGGATGAAGCAACATCAGCATCTGCACGGGCTTGTCTGGAGTTCCTGCGGCCTGCTGACCGGAGCTGGAATCATGTGGGCCGGACGTCTCGCGGCGCATCGAATCCTGAGAATGCCGGCAATCGGGTTTGGCGACGTGACATTGATGGCCATGATCGGAGCATTCATGGGCTGGCAACCGACGTTGTGTGTTCTGGCAATTGCTCCGCTCGCTGGACTGGTCCTTGGCCTCGGAGGCCGCATCATCACTGGTCGCAGCTTTGTCGCGTTCGGCCCTTACCTCTGCTTCGCCGCCTTCATCGTTCTATGTACCTGGCGCTGGCTGTGGGAAGGGCTGCAACTCAAAATTATTTTCAGTCATTGGCCAACAGTCGCCGGAATGGTGGGCGGGGCATTCGCCGCGTACTGCCTGCTGCTTGTGGGCCTGCGTGTCTTTATGGCAATGCCGGCGGAAAAGCTGCGACGGTAAGCATCGCTCGATCAATATGTGAGCGGCAAGGCGCTAGCCGCCGGTAGTTTACACTGCCGATTACCGGCGGCTAGCGACTTGCCGCTCACTGCATATCGGACAGTTATTTATCGAGCGATTCTAAGCAGACACTCGGCAACTCGCTGTCGGGCCAGTTCGCAGAATGCGGCGTCGTCGCCGGTTTCGAGTTGTTGCAGCTCTTCCGGCGTGAACGGTTTTCCGTATGTGATGTGGATTCGCGCGGGGCGGATGAACCAGGCACCGCGCGGGAAGGCGCGTCGTGAGCCGGACACGCCGACGGGGTAGACGGGCTGGTTGGTGCGACGCATGAGTGCCAGGAATCCGGGTCGGAATGGGAGAAGTTCTGAGTTGTGCGATCGGGTGCCTTCCGGAAATATTCCAACCAGAAATCCTTCTTCCATGCTTTCCAGAGCCTGTCGAATACTGCCGCTGCGGAATGCTTCGCGGCTAATTGGAATTACATGCGATCTCCTCAGCACCCAGCCCAGCACCGGGATCTTGAACAGGCTGTCGCGAGCGAGGTAAGACACCGGTCGGCGCAGCAAGACAGCCGCCAGCAATGGGTCCAGGTGACTCTGATGATTGATCAGGAACAGTCCGCCTCGGGTGTGGTCGAGATTTTCCAGGCCGCTGCAGGTCGTGCGGAGCCATAATTTGGCAATCAACCAGATGGGCCAGTGACAGAGTCGCCACAGCAAACTGGCTCTCGGAACTGCTGAATGATTTAATGGCTGCATGTCCGTGAGTGCCTGCACACTTGCATTGAGGAGTGATTACGAGTTGACTTCATCTTGCCCGGCTGGCAAGTTCAATAGAACTTCGGCTGGCTGCATCAGATCTGTGGGATGATTGGAATCAGATGACACGTCAAGCTTATCGGAGAGGTTATACGAATCCAGTGTGGCGCGTCATCCTGTCACTGGTTGTGATGACTGGTCTGGCGGGATGCGCCGATGAAGTGAAGGATAACAAGGCGACAACGGCTGGCAATGGCGGGCCGCAGGTGTCTGATACGGCTCAGGTGACCGATACGGGGACTGCGGCTTTGAAGGAAGATGTTGAGTTGGCTGGCCAGATCAAATCTTTTTGCGGAGCGTGTCATGCGGTCCCGCTGCCGGAAAGTTTTCCGAAACATGCATGGTACGAAGAGGTCAAACGCGGCTTCAATTTCTATTACGACTCCGGCAGAAAGGATCTGACGGCACCTGGTCAGGCTGCGGTCGTCTCCTGGTATCAGCAGCGGGCTCCCGAACAACTGGCGGCGGCTGACCAAATGGAATCGCCGGATTCGCCGCTGAAATTTGCGAAGCGATCCGTGGACGTGCCGCTTGAATCCCCCGATCCGCCCGCCGTGTCGGCGATTCGTCGAACCTCATCGGCCTCGCGATTTCTTGTGAGTGACATGCGGCGAGGAACGGTCGTGAATTGCGATATTGCCGCTCCGGGAGCCTCAAAGATTTTGCGGATGGGATCGAATCCGGCGGGCACTTGTGATGCCGACCTGGATCAAAATGGCATCCCGGATCTGGTGGTTGCGGACCTCGGCAGCTTTCTTCCTGAGGATCACGACAAAGGTCGGGTGCTCTGGCTTCCGGATGGTGGCGAAGGTGATCAGGAGCCGCGTGTCATCCTGAGTTCGGTGGGTAGAG
>JBBQSE010000622.1:0-4217 GCA_038214195.1 Planctomycetales bacterium
GCCAATCCCTGGTCACTCGAGTTTCAACGCTGGAGCGACGATGGGACTCGTTTCTGGCTGCTGTACAACGAGCGTGGCCATCAGCGAATGCGAGTGCTGGAAGTCACAGCGGCAACCGGCGCGGTGCGAGCGATTGTGGATGAGCACAGTCCTACGTTTGTCCAGTACTCGTCTGATGGCAAGCTGGAATTGCGATGGCTGGCCAATAATCAACTATTGTGGGCCAGTGAACGAACGGGCTGGAATCATCTTTACCGATACGGCACCGCTGACGGGACACTGATGAATTCCGTGACTGCGGGCGAGTGGAACATGAGACGCATCGAGCACATCGACGAAGAGCAACAGCAGATCTGGTTCTTTGCTGTGGGGCTGAACGCGGGACAAGATCCGTATCACGAACATTTCTGCCGAGTGAATCTGGATGGTTCCGACTTTGTGCAGCTGACTAACGGCGATGGAACTCACAAGATTGAATGGTCGCCAGATCGCCAATGGTTTATCGATCGCTACTCGCGGATCGATTTGCCGCCGGTAACCGAATTGCGTTCTGCGGATGATGGCTCACTCGTTTGTAAACTGGAAGAGGCGGATGCGAGTGAAATCATCACAGACCGAGGCGGGCTGCCTCAACGATTTACCGCGAAGGGCCGCGACGGGAAAACCGACATTTGGGGCATCATTCATCGTCCGAAGGATTTTGATCCTTCGCGTTCGTACGCTGTGATCGAAAACATTTACGCAGGGCCGCATGACTATCATGTCCCCAAAGAGTTCCGTTCGAGCTTCGGGCACCAGCACGCGATCGCCGATCAGGGATTCATCGTCGTGCAGATCGACGGAATGGGAACGGCATGGCGATCGAGGGAATTCCATGATGTCTGTTATCGAAATCTGAAGGACGCTGGATTGCCGGATCGCATCGCCTGGATGAAATCTGCGCAAAAGGAGATTCCTCAAATGGATCTGTCACGAGTCGGGATCTATGGCGGCTCCGCAGGCGGCCAGAACGCGCTGGCGGCACTGCTTTGGCATGGTGATTTCTACAAGGTTGCCGTGGCTGACTGCGGATGCCACGACAACCGGATGGACAAGATTTGGTGGAACGAGCAGTGGATGGGTGTTCCTGAAGGCGACGTCTACAAAGACAACTCCAATACGGAGCACGCCGGGCAATTGCAGGGCAAACTCATGCTGGTCGTCGGGGAACTCGATCGCAACGTCGATCCGGCCACGACAATGCAGGTTGCAAAGAGACTGGTTGATGCGAGCAAAGACTTTGATCTCGTTGTCGTCCCTGGTGCTGGCCACGGAGCGTGCGAGACTCCGTGGGCTTCCCGTCGTCGCCTGAAATTCTTTGCTGACCATCTGGGGACTCGGAAGTAGCGAGGACGCCGCCAAATTGCCACCGCGCAACTAAATCCCCTGTTTCTCCCAAATTCATTTGACGGGTGCCAGACTCGACCTATGTTTCTGCAACTGCTGCCGGGATTCATGCGAACTTCATGGATCGGAGACGCCAAACGGCGTCCGCAGCGAATGACAATACAACAGCGCGGTGAGGAAAGCTGGAAGCTTTGAGGGGACCTTGCCGCGCTGTTTTTTTTCGCGCTCGCAGTGCAACATGTCAATCTGCGTCGAATCGGAGATCTTTTCCGATTTTTCCGTTCAGTCTGACTTTGCCGATTGACGATACCCTGACAAGCGAAGCCTGCGGCTGCACTGCGCAAATGAATTTAGGACACTGCAGGGAATAGCAGCCTGAGTTTTGTGGAATAGATCACGGATGAGCAACGAAACTCCATTTCGAATTTCCAGTACTGCAATCATGGCCGCCTGCATTCTTTGCGGCGTGCTGGTGGCAGCGCTTCTGATCCCGACGGCCTCATTGCCCCATCACTTCGGCGTCTACCCTGCCGTCAACACAGCCAATCAATCGTTGCAACGGACTCTGGCCGAATTTCAGAGGGACGAAGTTGTTGACCCCATCCGACATTCTGTAGTGACAAGGACCGGAACCGCTCGTCAATCTGCATCGCCAGTGAGTGTCGCGGAGATCCTGCGCACACCGCCACGGCGAGCGATTCCGTTGTCGCAGGCGAATTACGTTGAGACCACTTCGCTTGATCGCGCCGTAACGCGACTGGACACAAGGGGGCAGTCCATGCCTCAGTTCTACGCACCAGTCACTGTGCATCCTGTGACCGTGAACGTCGATAACTCCGGAATCATGCTGGAACTTGCACGCGTGAGCGAGCGCCTGGATTCACTGGCGAGGACGCCCATTCCCTTTGAACAAGTCGCACCATCAATCCACATGATGGACGTTGTAGAGCCTCCGGCACCGATCCCATATCAAGTGCATCGCAAGGACGAAGAGAACAAGAAATCGCCACGATTGAAATCAGACTCCAACTCAGAACACATAAAGAGCCGGAAGAGCGAGCCAAGACAAGAAAAAACGCCGACTGCCGAATTTCATTCTTCGCGTCGGTCAGAAGACGTCGTTTTTCCAGTACCGAGTTCCCGATCAAAGACGAGCGTCGCTCGGATTCCGATACCGGCTCCCAAGCTGGCACCGATCGCTGATCCTGTGCCTGTTCGGGCCGTTGATCCCGTGCCCGTGCCCGTGTCCGTGCCTATTGAGCCCGTTGTGATTGAGCCGAAGCTGCAACCACTCAAAAAATTTCCCATTGAATTAATTCGGCCGCAGTCGGTTCCCGAAATCCTGCCGCCCGAGATTCCGGACGAGTCCACCGAAGAATTGTCGCCGATCGGTTTTGCCGAAGAACTGTTCTCCGTGCCAGACTCTGGCAACGCTGCAGAGCCGGGACCAGAAGTTTCCGAGTCACCCGGCTTATCAACGATTTTTGAACCAGTTCGGGAAGACTCGGTTCAGATGTCACCGATACCAGCAGAACAAACTCAGGTGCCGGAACTTCAGTGGTCACTGGTGCCGAATCGGCAGGGAGCAAAGCGAACCACAGATCCACCGTTCATGAACGGTCGGAGATTGCCCGTTCCGATTCCCGCAGAACAGTTTGCGAAAGCGACGCCGACTGGTGGCATCCAACGGACATCGTACACAACATCGTCAGTTCCCTTGCCAGCATCAAAGTCTGCGAACTGTCAATGCACGCCGACTCGAAAATCCGACCGGCTTGTTCACCCGCTGGCGAAATCTCCCGCGCTGACGCGACACCCCGAATTGTCGCCGTCAAGGCTGTATCCAACAAACCCAAACGCATCAAAGTCCACCGCATCGAGGATGATGGGAAAAGTCGGGGAAATGTTCGGACGATAGCGCCGTGCCACTTAGGAGCGCTCGCTCACTGCAGATCAGAACGCCATTTATCGAGCGATGCTTAGCGAATCGGACTGGCAGGCCCGCCGATGCGAAAACGGCACAGGAAGATTCCCAGAACGTACAGAAACAGTAGCGGCACCATCATCAGCATCATGCTCCACGGATCTGGAGAAGTTGTCAGGATCATGGAGGCGATCGAAATCACCAGCACCGCGATGCGCCAGTTTTTCTTGTAGGTATCGACGGTGCAGATGCCGATGCGTTCCAGGAAGACCATGATCATCGGCAATTGGAAACTTATGCCAAACATGAGCGGCATGAGCATCGCCATGCTGATGTATTCTGACAGACGTGGTGTAAATCCTATTCCCAGCCAGTCATTGAAACCGATCAGAAAATCCAGCATCAGCGGGAACGCATAGAAATATCCCGCCAGCGCCCCCATGACGAACAGCACGATGCTCATCGGCAGATACACGTGAACGTACTTGCGTTCGTGAGGATACAGTCCCGCCGCGATGAATAGCCACAGCTGGTAAAACACCCATGGCGCGGCGAGCAGCAGGCCCGCGAAGAAGCAGACTTTCATGTACGACATGAAGCCTTCTTCCATCTTGAGCGTCGTGAGCTTGTTGGTATCTTCGACGACTCTTCGCAGCTGCGCAAACTCCGGTGCTTCGATGATCAGCGACACGACATCTTTCGAGGTCTCGTTATCGGGCACGGACTGGCCGACGGCCTTGAGTAAATCTGATTTCCTGACCTGCACACGCAACTGTTCGGGGCCGAGTTTTGTCGGGTCAACGACAACCGGTTCTTCCGTTGGCTCTTCCACCTTGGAGGAAAACAGCCCCTTCAGGTATTCATAGAAACTTTCCTTTGGCACATCAATCGTCATGTTCTTGATGCC
>JBBQSE010000623.1:0-4189 GCA_038214195.1 Planctomycetales bacterium
ACGAAGCCCAATTCTGCCATCCACAACAAAGATGCCGTTCGACTTGCGGGGCGTGTCGGCACCACCGGGCCAGTATTGCTCCGAACTGGATTCGTACCAGCGAGGCAACAGGTCCGTACCGAAGTTGCCGGAGTAATTGGACGTGCCGTAGTTGTCTCGAAACGGGTTCGTTCCTCCGGTTGAATCCTGTGGGCACTGATACGCCGGGAGTGCCGTCTTCGCCAACAGGCCCCCAGGTATTCCACGCCTTCCGGACAATGCCTGGTCGTGAGCCCAGTCGGCGTTACTAAAGTCGATCTGCTGGTAAAGATTCGCCTGCTCCACGAACGGCAGGATTGACGTTTGCCATCCAAAGGCCGCCTTCGAATTTGCGTCGAAGTGGTTCGTACACCACGCTGGCGGAAAAGAATTGTAAACGTCGTGATAGTTGTGCAGCGCGAGCCCAAGCTGTTTCAGGTTGTTCTTGCACGATTCCTGTTGAGCCTGCTGGCGAGCGTGAAGGATTCCGGGAAAAGTCAGTGTCAGCAATAAAATGCAGGTCGTCGCAATGACCAGCGTTTCAATCAGGGTAAAGCCTCTTGATGACTTCGGTGTCGTCTTTAGCATCGATATTCTCCGTTGCAGAAATGCGGATGAGTTGAATGATTGAAACGAGAAAATTCAGACGAAAACTCTGATTCACTGCAGTGGGCGAACCCGCGGCATTCCAGGGATATGCAACAGACGCCAGTCACTGCCGATCTTTTCTACCACCAACTGGTCTTCCGCAATTTCTCCCTTCACCTCCCGCTTCAATGCCGCATCAAGTTGCTCGCTCGTCTTTACGTTGCTGTCGAAGAATCGCCAGGCTCCGTTGATCTTCGAAAAGCGAATGATGCGTTCTCCGGCGTCTTCTTCCTCAACATCATTTCGCGCTACCCTATGAATTACGTTCGGAAATCGATACTCAGCCGTATCGCCATCAATCGATGCTTTTGCTTTTGACAATGTCATCAGGTCGGTAATCATCGCCGTCACCATCGGAGACTCCGGAGACAGAGATTCCATCATGCCATCCCATCGACCATCTGTCTTCATCAAGTGAATCGTTGACGGTGGCAGCACGCGACTCATGCAGGCTTCGTACTGCTCCGCCTTCAGATCTTTCAATGCGGTGGCGATCACTTCAGGCAGGTCGCCCTGGTAGGCTGGGACGTCTTCTGCCTTCTTCGAATACGGATTCTGAATAACCTTTTCAACTTTGGCTCCTTCCTTTGCCCTGAACGAGACCACACGACCTGCCTTGTCAATAGTCGCATCGCCATCCTGCAGCTTTTCGAGTGTGGCTGACATCTGGATCAAACTGGGAATCGCACTCAACGGTATCGTGACGGGCTCACCGCTGCGCAGCATTCGCACGTACTCTTCGATCGGAATGTGTTGATGCATAAACTCCAGATATTCGCCCTTTCCCAGCTTGCGAATCATCTCTTTTACGGCTTCACGAGCTTCCACGATGGTAGCTTCTTTTTTTTCGGCGTACGACAGTCTCTTTGTCGGCTGATTTCCATCCTCTTCCTTTGTGTCTGTGTCGCCCGAACGAGCCGAGTCCGTCGAGTCCGTTTTAGTGTCGGCGGATTTCTCAGAGCCCCGTGCCCTTGAAGGACTCGTATTTGCCGCGCCAGGTTTCGACGATGCGCCTTTTGGTGGCGACGCTTTAGATGCCTGAGGCGCTGCCAGCACCGATGAGTCCAGATGACTTACAATCAAAAACGCCAGGACGAGTAATCCTGCGAACCGACCAACTTGCCACATCGTCATGCTCCGCAATCTTTGCATCGCGGCGAAGCCCGCACGACCGATCGTGACAACCGCACCATCGCCATTCCCCCTGGATGGACAGTGACGCCCCTCCCGGTTCTTGTCAATCGATCCTCGACGCATCATGCTGACGGGAATATGGTTGTGACCCTCTGAATTCTCACGAACCGGTTACAACTTCAGTTCTCTTCAACGATGCGACGGGCGCTTTTCAGCAGCAGAAGTCCGTAGCGATTGAACATCGGACCAGCGGGTTTCGATCGCTGGTCGTCTTTAGCGAAGACGTGAAATCGAGGGCCGTTTTCGTCGGCGACAATGTGACCATCGCCAATTGGCTTCTTGCTGGCACAAACGTAGCGCATGATTTCAATGACGTTATCACCACTGCCGCAGTCCTGAGCCATTTCGATATCAGGCAGTCCCAGCATGTGCATTCCCATGGTCCGGATATTCGAACTTCCATTAATGACGCTGACGTACGCAAAGCTCAGTGCGTCAGTGTCGCCGCTGCTGGCCATTTCCATCCATGCCTGACCTGAATGCGCCAATGCACTATTGTCGATGAATACGCCAGCTCCACCCGCTTGAATAATTGCGGACGCCGCTTCCATCATTGTCCATGCCTGATTCAACGTGCCGCCAGGTCCGTTCAGCACAAGATTCACTTTGTAGGAACGGAGGATTTCCGTCTCTTCTTCGGTGAGTTGCGTGCGACAGGCCGACTGGAAGACTCCCACAAACTGATCGTCAGGGGGGGCCGGGTGAAACTCTATTTTTTGCCCATCTGGCAGCACCAACGCTTCCGGAGTCAGGCGGTAGCCCGGTGGCAGTCGTTCGAGGATTTCGCCGGGATTGGCCCAATTGCCAGGGATGCGAAAAGTAATTGTGATAGTATCGGAGGTATCGTTTTTCATGCGTCTATTTTTGCCGGATGTGAAAAAATACAGCCAACTGCCAGATTCGCTGGGCAAAATAATATGCAAACGAACATGCCTCCCCTGCGAGAACAGGACGAGATTAGACAAATCGTTCGCTCAGGCAGGGAGGCCATGGGATGGATTTTGGATTTCGTGCGGCGGTTGAGCAAGCTCGGAAGTGTGACGATTTGTATTTTTCGGCACTGCTGAGCAAGGACAAAATCGACGTGGCGATCAAGACCGCGATTGGATGGGTCTAGTCCGGATCGGTCACGATGTGGGTCTTTCTCGCACAGTGCCTGAGCGCCGATCATTCCTGCGGCACGCAATGCTTCTCAAGGAAGCACGCGAACATATTGAACCGACTGTACGCGAGAGGCCAGTTCTTGAACTCGGATCGTCCAGACGCCAGTCGCGTCGTTGGTGGCCGGGCTGAGTTCGAGTTTTAACTGTCCGGCTTGCGTTCCGTAGTACCCCGTAAACTCTGCCGGACGCCCGTGTGGATCGAGGATGTCGATTCGTACGGGAATCACGGCATCGACCACGGCATTCGCGGCATCTGTCACGGAGATCCCGCATTCGAAGGACTGTCCAGGCTTTGCCGTCTCCGGGGCATCGATCAGAACCTGTTCAATGGGTCGGTCGGTGATCAGAAACATGTCGCCATCACAAGGTTCCAAAGCGACGGACCAGATCAGGCCGTCAGCGGCTGTCGTTTCCACACGTCGGTTCTGAGTCAAGCTGTAAACAGAACCGCGCTCGCGGCGCAGGTGGACTTCGCCGGAGCTGGGTAACCCAACTTCCTGAACACGTCCGTGCTGGCCGACGTAGGTTCCCGCCTCACGATGATCGTTGACGACAAAGACATACTCGGCTGCCCCGGCAGTGCGGCGTCGAGCGACAATCTCCGGATTCGTGGTTTCAACATGTCGTTGGTAGCGTGAATCCAGGGCTTTCCGCAGTGCGGCGGCATTGGTCAGCAGCGTAGCCTTGTCGTTGACCGGATTCTTTGTGCGGGTGAATTTTGGAATCACCACATCCGGTTTGACGGCAGGTGCCAGGTTTGGATCACCGATAATGATCCCGCCGGCTTTCTGAAACTCCAGAACCTTCGCAACGACGGAGGCTGGCAGGACATCGCAGTCGACCATGACCAGAACACGATATCCGTCCAATCCATGACGTTGAATGGTTTCTTCGTAGATGACTCGTGGCTGAAGCTGTGCGTGCAGCAGAGTCAGATAGGCTTCGTCCTGACTGTAGCCCCACGCGCCACGACGCGCGAACATCTGCGACGTGAAACTTTCCAGATAAGCGACGTCGGTCGGATCATCAGAAATCTGTAGCAGCGTCGGGCCAAGCGGTTCCAGCACTTTGGTATGCAGGCGAGCGAATTCGGTTTCCAGATCTGGCTGTGTGTGTTTGTACGCATGGCTTCCGTCTGTTGCGACCAGGGACGACCAACCGTGATA
>JBBQSE010000624.1:0-4185 GCA_038214195.1 Planctomycetales bacterium
GGGTTACTATTTTTTGCGGTGGTTTCGTTGCCGGTGACGACCGTAAGTCAAAAATGCGCAACTTCAAAACTCACGCTTCGGGTTGCAAAAACCCTCGGTTTCCGCCAAAACTGGCGCTGTCCAATGAGAATCGCTCGTTTCTATTCGCGTCCATGGAACTGCTCTTCGCTGGGCAGAGCATCAACTTTCCAGGTGGCGGGGTAGAAGCGGACGATGTGGCGCGGACGATAGCCTTCCAGCATCATGCCGCATTTGACCTGAATCTGAACACCGCTGCTTCCCGGTTCAATTGGCACCTGTTTGATGCTCAGGATATTGCCGCCCTTACGATCATTGACGGGATCGTAGGTCATTAGGCATTCGCGAGCCACGGCGATCCCGCCTTTCGGCGCTTTTGGGTCGTCCTCGGGAAAACTGAACGGCCAGCCCTGTGGTTCTTCATTGATTCCGGTTAACTCGTCGAAGAGCCGGGCTTCCACGCCACCGAAAAACGTGATCGTGACAATCTGTGGCTCGTCATCGACGGCGTCAATCCAGCCGGGCAGGCCTCGTTCCCGGACGTGATTGCGATGTCGCTCCAGTTGCTGAGTTGTCGCCAGTTTGCGGCTGGGTTCATCGAGGTAAATCTCGAGAATGCGACCGGGACCGTAGAGCGTGGCCCATGTGATATTGAACTGCACCAGCTGACCAGCTTGCAGCGATTCCAGATTGCCAAATCCGTTTTCGGTCAACACCAGCGTGCTTGTCAATAGGTCGAACTGTTTTGGTTTTCCGATGGCCGTGTCTTCAAGGTACAGCGTGGCCGTGAGTGTTTTTCCCGCCAGATTCACACTATCAATCTTCCAGATCTGATTCTGCCGGGCGTAATAACTGAAGTCATCTTCAAGCTGGAAACAGCGTTTGAAATCCACATCCGGCGTAACTCGACGATGTGGCCCCGGTGGCGACGACGACTTGGCTTCAGGGCTTTTCAGATAGAACAATCCTCGCAGGTGTGTTCCCAGTGGAATGTCCTGCAGCGCCGCTGGCGCACCATGAAACCGGATCGATCCGTACGGCAGCATCGTCGCATCGACCGCAAGATCCCAGACCGCGCGATCCTGGCTGTCATCGCGATCAACTCGGAGATAAAATTGCCGTTCGAGATGGTCCACTCGAATGAGTTCACCCGAAATGGCGTGCGCCGAGTTCTCAGGCGGAAACTTGCCATCCACAAGCTGAAACCACGGCAGGGATTTGTCCGGGTTTGCGTCTGTCCGGAACTGCGGATCCGCTGCGTCGTCGGCGTGCAGCGCGGCAAAGCAGAGATTTATGGAGACCGCAGTAATGAGCAGGAGACTTCGACGCGACATCGTGTGTCTTTTCCGTAGGACGGCCTCTTCAAGCCGTCGATTGACTTTTATGGACATCAAATGACGGCATGGAAAGGCCATCCTACTGTAACTCCGAGATCGTCCGAAGGCTGTCCTGGAACTGATCCGTCTCGACATCCACACGCTGCAACATCGTCAACAGCAGGTTGCTGAGCCGTGCGTTCTCATCCACCGGTCGCGAGCAGATGCGATAGTGGTTGTTGGCGTCCGCGACGTTGTACTGTCCAATCTTTGGCAGATTAAAGTCCACGTGCTGGCCGTGTTTTATCCCCAGCGCGCGTCCGCCTGCCAGCAGCGTCGGCAGATTGGCATTGCCATGACTGTGACCATACGCCATGCCGCTGCCCCACAGCACTTGAGTCGTATCCAGCAGCGGATGTCCGTCTTCCTGATGCTCTTTCAGTTGGTCGAGGAAGTAACTCAACTGCTCGATCAGAAACGTATCCGTCTGGGTCAGACGCCGCAGCTGCTCGGGATCGCCGTTATGGTGTGACAGACCGTGACGTGTCTGTGAAATACCGATGTCTGGAATCGCTCCACCGTTCGATTCGCTGCAGATCATGCAGGTGATGACGCGTGTTGAATCGGCCCGCAGCGCCATGACCATCAAGTCGTAAAACAGCCGGTAGTATTCCTGAACCTGGCTCATATCCAGCTTGCGACTCAACCGAGCTTCATCCGCTGGCGCAAGTTTCGGCTTGGGAATGTTCAACCACGACTCGGCGCGGTCCGTGCGAACTTCGACCTGACGCACGGCCGTCAGATATTCATCCAGCTTGCTGCGGTCTTCGCTGCCCAACTTTTTGTTTACGCGGTTTGCGTCTTCCGCGACGAGATCAAGAATGCTGCCGCGGCGACTGAGTCGGCGGCGAATGGCCTCGGGACTTTCTTTCTCCACGCCGAACAGCATGTTGAAAATGTTGCGAGTATTGTGTTCAGCGGGAATCTGAATTCCGTCGCGAGACCACGCCAGCGAGTGCCCTTCGATGGCCATCTCCAGGGACGCGAAACGAGTCGTCTGCCCCTGAACTTCGGCCATAAGCTGATCAACAGAGACGGTGTTCCGGAACGCACCGCCATCACCAGGAACATTGGCCCCGGTCAACCAGACCTTATCACAGTTGTGATGCTTGCCGAGCACCATCGGATGATGCAGCCCGCTGATCGGCGTGACATCGGCTCGATGCCGTTCGAGCGACTTCAGCGGCGTAGTAAATTCATAATCCGCACCGGCCTTTTCAATCTGCCAGGTGAGCGTGTTCACGCCGTTGGGAATGTACAGAAACACGCTGCGTTTCGGCTGCGAGACCGCAGGAGCATTGAGAGCCCCAAAACTCGGAGCCGCCATGCAGTCCAGCAGCGGCAGAGCAACAGCAGCCCCGATGCCACGCAGCATGTGCCGACGACTAAGATGCCATCGATTGGTATTGAAATTGGCCATGTACGGTTTTCCCTGATGATTTGATGCAGGACAGTTTCTACAGGTCGCAGCCAAAATGGAAGGACCAGTGGTCACGAAAACGCAGGTAAAGATTTGGAGTTGTTCGACACATTTCGAAGCCACAGAACTGCAAACGGGCACGCTGATCCATGAGTACAGTACGGTTTATTGGTTTGAACGTCCACAAAGATCCGATTGTGATGTCTGCCGCTGAGCGACCCCATCCGGCTCGCCCGGATTGGTGAGCCCAGATGGAGAGCTAGCGACCGACACAAGAAAAGCCTCTTCAACCCCATCCGCCTCGCGCGGATCGGTGGATAAGATCAAGAAATGAGTTTCAATTGAGAATCATCGCCAAACCAAACGATCTTCTTCACCATCCGCATAAAGCGGATGGGGTCATGCTGCGCCAGGTTTCGGCTTTTCCAGCACACCATCTTGTCCACCGATCCAGGCGAGCTGGATGGGGTTTGAATGCTTGTGTTCAGCTTAAGTCCACGCCATTGTGCTTCATGCCGGTGGAACGCTGGTTTGAAAACTACGGCACGGTGTGAAGTTGCCAAACCCTTTGACCACCGGCATAAAGCAGGTGGGGACAGAACTCTTGTGGCGCTGCGGCCGCTGGTAGTTCCCAAACCGTCGCTCCAATGGCACGGGAACCAGTGGGGGCGAAGTCCGAAATTCACCAACCTTCGCCACAGTTTGCTGAGTAGTAAATCGAAACAAACACCTATTCGAAAAGAGCCCGGCGCCGGTCTTTTGGCGGCCAAAAGACTCCGAGCACCAGCCATGTGTTGTATGGGAAGAATGTCCCCATGAAGAATCGTGTGTCCTTTGTTGGACCGCAAAGCTCAGTCAAAAAATTTTCTCGGGTCAGTTCGGCAGCCCGATCGTCGGAGCCGTATTGTTCCCGGAGCTTCAGAAACAGCGTCCCAAGCTCCCAGTCCTCACACATTGCTGTATGCGGTTTCTTGCTGTCTTCGGAGCCGACGATCGCTCATGCCACCGCTTCCGACTCGATATGCCAGACTTCGAGGCCCGTCCTGGCGGCAACAGCCTTTGCCAGATGTTTCCGATGACACTGGTCTGGATTCGCTTCCATGCAAACCAGGACAGACGGTGTCTCCTGCACAAGTTGCGCAACTGACTCGATGGCATCCGCCTTAGACTTCAGCGTCGTCTTGCGGTAGCTGGCAAACAGTTCGTCGTAGTCATCCTGATCGTTCAGCTCCTGCCGCAGCGAGGAATGGATACCAAGTTCCGGCACGTGGACGTAAATGATGCCAAGATTAGTACACAGCCGCGACAGGGTCGATTTATGAAAACCGTAGCGCCGGGCGATTGGATTCATACGGACGTCGATGAGCTGGT
>JBBQSE010000625.1:0-4183 GCA_038214195.1 Planctomycetales bacterium
TTGACAGCCCAGCACGCGTCGGTTGAGCACACCGGGTAAGCTACCTGCCAAAATTCATGAGGGGAGTGATGTCGACGGAATCGACAGCCACTCCCGCTTCGTGGAGCGATTCGGTGAATGCCTTGAACTTCGCGGGAAAGAAACTTTGATGATTGGCCGCTGCTTCTAGCTGCCACGGATTGCGTCCAGTCAGAATCGCCGCCCGCGACGGAGCACACTTGGCCGTCGGCGTGTAGATGTTTTCGAACACCAAACCCGCCTTCGCGATCCGGTCGATGTTCGGCGTCTTGACCCAGTTGCAGCCGTAGACTCCAAAGTGCGGCGAGGCGTCGTCCGCGATGCAGAACAAAACATTCGGCCGATCAGCCGCTACGGCGAGCTGGCCATGACTGCCAATGGCACACATTAACACCAGAGCAAGTGCAACGGATTTCATGGTGTAGCATTTCCCTTCTTGTTCGTGGCTTTCTTCGCGGCAGGCTTGGCAGGATCGACTTCATCTTGCTTGCCGAACTTCGCGCGGCGATCGCGCTCGTGCAGGTCGGTCGAGGCGAATGTTCCCTCGCGAACCGGTTGATGCGCGCTGGTCGCCAGGTCGGTGAGCTTCTTCAGTTGCGCTGGCTCAGCCGCAGCCAGGTTTTTGGATTCGCTCGGGTCGCTGGAGAGATCGTAAAGTTCCCAGGCTTGGTTCGCCTTCGGTCGGACGGAGCGCCAGTGACCTTGTCGAATCGCGATCCAGCCGCCGATCTCCCAGTAGAGAAACTCGTGTTGCGCCTGCTTGTGGCCGGCGGCGGACTCGCCGATCAGTTCGGGCAAAATCGACAGGCCATCAATGTCGGCCGGAGCCTTCGCGCCGGTGACTTCCGCAAACGTGGAGAGAATGTCTGGGAAATATCCGAGGTGCTCGCTGACTCGACCGGGAGCGATCTTGCCCGGCCAGCGCGCACAGAACGGCACGCGCACGCCACCTTCGTAGAGCGTTCCTTTCGTGCCGCGATATTCAACGCCCGTCTGCGGATGCTTGTTGGCCAGATGGATGCCGCGCGGATGCTCCTGCGATTTGAAATAGTCGTTGCCGCCGTTGTCGCCGCTGAACATGACCAGAGTGTTGTTGTCGATGCCCAATTCCTTGAGCAGTGCCAACACTTCACCCACTTGCCGATCGACCAGCGTGACCATCGCGGCATATCTCCGAGCTGGTTCGGACCAAGATTTGTCCTTGTAGATCGCCCAGGCCGGATCGTTGTCGGGAATATCAAAGTTGCCGTGCGGCGGTGTGTAAGGCAGATAGGCAAAGAACGGTTTCTTGCTCTTGCCGTTCGCGCGGATGAATTTTATTGCCGCGTCGTGGATGACGTAGTGCGAGTACGTCTTGCCCGAGCTGCCGCCGGTGTTTCCCGCCAGAGGAACTTCCTCGCTGTTGCGGACAAGATACGGCGGGTAGTACGTGTGAGCGTGAACCTGATCGTAGTAGCCGAGAAACTCTTCGAACCCATGCTTCTCTGGAACGCCAGTCGAGCCGCGTCCGCCGCAGCCCCATTTTCCAAATCCGCCGGTCGCGTACCCCTTGGCCTTGAGGATCGACGCGATTGTTTCTTCCTCGGCACGTAGCGGCGTCCCGCCACCGTTGGCTCGCACGGACGTGTGGCCGCTGTGCTTGCCCGTCATCAAGCAGCAGCGAGTCGGAGCACACACCGACGACCCGGCAAACAAGTTTTTGAAGATGACTCCCTCGGTCGCCAGCTTGTCGAGGTTCGGCGTCAGGATGTTCTTGCCGCCCATGAACCCTGGTTCGTAGTAACCTAGTTCATCGGCCATGATGTAAACGACGTTGGGTGTCGCATCCGCGCCGAAGGTCGTCGATGTGACACAATACAGCAGACCCAAGAGCGCGAGGACTCGAACTACAGCACGCGACGTGAAGCTCTTGAGATTCATCTGGTCATCTTTCTGCAGAATGTTGAGAGTTGATAGTCGCTGATTCTACTGAGATTTCTTCGGCGCGGCTTTATTCGGCGCGGCTTTGTTCTGGTTTTGCCTCGCGGTCGCGCCGGAAAATGCCGGAGGGACCATCTCGGAGTCCCAGGCCTGCAAAGCCTGAGATAGACGGCTGGCCGCTTCGGTTTGCTGGCTGAGCAGATCGGTTGTCTCGCCGATGTCGGACTTTAGGTCGTAGAGCGACTGTTGATTCGGACCAGGCTGCACGAGTTTGGAATCGCTCTGACGAACGGCGAGACTCGCACCGTGACGCCAGAACAGTCGGTTGTGCGGCGACTCCTCGTTCTCTCCCGCCAAGAACGGGATCAGGTTGACGCTGTCGTATTTGCGGTCCGTCGGCATCGGGACGCCAGCTACCGCCAGGGACGTGGCGAACACATCCAACGAACTGACCGGCAGAGTGTACTGCTCGCCTACCGGAAGCTTTGCAGGCCAAGAAACCACGAACGGCACTCGCACTCCCCCCTCGAAGACGTCTCCCTTCTGGCCGCGCAGTGAATATCTTTGCATCCATGAAAACCGACATCGGCAAACCCATGATCGTCGGAGACAATCACCAGAATGTTGGGCTGCTCCGCTGGGGCGCTCGCCAGCGTGAACGAAGACAGTAGGGTCATCAAGACGATCATTTGCATTTTCATTTCCGAACCTCTACTTATTGCAGTGAATTCGACGCACGATGATTTCCCCTTTAGTCGGTCGCCGCTTCGGCCTTGAACTTTTGAATACCTTCCACCGCCTCCTGCATACGCCTCAACGTGTCCTGATTGCGAGGAGTCCCGTGTTGAGCATATTTACTGACGAATGCGGAGATCCTGTCAATCTCTACCACATCAGCGGCCGATGGATCTGGACAGAATTTGGCAAGCTTCAGGTAGTTGCCAATCGATTCAGCCGGCATGTCGGTATCAAACAGACGGCACGCTAGTCTCGTTGCGAATTCCTCATCGGTTTGCTCTAAGTCCCAGCATCGCTCTCGAAATTCGTACTGGTGAGAAAAGTAAGGCATCGTGTACGGATCAAAATTCCGTGGTTCATAGACGCCCATCTTCGCCCAGCCATTCCAAGGGTTCCCATAACCCATACCGGGATCATAGCTAGTCGCCATGCCGGCCAAAGTGGAGTCCTGCGGCGAAGGGGGTGCCATCCTGCCGTGGAAATTCGACATTTGACTGGTCGTGTGCCAACCGAGCACGCCGGGATAGCGCTCAAGCGCCTTATCTCGAAGCGGATTCCCCCAGCACCACCACCAAAACGCCCGCTCGGGATCCAACTGGGCCATGAGTTCGAGATAATCCGCATTGTTAAACGAACCAATAGCCATCGCCACTTCGAACTTTGGATCCTTCTCCAGCAGGTCGACGATCATCTTCTGCAGTGAATCGCCCGGCAGCCAATCGTCCCGCTCGGTCCCCTCGCCGGTTGGCTCGAAGTAAAACCCTCCGACGCCTCGGAACGCACGCAGAAAATCGAAGTAATACTGTCGCGCCTTTTCCCAATCCTGACCGACGACTTCCCAGTGGTGCCAACTCAACCAGCCCCCGCCGATATAGAGCTTCATCGCTTCGCTGTTAACCAAGTCAATGAGGCTTTGCACGTTTTCATCTTTTGCCAAGACCGTGCGATCGAAGTGATAGTCCGTCCCATGGGCGCTTGGCGGGTGACCTGCAATAGGAAACCCATCCAGCCAGAACCAAACGCGATTTAGCGTCAGCTCGGAGTTGAACAGCAGGACTCTTTTCCAGGAATCGAGCGAGTCGTACGCCGACCAGATCGGCAGCATATAAATGCCGCGATATGCGATCTGCGGCTTCATAGCGATATTCAATGGCCAATCGACGGAGACGCGATTTGAAGCGCCAGCGGTCCGAAAGTACATCAATTCTTGGCATCCGTGCTTCAGCCCCTGTGGCGTATTAGCCGCGACGATCAACACGCGATTGCCGTCGACCTCGTGGCTTAGGATTCGGAATC
Organism: Planctomycetales bacterium; assembly: GCA_038214195.1. Lineage (GTDB taxonomy): Bacteria > Planctomycetota > Planctomycetia > Planctomycetales > Planctomycetaceae > SXXK01. The sequence continues at coordinate 3,973 of JBBQSE010000625.1, forward strand.
CCTCGTCGCCCAGCCCATCGACGCCCAAATCAATGCCGCGTGCAACCAACGAATTCAAGACCTCGTTGTTCGTCTCATTGCCAACGACCAAATTGATCGACGTTGGGCTCAATCGGTCAGCGACTGGAATCTTCCAACCAAAGGCGTCACTGAAAAAGCGATTCAGCGTATTGGGAACAATGTCTTGCGCCTGCCCGGAGAGCTTGGGACC
>JBBQSE010000626.1:0-4156 GCA_038214195.1 Planctomycetales bacterium
CGATCTCACGCGGCGGAGCTTGGCATTGATCCCGATCGCATCGCCTCGGCGGGTGGTTCCGCTGGCGGGCATCTCGCCGCCTTCACTGGTCTGGTCAATGGGCTGGATGACGCACAGGATGATCTCACCGTTTCCTGCAAGCCCGCTGCGATGCTGCTTTTCAATCCTGTGTTCAACAACGGCCCCGGCCAATGGGGACACGCGCGGGTTGGCGATCGATTCCTGGAATTCTCGCCCACACATCACGTCACGAAGGAAGCGCCTCCCGCGATCGTGTTCCTCGGCGACTCCGACAAGCTGATCCCCGTGAGGGTGCTCGACGACTTCGTGGCCGACATGAAGAAGGCCGGGGTTCGCTGCGACGCGCATGTTTATCCGAAAGCGGAGCACGGCTTCTTCAACAAAGATCCCTCTTTTACACTTACCTTGATCGAGGCCGACAAGTTTTTGACATCGCTCGGTTGGATCACGGGCGAGCCGACTCTCAAAGCTCCCGCGAAGTAGACTCATCACCACCGTCGCAGCATGTGAAAGCCGACATTATGAAACAGACCATCGCCCTTCTCATCGTGTTTCTACATGCACCATTCGCATCGCTCCACGCCGCCGCAGCCGAGCGACCGAACTTCATTGTCTTTCTCACGGACGATCAGGGCTGGGGCGATCTGGCTTGTTACGGGCATCCGCTGATCAAGTCGCCGAATCTCGATCAGTTCGCCGCCGAAGGACTTCGACTCACGCAGTGTTATGCCGCCTGTTCGGTTTGTTCGCCGTCGCGCTCTGCGATTCTGACGGGTCGAACGCCTTATCGAAACGGGGTGTGGCGATGGATTCCCGAAGGCTCGGAGTATCATTTGCGCAAGAGTGAAATCGCGATCCCGGCGCTCCTCAAGCAGCACGGCTATCAAACCTGTCATGCCGGAAAGTGGCATTTGAACGGCAAGTTCAACTCGAACGAACAGCCGCAACCGGATGATCATGGCTACGATCACTGGCTCGCGACTCAGAACAACGCCGCCCCAAACCACATGAATCCGGTCAATTACGTCCGCAACCGGGCGGCCGTCGGGCCGATGGAAGGGCCAAGCGCGGTCATCGCCACGAATGAAGCAATCTCCTGGTTAAAGTCTCGCAAGGATGCCGACACTCCGTTCTTCATCACCGTGTGGACTCACGAACCGCACATGCCGATCGAATCTGCGCCTGAGTACATGCAGCCTTACGCCGACATCGACGATGAAGGCGTGCGTCAGCATCATGGCAACATCACCCAACTTGATGCGGCGTTTGGCAAGCTGATGGCCGCCGTCAATGAGATGGGTTATCGCGACAACACGGTCGTCTTTTTCACAGCGGACAACGGGCCGGAAGGAAATGGCACGAGCGGTCGCACTCGCGGTTCGACCGGCGGACTGCGTGGCCGCAAGCGTCACACTCACGAAGGCGGCATCCGCGTGCCCGGCATTGTCCGCTGGCCCGGTCATATCCAGGCGGGTTCCGTGAGTCAGCAACCGGTGATCGGTTCGGACATCTTCCCAACGATTTGCGACATTCTCGACATCCCGCTGCCCGACGACCGCACGATCGACGGCACCAGTCTGCTGCCACTGTTTGCCGGCAAACCGATTCAGCGCGAGCAGCCGTTGTACTGGAGAAATCATCTGGCACCGACTGAATACCGTGTCGCGCTGCGGGTTGGTGATTGGAAGATTGTTGGCTCGGACGATCTGAAGTCGTTTGAGCTTTACAACATTGCCGAAGACGAACATGAAACGAAAAACTTTGCGGAAACAGAACCAGAGCGGTTCGCCATGCTCAGGCAGCAATTGATCGAACACGATGCCGCCGTGCTGAAAGACGGCCCCGACTGGTGGAAGCACGAAGCCGCCGCAGGAGCAGAAGTTCCGCGTCGTCGCAACAACAATAAGACCACGGAGCCGGCTGCTGGCAAGGATCACACAGGCGTCTTCGGCATCGTGCTTGGCACCGAAGTCACAGCGACGGACTTCGGCTATCGTTTGCAGTCCCAGGGCGAAGGTCTCGCGCTTCAGCGACTCAACGAGCCGATCACCGGATCGGTCACGATCCGAGCAAAATACCGCAGCGCGGTTGAAGGTCAGAAAACGACGAACGGCGCGCTCGTCATCGCCGATGAACCAACCAACGCCGCCAGCTTCAAGATCGGCACGGCGATCGGTATGAGTCAGCACGTTGCGTTTCTGGGTGGCTGGAACAATGTTGGCAATGCCGCGGCGAAAAAGACGAACCTGAAACCGACGGACACGTTCGCGATCGAAGTTCAGCTCGATACCACTAAGGACGCGTGCAAAAACAGTTTCCGTACGACGGACTTCCAGTCCGTCGAAAACCCGCGACGGACTGGAAGTCCATCGTACAAATCGGGATGTTGTTTTTGTACGCGTCCTAAGCGAACTGGAACGGCGGTCATCAACGGGGCGTCGTTCACGTTTGAGATCCCGGAAAGCATAAATACGATTCGCCACGTCGGTTTCTATACGAAAGGCACCGCGACGGAATTCACATCGCCTGCGGTCGAACAAAGCCAACCCTGAACGCAGCAAAATCGGCTCAACGACAAATGAAGTGTGCGGCACCTCTAAATTCGATGCGACTGCGATTGATCCTGAAAGAATGCCAGAAATTAGCCGGTGGTCGCCGACAGGCGCACCACCGGTCAATGAAACAAGGAGACACGCATCCTGAAGGGATGCCAGAAGCAACGAATCTCGCACCCTTGTCAGGGTGCGAGCCCAATTCTATGCACGGACCGGTGGTGGCGATTCGCTGTCACTGCGCTTACCACCGGCTAATATCTGCAGCCGCTCTGCGGCAATTGCGTGCTGTGTAGACAAAAACGGGCGAAAAACTTCGCGGCATTATGCCAATCGCCTCGCCGATCGATCTGACTAACCAAACAATTATGGCTTGTTCCGGTGGACGCTTCAAACAGGAATCCCCTGGATGAACGTGGACACGAAATCGACCACTTTCTCCAGCACGCGTTTGCGGGTCGAAGCGCGTTCGGCAAGCTTCAGCGGATAAGTGATCAGATCGACGATATCGGGGTCTGGCAGCGGTTCCTGGCCGGTGTAGACATATCGATCGATCACTTTTTTAAACTTGTCCGGGTCGAGTTGTTCTTCTTTGCAGAGCCGATCGAATGCGGCCGATCGAATGCGGCCAATAGCTCGGTCTCCCAGAAGGCCTCGAAGGTATCCGGAATCTCAGTTGTATCGCCGACCTTGGGCAGGGTTTGCTCAATGAATTTTTCGATCAGTTCACTCTTGTTCCGCAGCTCGAGATCTCCGGAAACTGTGTCGAGGATCAGCTTCCGAAGGCCGGCCTGTTCCTTCTCGTCCGCGTCGTACAGATTCGCCAGCAGCGTCAGGATATACTGCACGTTGATCACGTCGCGGTGAATCAGCTCCAGCTCGAAATCCACGTACATCGTGTTGAGTGGCCTGCTGTCGAAGCCCGTGAGGAACATGTTGACCACCAGCAGAATGTCCACCTTTTTGTCTTTGACCTTTTTCGCGATGTCCTGGTAATAGTTGTAAAAACTCTGCGTATCTTTCGTGGAAAAGTTGGTGCCGAACATCGCGTTGTGTCTTCGGTGAATTGCTCCACCAGTTTCGTCGTGTTGTTCGCTGCGCTCGACGACCGGCCAATTTCTGGGAGCCCTTCGGGCTGAATCGCATGACGCAGTCCAACTAAAACGGTGCCTTGATTCCCAGTTCCTTGCAGAACCCGGCGATGACTTTGTCTGTCTCACCCATTTCGTTTTCCAAAATGACCAACTTCTTCGACACATCGTCCAAGTCCACTGGCTCTTCCGCATCGAATGTGTCCACGTAGCGCGGGATGTTCAGGTTGTAGTCGTTTTCCTGCACTTCACTCAGCGCGGCGACGTGGCTGAACTTCTCGATGCTTTCCCGTTGTCGAAAGGTGTTGATGATCCGTTCGATGTCTTCCGGGCCGCAAAAAATCCTGATTGATTCGATTCTCGAAACATTGACTAGCGTCGATGAACAAAATGTCGTCGGCATTCTCCCGCTGCTTCTTCAGCACCAGAATGCAGGTCGGGATGCCGGTGCCGGAGAAGATATTCGCGGGCAGACCAATGACGGCGTCGAGG
>JBBQSE010000627.1:0-4153 GCA_038214195.1 Planctomycetales bacterium
TGCGCAAAGTTGAATCCGCCGTGGTGTGCGTCCGAATCTGATCGAGACGAAATCTCTCATCGTCTCACGACAAATTTCAAAAAATTTCGACGGGGCTCAACCAGAAGCTCTGCCCTATGACGACAGCCTGCTTGCCAGGGGGAGAAGGGACATAGGAACTATCGAGGACAACTGTTCTACACTGCTAATACTCGCCGATCACTTCGTTTCCCGCAATCGTCGTCAAGGCGCGCAGCGTGTTTGAGTCCATGTCTTTCGAGAGAAATACAATTTTGCCATCCGCCATGGCGGCCTGAGTTCCGCCAGTATGCGAATTGTCACTCGTTCTTAGTAAGCTCATCACCATCGGCTCGTCGGCGTCCTGCGGGGACATCCAGGGTACGGCATTCCCGATTCCGACCTCGAATACCATCAGCGTATTTGTTCGGTCATCGATTATTTCGGAGATGTGCCTGGGCGCAGTCGGGGACAAACAGCAGTCTGTTCCAACAACCGCCAGGTACGTGGTGTTGCCGGGCAGCAGGTCTGCGCTGGGACATTGATAGATGGACGGCACGGTCTTGAAGGCCGCAGCGTTCGCCGGATCGTTCCATGCCTTCGAGAGATCGATCGATTTGTAGAGTTGTCGCTGGTCCAAATACGGCAGGATCAATGTTCGCCAGCTGTGCAATGGCCTGCCTTCTGCGTCTACGGTGCAGGCGGGAGGCAGCACGCCGTAGACATCCTGGTAATTGAATAACGCCAGCGAGATTTGTTTGAGGTTGTTCCTGCATTGCGTGCCCCGAGCCGCTTGTGGAACGCGCCGAGTCGCTGGGATTAACAAAGCAGCCAAAACCAGCAAGATTGCACCGATGGCAAGGACGGACAAAACTCGCTTTCTCCACGGGCTTGTTACCGGTGCGCTGATCTCCGGAGATTCGGGACTCGCATAAGGATTGCTTGTCATCGCACTGTCCTTCACTTGTTCCAGGGCTCCAGCCCTGGAACACACTGCCCCGGAGGCTCCTGCCTCCCACATGCCGCGATTTGACTTCACACGACATCTGCGAAGTCAACTGGAGGCAGAGCCTCCTGGCAGTGCGTTCCGAGGCTGGAGCCTCGGAACGAGTGTATTGCTACTTTGCAAACAGCGCATCCACAAACCCGGTGGGATCAAAAATCTCCAGATCATCGATCTGTTCGCCGACGCCAATGTACTTGACCGGAAACCCCATCGCCTGGCGGATGGCAATCGCCACGCCGCCGCGAGCGGTGCCGTCGAGTTTTGCCAGGATGAGTCCCGTGCAGCCGATGGTCTGGGAAAAACTCTTCGCCTGGCTGAGTCCATTTTGTCCGGTGGTGGCATCGAGCACCAGCAGACTTTCATGCGGGGCGTCGGGGATGATCTTTTGCATCACACGACGAATTTTCTCCAGTTCGTCCATCAAATTCTTTTGTGTCTGCAAACGGCCGGCCGTATCCATGATCAGGTAATCGGCTCCCATTTCAACTGCCTTTTGCACGCCTTCGTAGGCAACGGCGGCAGGGTCCGAATTGCTTTCCTTGCGGACAATCGTGCAACCCAGTCGATCGCTCCACAACGTCAGCTGCTCGACAGCGGCGGCTCGAAACGTATCGCCGGCCGCGAGCACGACTTTCATGCCATTCGACTGCAGAAGGTTCGCCAGCTTGGCGATGGATGTTGTCTTGCCCACGCCATTCACTCCGGCCACCAGAATGACCGTTGGGCCGGAGGCCGCTTTGGCCAGCGGTGACAGCGGGTTACTCAAGTCCCAGTGAACGTCGTCTTTTCCCTTGAGCAAGTCCACCATCTCGTCATGAATGGTTTTCCAGACGGCATCGACGTCAATCGTTCGACCGCCGTGATCCGTCCTGATCCGCTGCACAATCTGATTGGCGGCGGAGACACCCATATCCGTCCGGATCATTCTCGCTTCGAAATCCTGCAGCAGCGTGTCATCCAGAATCTGGCCGGATTTGAACAGGTCGCGAACGTCCGTCCGCAGAATCTGTTTCGTCTTTTCCAGGCCGCGTTTAAGTTTGTCGAACAGTCCCATGATCAGTCTGCAATCATCTTTTCGCGTAGTAAGTTTTGAAGTCGATCCGAAATTGACATTCGAGTCACCCGCCGGTCTTCGAACCACAGGCAGGCTTCGGAAGGATAACCGTCTTTGCCTCAGGGACCAACGCTTTCGCGGTCGGAATGTCACTTCCGGCAGCGTGTTCGCAACTTTCGCAGAGCGAAAAGCGACACTTGTTTTCGGCTCGATGCTTTACGCTGGACGTCACTCACGCTCAGCATTCGTGTCGATTTCCAGCCGAATTGGCGGCGGTTGCGTGCCGGTGAGCAAAGGGTTCGGCAGAGTTTTCAATTCGTCCCCCGGTTCCACTGTCGGTGCCCGCACGCCTTCAGGCAATGGCAGCGGTTGTTGGTTCGGCGTCAGCACTTCGCGGCGGACGAACAGCATTCGCGGGTAAACGGGATGCTGGTCATGCGGCGTCGGAACGTCGATGATGAATTGCGCTGGGAGGTCTTCGGCCTTGAACGTTTTCTGCACGACGGTCGGTGTTTCATGCCACGAAGCGTCATGCGCGCGGGCGATTTCTTTCCCTTCCAGGCACAGTTGCTCGTAACTCTTGTGGCGCGATCCGGTGCGGTAGGCATAGGTGACGACGAGTTTGTTCTCGCCCAGCGCCGTGGGATCGGCCACTGAGACGTTAACCACATTGCGGCCTGGTGAAAGGAACGGCAAAGAGAATGGGTTGTTCTGCACAGTTGCCTGGAGGTGCAGGTCTTTCAGACGATCCTTAAATGTTAGCCGAACCAGCGCCGAGACTTGTCCGCCAACAGCCGCGCCGAAATCCTGCAGGTTTGTCGCTTTCCACGACTTGCCGCCGTCGATACTGACTTCTGTGGATTCTACGCCTTCGGCCGAACCGCTGGCCTGAGTCATGATGTACGGCGACTGCAGCAACACCGTGACACGAGCTGGCTTCGATGGATCGAGACGACGGAATTCCCTTTCTGACAATTCAACATTCTCAACGGCGTCGAATGACCGTACGCAATCAGGATGCTGCAGGTCGGGACGGAAGTCGATCTGACCATTGGCGTAGCTTTCGCAATTCCAGTCCGGCCCGAGATACGGTTCGGCGATCGGTCCTTTTTCCGGCGAGTTGCGAATCTCCTTGTCGCCGCACGTGTGGCACGGTGCGACCTGCGAATCCGCCCAGTACCACGCTCCTTCGGCTTTGTCCCATGTGTTCGTCAGCGAGAAGCCGGGTGCCAAATTCACGTCTGCCGAATAATCGCCGGTCGCGTGCCGCATGCCACCCCAGCCTGGTTCGGGGCCAACACGGTTCTTGTGGCGCACGCCGTCGAGAACTCCCTGCAGGTCATCGCCACAGACCAGAAAGGCCGGAGCCTGCCAATTGGCTTTCTCACCAAACATTTCAAATTCATTTCCCTTGGCGTAGGCGACGTTGCGAGCGGGATCAATCACGAATGCGTCGAGCAACAACTGCTGCGGATTGGCCGCGAGGTCGTCTTCACCGGCAATCGTGCGGCGCGATGGATCTTTCGGATCAGGCATCCAGGCGTAAAATTTGAGGAACACGTCGAGATAATGCCAGCGACCATCGTAAAACGCTTCGACGGTAGTGTGACCAGGCCAGCCGACAAACCGCCAATCCCAGCCCATCTCGCGCCACAGAGCCGACTCCTCGGCATGCAGACCACCACACAGACTCCAGCCGTAGCAGTTGATTTCCTTGAGCACCGGGATGCCGCCCGGTTCACTCGGATAGGCCCGGTGATAATGAGTCAGCCGCATGAAGTTGTAGATGGCGATCGCGCGTTCGTCGTTGGTCTTACAGTCTCGCGTGACGGTTTCAACGATGGACTGCAGCGACGAACAATCAGGTGCCTTATCTGGCAGAACTTTAATTCCCTGAACACGCTTCACGCCCGGATCGTCGGCAGCAATCGTATTCGCTGCAAAAAGGGACAGGGCAACCAGGACGGCAATCCACGAGTCGCCCATAAGTACGACGTTTCTGGTCATAGAGTTCTCTTTGCAAAATTTTAACAGGATCGTTCGGAATCGTCGTCTTTCGCTCCGAGGCTGTGAAAAAATGGGTCTGGCTCCGAACT
>JBBQSE010000628.1:0-4067 GCA_038214195.1 Planctomycetales bacterium
GGTTTCATCGTCGTCGGATAGAATGACACCATAGACATAGGTTGGCATACGTCACACTCAACGGGTATCAACAAGTTGCGGGTATTCTGTTCCGCACGCGAACGATCGTCGCTCCGGCGGTGCCTGACATTCTACTCAGCCACTGATTTGAAGAAAGTCAGTTCTCGATTTTACACGGTTGATTCCGCTGCGACGGGAAAAAGGCCAGAGAAGTTCGTAAGATTGTCCCTCCTAAGACTCAGCAGATACTTACAGCGTATGAGTAGCCACCACCGCATCCCAGAGGGCTCAGCAACATGCCTCCTGTCTCAAAGCTTGATCGCAAGCAAATCTATCAAACTGTCCTGTCGCGTCTGTGCGCAAGACCGGAATTCGCAATTGAGGAAATTCGCGAGTCGCACGGCAATGAATACTCGCGAGTGACTCTCAACATTGTGGCTGAGCTTGTCAAACAGGGTAATCTGCAACCAGTGGAAACAGAGGCCGGGATCCGGTTTCGCTGGAAGGGCGATCCGCAGCAGTTTGAAGTCGATCCATGGGTCAATGCCCAGGTCCACGGAACACAAATCACGGAATCTCCTGTCGGCGAGCGGCCACGTGAACGACTGCTGCAGCATGGCGCGTCGCAGCTGAAGTTGTCCGAATTGCTGGCGATTCTGATTCGCACGGGACGCGTTGGTGAGTCTGCCTTGCAGGCGGGTGAGCGAATCGCAACTCGACTCGGTGAACGGCTCGAGACGCTGCCAGGACTTGGGCGAAAAGAGCTCAAGGAATACAGCGTCGCCGTCAATGAGCCCGCTTACTGTCAAATCATGGCGGGCATCGAACTTGGACGTCGCGTAGCAGAGGCAATGGACAACGGTTTTCGTGAGCGAGTCCGGATCACCAGTCCGGCCACAGCAATGCGATTTTGTCTGGAACGCTTCGAGCGACTGGCGAAAGAGGCCAAGCAGGAAGAGTTTCACATGGTGACCCTGGACACGAAGAACCAGCCGATCGCGTCTCATCAGATTACCGTCGGCACGCTCCGCAATAGCCTCGTCCATCCTCGCGAGGTCTTTCGGCCCGCCATCCGCGACGCCGCGAATTGTATACTCGTCGTCCACAATCATCCATCGGGCGATCCGACGCCAAGTGATCAGGACATCAGCGTGACGGAACGTCTGGAATCCGCCGCCGAAATCATCGGCATCCCGCTCATCGACCACATCATCGTGGCTGGCGAAAAAGCGCTAAGCATTCAGGAATGGAGATCAGGGAACCGCTGGTGACTCAAGATTGTCGAAGTAGCTCTTGATGCCATCGACGTATCCCGGCGGAATCTGTTCGTTTTCAATCGCGGCCTGGACGCCTGACTTGATTTCGCTGACGGTGCTTTCGTACTTCTTTAATTCTTCAGGATCGAAGTCTTTTTCCGTCGCCGCTTCTTTGGTTTTGATGGACAGAAGCACTTTGCCAGCCTTGATCTGCGTCTTCGTCTTTTCGTCCTTGTAGCCCTCAGGATCGCTGTCATCTTCGTCCTGCATGCCACCGGGAGTATCTCGTTCGGCCTGTCCGTCTCGACCCATGCCAGCCATCATCTTTTTGTATTTTTCAGCATACTCCGCCAGCGACTTGCAGCCTTCGCACTGTTCACCGTCCAACTGGCCATCCTGATTGAGTTTTTCCGCCGCCTGCAGTGTCTTGAGCGCTTCTTCCAGCTGCTTCATTTCTTTGGCGGAGCGAGCGAGTTCCTGCAGTTCAGTTTTGGAGAGATTCATGGCCTCACGCAGCGCTTCGGCGGCTTCCTGAGCCATCTGCATTTCTTCGGGACTGCTGGCCTCACCGCTTTGATTCTTCGCGGCGAGTGCCTCCAACGCCTTCATCGCCTGATTCAGAGCGCTATCAAGTTCTTTTGAACCTGCCTTCTCCGAAGAAAACTTCTTCAAGTCCTGCAACTGGCGGCGGAGTTGGGAAGCCAGCTTCTGCCGCTCTTCAGGAGTCTTCGCTTCCATCATGGCTTCCATGGTCTCTTTCGCCTGATCCATTTGCTGCTGCAGCATTTCGCTGTTGCCCTGCTGCAATTGCTTGAGCCATTCGTTCATTTTTTTCGAACGTTCTCCCCCGAACTGTTGGTCGGAGATCGATTGGCTGAGCATTTCGCGAAGCTCTTCGCTGGAGACATTTTTCCACATGTCATTCAGCGAACCGCGATGGTCCTGAAGGACTTTCGAGTTTGGCTTCTTCTCCATCGGTCGCATTTGTCGCAGTGAGGCCATCATTTCCTTCATCTGCTCATTTAGTTTGTCATCACGTTCGTCAGCGGTCTTGACTTGTACCGAAAGTTTTTCTTCGCGCGACTTGATGGCTTTGCGAATGAGTTCGACTTCCTTCTTTGACTTTTCAACTTTCGTTGCCGCTTCGACATTGCCAAACGGATCCAGTGGCGGACACAACCAGATCAGCAGCGCGAGAACGCACAGAACGCAGGCCTGCATTCCCATCGGTCGTTCGACTTTAAAAGGGACAACATTTGCCGGAACGATCCGAGTCGCGACTTTTGCCGCCGTCTGCTCAACCAGTGGTTGATATTCGCCGGCAGACGACGAGAGCGTCGCCAGGGTCAGAAACAGGTCGTCGGTCTTCAAGTGTTCATCAACAGCTCGAGCCGCAGCGGTTCGTTCGACGCGGCGATGAAACAGCCAGGCTCCCAAAGCCGCAACGGCCGGGAAGACCAACAACCACGCCAGAGGCTCTCGATCATCAGGGATCAGTCCCAAAAGCCGAACGCACAGCACGGCAACGCAGGCCAGGACAAAGCCACCGAGGGTCCACCAGTGGAGAGCCCGAGCAAAACTGGCCGCGCGAAGCCGCGTCTGAACCTTGTTCAGCATCCTGACAGAATCGGTCTGTTTCAACATCGGAAGCTCCTGCAACACAATCGCCACAGCGGGACTTGGGGCTGGTGGCCTGTGGAATCTGGAATGAACCATAGATGAAATCGGGCACGGCAGCCTGGAAATTCCACGCAAACAGTCTACTTTCGAAACTGCTGGTGATCAATCAGATCTTCGAAATGCTGAAAACTGTCTGGCGATTTCGGGGATTTGCATAGATTCGCCTAAACCCAGGTTTCCTTTCAGCCCCCCAGCTCTTGCGGATATTCGTTTGACCCGAGCCAACAGTTTTGAAGTTGCGCTATTTTGAAAACCCGCTGCGTAAGCAAGGAAATACAGATCTTGACATCGCCTCGCTGACGCTTCGGGCTACAAAAACACGAACGAAACCAACAATGCGCAACTTCAAAAGCCAGCGGCGAGGACTTCAGCACAACCATTCCTCGCCGCTGGCTCGGGTCAAACGACTTAGACGCGGAATTACGCCAAAAGTCGGGCAAATGCAGGGTTCTACAACATCGCAACCAGGGCCAGCACCATGTTGAATCCATTGAACAGAAAATGCACCAGCATGACCGTCACGTAACTTCGTCGGCGAAGATAGGCGTAGCCCAGCGCCAAGGCTAGTGGGATCAGGGCGAGGGAATCCGGGAAACCGTGTGCGAAGGCGAACAGGATAGATGAAACCCCGAGTGCGAGTCCGGGCCGACCCAGCTGAGCGATTCCGCCCAGAATCGCGACGCGAAACTGCAACTCTTCCACGATCGGGGCGAAGAAGACGGCCGTGATAAGGATCATTGCCAGCATCGAAACACTGATCCCGGAATTCAGCATCTCCAGAAATGGATGCGATGCTGGCGCTTCACCGGACAGCCCGATGGAAATCAGCACGATGATCAGTCGCAGAGCTGTCGTCGGCACATAGGCAGCCAGGAAGACCTCAGTCGCAAATCGCAGTTCGGTAAGAAAAGAAAATGGTTCATCGGGAAGCGGCGTAACTTCCGGAGTTGATTGGTTCACCGGCACCTGTTCATCGATCACTTCAAACGGATTGAATTCAGCCGATCCGGTCGTCGCCTGGATGGTCTCATTCACTGCGGGAACGGATGCAACAGGAGCAGTGGGCACGACTGGACGATTTCCCAGAATTCCATACCCCGGGATCGACGGGATGGCGTTCGCGTCGTCGAG
>JBBQSE010000629.1:0-4059 GCA_038214195.1 Planctomycetales bacterium
GCATGGCTCTGGACCTGAATGGAACGGCAACGGCCAGCGTGGATTCGATGTTCAATACGATCACCGACAATGCGTTCGCTCGAACATACACGACGCAGGTTCAGGCGAGCTTTGCCATGACGGGGGATACTTTTAGTGCTCCGGCATCGCTGACGAACCTTTCATCGACGGGTGATATTCTTGCTTTCAACTGGAATCTTGATCTGCCAGCCGGGACGCCCGACTTTGAGTTCGATACCACCGAAACAATAATTTTTGTCACCAATGTGGGGCCAGGCAGTCAGTTCACACCCCTCAATGGGTCGGAGGTGCCAACAGGGTTGAATGCAGTGAATGGTTTTGGTGTTCCTCCATTTAGCAACGCACTACAGACCGCATTGGACGGTAGCCAACAACTCAACCTTGGCTTCATCAGCGATTCCGTTGGTGCTGCAGGATTTGAGCCGAATGAAGTATTTGCGTGGACAATGGATAGCGATAACAACAACCTCCTCCCAGACGCTCTTCCGGGGGACGATGTGGTAATCGCAAACCAGCTCGCTGGCACTGCGGGCAGCGTGACCTTCCGCGATGACTTCACTGGAAATGGTGTCCAAAGCACTCGAACACTCACCGGGACTTTTGTTCAGGATCCAGTAGACGCGAATGGTCTTGTGCTCGACTTGAACCAGAGCTTCAGCGCTCCAATCTTTGACACAGCCCGGAAGGGCGACGGTTTCCGAGTCCACGCTGTCGATAATGCGAAAATTACCCACTTTAACTCCATCAATGATACGATGTCTCGCAACGGCGGCACCGGCCTCTCGATCGTTGCCGCAAACAACGCGACTGTGGATGCTCTGACGATTCAGGGCGGAACGTTTGAACAGAACGCGGGACGAGGCATCAATATTGAAGCTCGCGACAATGCCGTAATTCATGCGAATTCAACGCTTGGTGGATTTGATCCGCTGACTCTCGGCCAGAATATTATTCTGGGGACATCCTACACGGAAGGAAACGTTATCAGCCGGAACAGCTCCGACGGGATTCGAATCCTTGCCGCCAATGGCGGTCGAGTTGACGGAAACCTGATTAACAATAACATCTCGGAAAATCTCGGCGACGGTGCCGCGCTGATAATCGACAACGGCGGAACATTAAACTTTGGCTCTGCGGCGAACAACGAAGTCATCAGCCGAAATACGATCAATGCCAACGTTGGAGCCGGTCTGCGGCTGGTCAGCAATGTCACTCCAGCGTCAATGGGTACACTCAACGCACTCGTGCAGGGAAATACAATCTCCGCGAATACCGGTGGCGGTATCGTGAGTCAGCTGACGGGACTTCACAGCTTCCCGCCTATCAACAACACGCTGAATCTGACGGTAAACGATGCCAATTTTATCGATCTCACCGCAGCACAGAATCGTAACTACATCACCGGCAACAGTGATGTGGGGATTGGTGTCAACGTTGGAGGAAATGGACTCGCAAATGTTGTCCTGAACAACGTTTCCGTAACAGGCACGCTGGACGGTGTCGATCCGCTGCGAAACGGTGATGGCATTGCTCTGACGCGTGCTGATTCGTCTCTGTTGACGGCACAGCTTACTAACGTGACTTCCACATCAAACGCCGGGGACGGCTTGGTTGTTGATGCTCAGGGCAACGATCGATTTGATCCGAATCAGCCATCGTCTGGCACGCCAAACACAGTGACAGTGAACAACAGCACGTTCAACGCCAACGGCGGAAATGGTACTCAGTTCCGGGTTCGTGGCGACGCGATCTTGATTGGAGATGTGACGGGCAGCAGCTTTAATAACAACGGCCAGAACGGCATGCTTGTCCAGACGTCACAAAACTCATCCTTTGGCGACCCGACAATTGGCTTGCCGCCAGGCCGTCGCTCAATCTTTGACGGAAACACATTTAACAACAACGCCGTTGATGGTGTGCAATTGGTCGGCAACGATCAGTCTCGCGTGCTCGTCGAAATCACCAGCACCCGAGTACCTGGCAGCACGGCGGCCCATGCAGACGCCAACACTGCGGGGAATACAACAATCTCAAACAACGGTCGTGACGGTGTTCGCATCGATACGAACGGTGGACGTTCCGACATCCTGATCACATCCGCAACCGGTCAAACCACAATCAATGGCAACGGCACCGCAGGCGGCGGTAACGGTGTCCGTCTGAATTCCAGCGGAACGTCGGATGCCATTGTGCGTGTTTCACGAACAATCATTACGAACAACATTGCGGGTGCATCGGAAGACACCGACGGCAATGGTATCCTCGATCCAGGCGAAGACCTGAACGCCAACGACGATATCGATGTTGCTGACGGCGACGGTATTCAGGCGAACTTCTCTGGCAATGCCACAGCGACTTTGGTCGTGGGTGGCGTCAACGAAGGGAACATCATTCAGAAAAACCAGGATGATGGGATCGCTCTGACGGCGACGGGGTCCACCGGCACTGGAACACCTCGACCAGTTATCGCCATCACAGGCAATACGATTGGTGGAACCAATAATGGTGTGAACATGGGCAATGGTGGCGACGGCGTGAGTCTCAATGTCTTCGGCGGTACGGCGGTTGGCATCGCACCTGCCGGTATCGCTGCCAATGGAACTTCGTTCACAGGTGGAGTGACACAGTCCGGTCCGATTCCTCAGCTGACGATGACGGACAACCTGGTGAGCCAAAACGGTCGCCGTGGTGTCAATCTGCTGCTGACGGGTGCAGCCGGGATTCGAAACCGCGAAGGCGGAGCGTCCCTGTTTGATCCAGTCCGCATTACGCTCGACAATAACCGGATTGTTTCCAACGGAATGGAAGGCGTCTTCTATCGCGGTGACGCGAACATGAATCAGAGTCGATTTGTGTACCTTCCAAACTTCCCGTTCCCGGACCCACCATTCACTCCGGCGGATGACCGACCACGATTTCCGGCCTTTTACGATCCGCTTCTGCCACAGTTCACCAGTCTGAACATTGGCAGTGTGAACGGTAACACGGCCTATATCGATCCGTACCTGAATCTGCGGACAGTTCAGAATTCATTCCTGACCGTGACGAACAACAAGATTCAGAACAATGGAACGGGCCTGGCGACTGGCGAAGGTCTGTTTATCAACGTCGGAACAGGCTCCTATCTCGCGGCTGATGTTCAGAACAATGCCTTCGGCGGCAACCTGGAAGAGGACGTGCGTACGGCATCGTTCCTCTCTGCGGGTGAAACCTTTACGTCGGTCGATAACGCCGGAAACAACACCTTTGATGCGATCTATCTGGACGACACGGCTCAGTTCGATCTGCGATTCCAGAACAACGAGGGTAATCAGATCCTGCCCAGCTCACGCGGTGATGATCTGACGCCTCAGGGTGCGACCTACACGACACTCGATCCTCTGAAAGCCATCTTCCTTGGCAACTTCGGCGCTTCGAATCGTCAGGCGGATTTCTTCCAGGTTGACAATGGTCCATCCCTGAATAATCCGAACAACACGTTCATCAACTTCGGGATTACTCAGGATATCCAGAACGCGTTCAATACCGGAGGCTACAACCTTCGAGCCGCTGCTGATCCTATGTTCCCGAACATCGGCTTCGCTCCGTTCCTCCCATAAAGTCTGACCAGCACTTGCTGGCCTGATCCAACTCAAAACCACAGGGGCCGTCGAAATTTCGACGGCCCCTGTTTTTTTAGCATAACCCTCGTTCCAGGGCTCCAGCCCTGGAACGCAATCCATCGGAGGCTCTGCCTCCACTGCCACAGACAGAGAAAATCGCCTCTCAACAAACCACTTCAATTTTTGCTCGTCAGAAGAATCTGTGGCTGCCACGCAACGCCGTGAAGGATTTTTTGCCGTGCTTTCGGTTGCTTTGCGTTTACTGCGGAGCGGTATCAGATATTAGCCGGTGGTAAGGCGAGCGGCAGGAAATGATTTACCATCGGCGAGTCATTGGGTCCCGCGGCCCCGTGCGACTGAAGCGCGCCAAAGGAAGCAGATCTGAGGACAGATCTGCCTACGTAGTCCGACCTGTCTCAGGTCGGATTCCCTCGGC
>JBBQSE010000630.1:0-4039 GCA_038214195.1 Planctomycetales bacterium
TTGCTCCGCCGTCGCTGCACGATCGTGCGTCGTCGTTCGGCAACCATCACGCACGTGCAGATGGTCAATCATCAGCAGAACCTACCCGCCTTCGAAAAATCGATCAGCTACAAAGCCAATCGAGTCGGCATTGCCGAGCGCTTCGAAGGTGACAGCCTGCAGCAGATGGTGAGTCTCGACGTCGATCTCATCGACTTCTACGACAAGCAGATTCAGAAGCTGGATCTGTACCTTGAACAACACGCTTACATCGAAGCTGCCGATACGTTCTATCGACTTCAAAGTATTCCCGGTGTCGGTCGCATTCTGGCAATGACGATGCTGTACGAAATCCATGACATCCGCCGCTTCCCGACCGTGGGCGACTTTCTGTCGTACTCACGCCTCGTCAAGGGAACCAATTCTTCAGCCGGGAAGAACTACAAACCGACCGGTAGAAAGATCGGCAACCCACATTTGAAGTGGGCGTTTTCCGAAGCCATCACGCTGCTCAAGCGTGAGTGCCCACAAGCCAAAGCCTTCGCTGCGAAGATTGAAAAGAAACACAACAAGGCGCGAGCCAACACGCTGCTGGCGATCAAGCTCGGCCGCGCTGTCTACTGGATGTGGAAACGTAAAACAGCCTTTGACCCGACCGTCTTTGAGAAAGGATAGCACTCCCGGAACCCTGCGTTGCGGCGGCGTCAGCCGGTCGACTAACTGAGCCACGGTGCTGCGGATTACGAAAATTGATCTGTGGCACCAAACGCCGAGCACTTTAACTGCCGATCATCTCATGGGAGACCTGACGACTCAGGCCAGCCCGGCCGGCAGTCTGCTCAATCGCGTTGCCGCTCACGCGCTTTGAATGGAAACGTCGTCGCAACGCTTTTTGAAATCAACCAGGCTTTAACAATCTCGACTGAACACAACCTCCGCTCAGGCTCAGCAAACGGGGGCGCCCCATTCGCCTCGCCGTCGCACCGGCCTCAAAGCAAGTGCAGTCCGATGCGACGGCGAGGCGAACGGGGCTCGCGGAACCTTTGACAAAAACACAATCCGCCATGACGGCGCCTTCACTCGAAAGGAAGCACAACCAGAACCCAGCCTCAACCTATGGGGCCACGGACCGACCTGAATGATCAGATCAGTTGCACGCCACTGCGAACCGCCACATAACTGGACGCGTTGGAACTCGTTTCTCTCCTCGCGGAGAAGAGCTGAGCAACGACAAGAGCCGCACTTTTTGAATGGACCAGTGCCGTCACGGATAATTTCTACTGCCGTCCTGGAAAATGGAGACCCCTTTTTCCTGGACACCGAATCGCCAGCGTCGGATTCTTTGAAATCGGCTTACGATTCGGCAGAGCGCCGACAGATGTTTGAAGCAACTCGATCGCTGCCAGACGCGGCTTACGCCGCGAAACGAACAGCGACTGACTTCACCTTAGAAATCAAGCAACCGCTCTCTGAACCATCCAGCCTCGCCACCCGTAAACAGGGAAGCCGAAGCAGTACGATCGCGGGGAAAATTCACCCCTCGAAAAAAATCTGCAGGTTTTACCGCGCTACCGCTACGTACTGCTTGACTTCAAAGGACATACAGATGTTCGGCCTTCTCATTCTGGTGTGGCGACCGTTCGCACCTGGAAAAGTCCCTTGTCGCGATCTTGCCATTCGACGATGAATTTGATGGGAATCTCTCCGGCATCAGTGCGGGCAAGGCACTCGCCGTTCCTGACACCTGCAGCAAGGTCGTAACTGATTTCGCGGTGGCCGTCGATGGACTTCAATTTCGCACCGACGAGCGTACTTCGAATCACTTGTTCAAGCAGCTCCGCGACTTCTGGACCAGTACATGACGGCAAGTGGGCCGGCGGAATTCGGACCTGAAATACGCCCTTGTTACGGTCTTGCCATTCCACAACGAATTGTACATCGATGTTTCCCGCGTCAGTGTGGGCGACACTTGCCCCATGCCTGACACCTGCATCACGGTCGTAGCTGAGTTCCCGATGGCCGTCGATGGACGTCAAAGTCCCACCAACAAGCGTCGTTCGAATTACTTTGTCAAGCAACTCCGCGACCTCTGGGCCAGTGCACGACGGCAGATCGGCTGGCAGAATTCGAACCTGGAAGAGCCCTTTGCTTCGGTCTTGCCATTCGACGAGGAAGTTCACCAGAACGTCTCCGGAGTCGGTGTGGGCTACGCATTCTCCGTGCCTCGCACTTGCATCACTGTCGAAGCTGAGTTCACGATGCCCATCAATGGACTTCAAGGTTGCATTGACGTGCGTGCTGCGAATCACCTGCTCAAGTAACTGCACTACCTCCGAACTTGAACACGATGGCAGGCGAGGAGGAATCACAACGGAGCCAATGAATGGACCAGCACCAAAAAACAACGCAACAGCGACAGCGACAAGTCCAAGATTCGGACCAGCAAAATGCTGGCGACGGAAAAATGCGAAGGGGTAAACAATGATCCACAGCAGGCACATTCCGAGAAACAACACCCCGGCAGATTCGCGTTGCCTACCCTGCAGATCGACATTTCCGAGGCTACGAGCGTCAAACGCGACCAGAACTGAAGAAGCGAGCACCGTAGCTGCGCTGATGGCAAGAGCAATACCAAACGATGTGACGAAAAGCAGAACAACGCCAGCGAGAACCGGCAATATCAGCGAGACTGCAATTAGACTAACCCCCACAACTTCAGTTCGAGGCGGGACAGAAAGTCCAACGTCGTCTCGGTCTGCCTCACGCAGTGCGGCAGATCGAATCTCGTTGCTTAGCCGCCGTCGTACCCACGTCAACAAAGCCATGCCACAGACGAGGAACGCAATACCTCCATATAACTCCCCACGGAAGAAGAATTCCTCCTTCTTCGCGAAGGCAATAGTAGTTATGAGAAAGACGATACCGAAGAGTGTGGAACCTACACCTGTAATTGTCATAAACAGGCGGAGAAGACGCACAAAAAGAAGCCGCGGAGGAACGCGAGTTGCTGAGCGGTTGTTTTCGCTGTCACTCATAATCTACTCCGACACGGCTGAATACTCTTCACGTCAATGGATGAGCAAACGATTAAGAAGGCAGAACGACCCCGTTCACCGGGCCGCGGCAAACGATTTTCCATTTCAAAACCGCGCGGCCTGCGGCTCCGAGTGCAACGGCTTGTTCTGCGGCTTGTTGGTACCGCGCTCATTGACGTTTCTTCTTCAATCCACGAAAGGAGGACCCCGACGAATACTGTTTGTAGGCGGCATCGACATCTTGGTCGGTAACATTGATGCGCCACATCACCCGTTTGAGTTGAACGCCGCAACAGGGGCATTTAAGTATGTTCGTCAAGCCTTCCATCTGTTCCAAGAGGCCTGAGCGACAGGTTTCCTTGACCTTCCTGTGCAGCTCTTGAGCCTTCGGAGTTGGCGCATACGCTCCTTTGCGAGTTGAGATGAGGCGCGCTGAGAGTAAACGATTAAGAGCCCCGTGAAGTTCGTCAACAGTGGGGATGGCTTTGTTTATTCCGTCGGCCAGCGGGATGATGTCCTTAATTTCGCATGGGCCATTTTCATTCAGTAGGAGGATACACATGAGAATCCATGTGTCTTCGAAGTGGAATTCCGGTTTCCGCGCATGACCCTTTGCGGTTTGGAAAATACCGCGGTGCAGTAGCCAGCGTTCACCAATGCGAACAATTTGATCTGCGGAACACAGGCGGCTGAGAGATGCGTCCAGCAACTCGTCGCTCGTTTGCCCCTTGTGTCGAAGGCCTACGTACGACTTCATGTCTGTTCGCGCAATGCCCCGGTAACGATTGTAGCGCACGGCCTCAAGTACGATTGCGTCGAGTTCGACCTCGGAACGTGTCTCGGACTTCGGCGGCACGCGTGTTTCTCCATACGCAGCAAACGTAACGTTAGAGTTCACCGGTTTGCCGCCGGTGGGTGGATTTAGTGAGTAAACGTCGCCGGCAAATCCGGTGCAACGGCATTGTTGAACATTTTTCGCGGTCACTTCGGCACTCCACCTCTACTATGGAGTTTGAGTGGGGTCA
>JBBQSE010000631.1:0-4026 GCA_038214195.1 Planctomycetales bacterium
CGTTGGCATCACGTCGAAATGACTACTGGAGACGGTCAGTCGTCGCGGCTGGACGTTCGGGCCAAAGATCATGAGCGGTGTCCGGGACTGAATGTCGGACAGTCGTGTGCCATGAACCAGGAATCCATCATCCAGAAATGATTCACCATGATCGCCAGTGATCACAACGATCGTATTGGTGTCGGCAACGGAGGTGAGAAACTGATCGAACTCAGCGTCCAAAAATGCCAGGGATTTGAAATATCGATCCCGCAGCAGATCGACCGTTCCCGGATTTGGCGGCAACGGAGGAACTGATGCAGGCGGATCGGTGTCGTATTCCAAAGGATAGTCGTAGGAATAATGGGTCGCAAACAGGATTGAGAATATTAGTTGCGGCGACGAGGCTGATCGCAATTCGTCGGCAATTTTCGATAGAGTCTGGCGGTCATTGTCGTGCCACGGATTGCCTTGTTTAGCGAATGTCGTGACCCGATCAAAATTCAGTGGGCCGATGCACTCGTTCATGCGACAGAAGTTTAAGTTGCAACTGGTGATCGCCTGTCGCTGGTATCCCAGCTGATGCCATATTGAAAATGCCTCGGAAGGGACCTGCTGATCCAGAGTGGCGTCGTAGCACAGCGGAATTCGACTGTAGATGCACCCAAACGCTCCCAGTTCGGAGCAGTTCGAACCTGTAAAATGCCGCTCACCGACCAGGGATCGTTCCGCCCAGCGACTCAGACGCGGCAGTCGTTCGGGAGTCAGGACGTTGTGTCGAAAACTCTCGGTGAACAGTATCACAATGTTGGGACGCTGGGCGACGCCAGACGGCGCGTCGACTGCGGCCACTCGAAGCGATGGATGCAACGGAGCCCGGGGAGCCTCACACAGTGTACGAAGATCGCCAGACACATCGGCAAACTCCTCGTTGCACGCCTTTCCGAATGCGGCGACGCCATAGTCCGCAATTCGATCCGGATGAAACAGCCACGTTCGAAACGCCATCGAACCATGCAGTTGTTCAAGACAATGAGGGTTGCCAATAAAGACCCTGGCTCCGACGACTCCCGGAATGATCAGGAGAGACATCACTGACACGACCGTCAAAGCCCCGGGCAATCGTTTTCGAAACGGGCTGATCAGCCAGATTCGCATTGCGCAGAAACAGCCAACGGCAAGCAGCAGGATGCGTACGCCCATGATCCACATTGCAGCCTGAACGCCTTCCGTCACGGCTGAAATGTCGCCGCCGACGGCCAGGTCTTCAGTCATCATGGCTTTGTCGATGTAATACCAGAGACTGGCTCCCGTGACACACTGCAATCCACAGTCAATGAGCAGCCAGGTCAAAACAAACAGGTGCCACGCCCACGCAATCACTCGAACCGCCGGGAATCGACCGGACCAGTGACTTGCCGCGATGACGAGCATCGCCGGTGAAGTCACAAGCAGCGTTCGAGCCAGCAGCGTCCAGACGACGAGAGCCTGATCGAACGCGTTGAGATTCATCGTGAACAGCAGCAGTGGAAGGTTCCAGAAAATACCGAACTCGAACCACGCTACCATGAGCGAACTCAGGATCCACACCAGCAGCGAGCCGGTGATCCAGGCTGCCTTTCCGGGAACCTCATTATGCGAAGAATTAAATGTTGAAGACGTCGGTACTGATATCGACATGACTGGCGGCTTCCAGGGGGCTGGGAATAACTTCAAAATAGTCGTCGTTCGCTCTCCGGCTGCAATGTTTTCACCCTTCCACCGGGCGGGTGAAATACGAAAATCACGCCCTTTCCACGAACGATGACTCAGGCGGCATCCTAAACCTAGGTCAGACGGCGGGGCGAAGGACATGTTTTCTGCGGACTGATGCGCCTACCGCATGGTACGAGGAATCGATTCCAACGATTCTATGGACCCTAACTCGTGCTATTCACCTGCCACCGACAGCGAGATCAATGGCAAAGTCCAAACGCGAATGGCCGCAATGAAGTCGTGAAGCCGTCAGGACGAACTGTCAGCAGCGGTTCTCTCACCCTGTGCCAGCCCGAACAGTTTGATAATCTTCAATGCGTTGGTGACCGGCGTCAGGCCGGGACGCAAAATGTAATCGAACGCCATCGTCGGGCGATCGTCCGCATCGGTAATTGTGTCGCGCAGATGGAAGAGCTGCAGCCTGTCTCGATTCTGCGATTTGTCGGCCAGATCAAGGTCATGTGTTGTGATGATTCCGATCGCAGATGTTGAAAGCAGGTAGTCAATGAACCTGTCAACCGCGATTGCTCTTTCGCGGGAATTGGTCCCGTTCAGAATTTCGTCGATCAGGAACAGCACCGGACGAGGGTTGCTGTCGAGATTGATTGCGGACACGATCTCTCGCAGTCGAAACACCTCAGCAAGAAACAATGAAACACCATCACTCAGGGAATCCGTGATTCTGATGCTCGTCATGACGCGCAAATGCGGCAGTTGCAGACTGCCGCAACAGCAGGTAGCGCCGGCATTCGCCAAAAGAATGTTTATCCCGATCGCCCTCAGCAGCGTGCTCTTCCCTGACATATTTGAGCCTGTGAGAAGAAACAATGTATGAGGTGGTCCGACTTCAACGTCGTTCCGGACGCATTCCGCCGCTGGCAGTAGCGGATGCCCCAGAGCGATCGCGGACACGCGGACTTCGGACGAAGTATGGGGAACGAACACGGGGACGCACCAGTCAGGATGTTCAAACTCGACTGAAGCCAGACTGTTGGCGGCCTCAAACCATGCGACGGATCGAAACCACTCTTCCGCATGCCTGCCGGAACGAATTCGCCACTGCAGCATGGCACGAACGATGTGGTGATCTACCAGGAAAAACAACTGAATCGGAAGGTAGAAGAAAAACGTCATGATCGGGCTTTGCAGGAGTACCGCCAGTGACAAAATTCTTCTGAGGCTGTGGAGCGACTGTTCCGCATCCTTCGCGCGGGCTTGAGCTGGAATCGGTGCGGACAGCGGCGCGTTGACCATGTGAGAGAACAAATCGCAGAGTGCATTCAGCCCCGGCACATCCGGTCGTCCTGTCAGCTGTTTCAGCGACGAGTGAAATTCGCCTGAAAACAAGACGGTCAGGATAATATTTCCGAACAGCAGTAACAGAATTACACTGAACGTGGTTCCGGATGGCGCCAGCAGAAACGCAAGAGCGGCCAGCGGCATCAACACGAGAATCACTCGCGAATAGACCCTCGCCAGAAACGGCTGTCCCCAGATGCCTTCGTCGAGTGCCCATTCCCGGAGGCGCGATATGTCGCGCCGCTGTCGGTGCAGAACCCGGCAGAGTGCCTCGTGCTGTTGTCTCCAGTCCAGCGACTGTGAAAGTTCATGGGCAATCCGACGCCGATCGACAATTTCAGAATCCGGGTGCTGCTCAATCAGCCATGACGTCAGCGCGGCAACCCCCCCGGGGGTTCGAGCCGTGCAGATCAGTTTCAGAACCGAGACATGTCCAAACAGGTCGAGATCGGCGGCAATCTGCTGCGTTGCGGCTTCATCCGACACCTCGATGTCACTGATCACATCCCAGAGCCGTGAGATTCTTGCGGCACCCTGCGAGTTGATGTCCGCGAACAATCGCACGCGTCTGAGGTTTCTGGTTACCGAGCCATTCCAGATCTGCAGGCCACACCAGCAAAGACCAGCGACGACTGCGAACGAAATGCAGACGATGCGAAGACTCGCTGTTTGCGTTGCTGCGAACAACAGAGCGGCCGCAATCCCGACGGCGATTGGGGACCACAGCTTCAACCGACGAACGAGTCGATCGTATTCCGTCGCCTTTTGTTCATGCTGGCGAAATCGATGCTGATACTGGGCAAGCCGAGTGGCTTCCGACGGGACGGGGCTATTCTGGTCCTTCATTTGGAACTCAGTGATTCTGAACTTCACAGCTTGAAAAATGGCTTAAGACACTTCAGAGGCAACTTGACGCGGAACTGCCTATGATACGGGATCGATTGCGGTCGCGGAATTCAGTGAGGCCGCCTGAAAAACAGACAAATGTTGACT
>JBBQSE010000632.1:0-3984 GCA_038214195.1 Planctomycetales bacterium
CTCTCCCGATAATCATGAGGGCTGTTGATATAAAGGGGTCAGACCCTTTAATACAGGCTGTCGAAGCCAAATTGACAGTGTTTTTGCCATTGATTACCGTCAGTAGAGGGTCTGACCCCTTTTAAATCAATCAGGTCGATACTTCAATGCAGTTATTTCACTCATCACTGAATCCTGAAAGAACTCTTTCAGGAATTGCATGGTTGCTCGCAGGCATAAGTCTGGTGTTCCCATCAACGATATTCGCTCAGGATGCCGCGCCGGCGGCACGCGAAGTGGATGTTGCTGCCGTGCGGAAACCATTCGGACAATTCGTCACAATCAGCGGTCAGGTCGATGATGAAATTGTGAGTCGGATCACGAATCTCACTCGGGAAATGCAGACCAGGGCTGTGCGTGAAAAGCGGCAGGCGATTCTGGTGTTGCGGATCGAGCAGGGGACGAGCCGTCAGGGGCAACTCAACGATCTTGCGAAGGTACTGGTGTCCCCGGAACTCAGCAAGGTCCGAACCGTCGCGTGGATCCCAAAGACTCTCGACGGCAATCATGTGATTCTGGCGTTGGCCTGTCATGATATCTATATGCACCCGGACGCGGCGCTGGGTGATATCGGTCGCGGCACGGCATTGCCCAACGGGGAACAGAACACCATTCTGGATGTAGTCGATCGCGGTCGTAACCTGCGGCTGTCGCGCGCCATCGCGAAGGCGATGATGGATCCCGGCAGCGCGGTGCTGCGAGTGACCGTCGAAGATCGGGAAGGCAAGAAGATTCAGCGATTTCTGACCGCCCAGGAATTGCGCGACCTGCAAAATCAGAATGCCGTGATCTTACAAACAGACACCGTGAAAGATCCTGGGCAGCCCGGACTGTTTCTGGGGCGGGAGGCGAAGCGGGCTGGCTTTCTGGTAGCAGGCACCCCAAACAACAACAACGAAGTTGTCGCCACTCTGGATCTGCCACTGGAAGCCATGCGTGAAGCAGATGATGCTGACCAAAAGGTCGTGGCCAGAGTCATCGCGGTGAACAACGTGGTGGACAAATTGCTGGCGGATTTTGTCGAACGCGAAACGCAGCATGCTCTCGCCGACGGCGCGAATATGATCATTTACGAAATTGACACACCCGGCGGGGACAAGGAGCACACGCAGCATCTGGCGGCTTTGATTTCCGAACTGAATCAAGCCGAAGTGACAACCGTTGCGTGGGTTCCGAAGGAAGCCACGCAAGCTGGCGCGTTGATCGCTCTGAGTTGCGACCGAGTCGTACTGGCCAATGGTGCCACGATTGGCAACATTGACCTGAAAGCGATGCGGTTGAATCATGGGCGTCGTCTGGCACCCGCCAACGCCATCGATCCGGAAGACCTGCAGCGACTGATGCCCCTGGTCAAGTCCATCGCCAAACACAAGAACCGTTCCGTGTCTTTAATTCAGGCGATGGCGGATTCCACTCAGCCGGTCTACGAAGTCACGGAAAAAGAATCCGGTCGCGTTGCGTGGATGAACGAAGCTGAACTCGCCGCTCAGCCGGACGAATGGGTCAAGGGGCCGCTGGTTCCGGAAACTCGCGGAGGACAACTCCTGGTGTTGGGCGCTGATCGAGCCCACGAGCTGGGACTGACGGAAGCACCTTGTAACGACATCGAACAACTGAGGACTCGACTGGGGATTGGAACAGCGGCCGACCTGCGACCAGTCTCAAAGACATGGGTGGATAATCTTGTCACCGTGCTGAATTCCGGTCTGGCCGGATTTCTGCTTATCACACTGGGCATCATTTTTATCTATCTCGAGCTACACATGCCCTCCGGTTTTTTTGTAATTGGAGCGGTCACATGTTTCTCGCTGTTTTTCTGGAGTCGCTTTCTGGGCGGTTCCGCCGGCGGACTGGAATTGACACTGTTTATGCTCGGGATGGTTCTCCTGGGAATTGAGTTCTTTGTGATCCCCGGTTTCGGCGTGTTTGGTGTGTCCGGAATTTTGATGACGATGGTATCTCTCGTGATGGCCAGCAACACGTTTTCCGGAATGTCTGCCACGGAAAGCTTTGAGCAGTCCATGAGCAGTCTCGGCTCTTTGGTCGCCGCGCTGGTCACCGTCATTGGCGTGGCAGTGGTCCTCAATCGTTTTCTGCCTTCAATCCCGTTCATCAACCGCCTAATCCTGACCCCGCCTGGCTATGCGGCAAACGACGGCGAAGGATTACGACTGAAGCCGTCACTTCTAAGTCGCACTTCAGTCAACACCAGCCCAATCAACGTCGGCATGATTGGCAAGACCGCGTCTTCACTCCGCCCGACAGGGAAAGCCATGTTCGGCGACAATTACGTCGATGTTGTCAGCGACGGCGCGTACATCGATCACGGCACCCAAATCGAAGTCATCCGCCTCGCCGGAAACCGCATCATCGTTCGCTCGACAGACGTGCCGAAGCAGTCGAGCTGATGACGACTGGTGCCAGAACGCGAAATTTGACGGAAGTTCCAGCAGATATTCACGCTGCGGGGGGAGTGCGGCGAAATTCGTTCAGAACGACTGCGGTGGCGTGGCGGGAACATCGTGCGGCAACATTGGAAGGCGATCGTTGCGAGGATCGCCATTCGGACCGACGAAACCACTCTGAAATTGCGGCCCTGGATACTGCGGCTGCTGGGTCCAGTGCGAATTGGAAATTGACTGTGCGGGCATAAAGCCGGTCGAACTGTAATCGTCCCGCATTGACGACAAACTCTGCACCATTGTGACAACCGCCAGGGACAACGAGCACACACTCAGCGCCACCACTTGCAGATTGAATTTCCGAACAATGCGCGGCGACAACTTCCGACGCTTAATCTCCCGCGACAGGGCGGGCCAGACAGATGTTCCGGCAGGATTTCCACCGATCATCGACGGTTCATTACGCAGCATCAGCAAGGCACTCATCGCACTCGACATGCCGCCATGATAAGAACGGCAATCTCCGCACAGTTCCATGTGAGACGCCAGTTGCGACTCTTCCTCGGCACGCAGATCATTGCCCACATCCAGATGAATCAGATGTTTTGCATCAGTACATTTCATAGCCTGTTCCTTACTTATCATCCTGGGCCAGTCGTTCTTTGTCGGCGCGACGCTCACGACGTTCCCATGCTTCGCGAAACATTTTTCTGGCTTCCGCCAAACGCCAGCGAATTGTCGCTTCGCTGCGATCTGTCACGGCCGCGACGTCCGACGTACAGAATCCTTCCAGATCCCGCAAAATTAAAACTGTGCGGTACGCTTCCGGAATCTCCGTCAGCACTGCCTGCACTTCCTGAGTCAAATCCAGATCTCGGCGCGGGTCCGGAATGGATGGATCCGGAGCCCGATCTTCCCCGGCATCGGTGAACAGGTTCCACCGACCGCGACGTCGCACTTTACGCAAATGATCGTAGGTCAGATTGACCGCCAGCCGAAACAACCAGGGGCCAAACCGCCGCGATGGGTCAAACTGATCCATCCTTTCGAACGCTCGCAGGAACGATTCCTGAACCAGATCCGTCGCCATTTCCAAGTCGGGGATGAATCTCCGGATGACCTTCAGCACGCGACGCTCGTAACGCTGCACCAACTCCCCAAACGCATCATTGTCGCCATTCCGAGCCGCATGGACCAGACGTACCTCACTCTCCGAAGGGATCTCACTGCCTTCCGGCGAGTCCTCGGATTCAAGCGACTGATTTTCTGCGTCCGATTCGGACATGGTCCACATTTTCGGGCTTCTCCTGCGAGTTCTACGCAGTTCCGCACCGCTCCGTTGGGGGGATTCACCGTTTTTTTGTTCCGGACACTCAACCAGTCTTTCCCAGCAATTCCCTGAGTTCGCGAGTCGCTGACTCCGGTGTTTCAGACCCCACGATTGCTGATGTGACGGCGACCCGATTGCCTCCGGCCTGCAGCACGTCCAAAACGTTCATGGCGTCGATCCCTCCGATCGCAAACGCGGGAAATGGTACGTTGC
>JBBQSE010000633.1:0-3983 GCA_038214195.1 Planctomycetales bacterium
TGATATCGAATGCAGTATACCGGCGGCTAGCGCCTTGCCGCTCACTTCATATCGGACAGTTATTCATCGAGCGATCCTAAGAGGCAAGAGGGCGTGGTGGCGGTGCGGAGGATTTTGATTTGTGTGGATTGGTTTGATCCGGGTTCTCGGGCCGGTGGCCCGATTCGAAGTTGTGTGAATCCGGTGAACTTGTTGTCTGGAGGTTAGCGGTCTGTTTTTCCTTCGCAAAAAAAAGCTTGTTTTCGTGTCAATCGGATGGAATTGCTATCCCGGTTGGCTGTTGAGAGATATCTTCAGTCAGCCTGCGTACCCTTGGGACTGGATGCAATTCTTCACAGCAGATTGCCTGAGTAAGATGCTGACACCGGGGGGAATTCATGAAGTCGCACGCAGCTTTGAGATTAAAAATGTCGTCAACGATACGGAAATGACACAAGACAAGCCACATTTCTGGAGCGATTGCTGGAAGATAAGGTCTCCGCACGACCACGAGAAAGAGCCATTCCTCAGTCTGGATGATTCTCGTTTGAAGATCGAGGAAAAGATCAACAGGCGTCTTGAAAGGCTGAAATGCATCGCAAGAAGAAAGGGAAACCAGGTCGTCTTTCTTGGAAGTCATAACAGTGGCGACTATGGAATCATGGGATATGAGTCAAAGACCTATGCAGCAGATATGGCAACCTTTATGAGGATGGCAAATGAAGCCTTACAGCCATCTCAGCCGCTCACACTCCTGCTCTGCAGTCCGAGTGCAATACCGATCAATGCAGATCTTGGCGCACAAGTCGAAGGCATTGTCTCAATTGACGATATTAGCAACGGCTACTTCCTGAAAAGCCGATTTTGGTATGAGGACGCCTACTACCAAAAGTCGGCAAACAGCAACAGGGAAGAGGTGTTGCGTTATTGGGAAGAACATCTTAGGGATGCTTCAGGGAAGCTGGGGAAATAATTGTCCGGAACCTTTTTTCGCTCTGCGGTGATTGCGCGCCAGGAGCAGGCTGCGGGGAGCAGGCAGCACTCCCGAAAGCGGGATAGCGGTGCGGGGAGGATTTTGATTTGTGTGGATTGGTTTGAGCCGGGTTCTCGGGCCGGTGGACCGATTCGAAGTTGTGTGAATCTGGTGGACCTGCTTCATCACGACATTCCGATTTCTGTACTTACGGGCAGTCGCGATTTGGGTGCCGAAAGTAACTATCCGGGGGTGAAGATCGGAGCGTGGAATAATTGGAACGGCAGAGCCACTGTCTGGTACGCCACTCGCTTGCAGCATTATTGTGGCGCGTTTCTGTTTGCGATGCGAAGGTTGCATCCGACGTCTGTTTACTTGAACAGCATGTTTTCCCTGAGCGGGGCGGTGGTCCCGCTTCTAATCAAGTGTGTCTTGCGAAACACACCGCTGATCGTTGCCCCGCGAGGAATGCTGAAGCCCTCGGCATTATCGACGCGGCGATGGAAAAAGTGGGCATGGTTGCGCTTTCTTCGTATTTCGGGGCTGGCAAGTCGGATCAAGTTTCACGCCACATCTGACGAAGAGGCTGCCGAGGTTCGTGCTGTATTTGGTTCATCGGCTCAGGTCACAGTTGTACCGAACATTCCCAGAATGCCGGTGGCCAAGGTTCAGCTGCACAGGAAAGCCGCCGGTGAATTGCGATTGAGTCTTGTGGGGCGCGTTCACCCCATCAAAAATGTGCTGTTTGCGATACGGCTGCTGAGTGAGATTCCGTTTTTGTGCTCTCTGGATATTGTGGGTCCGGCTGAGGATGAAGCCTATTACGAAGCGTGTCAGAGAGAAATCGCTCGGCTTCCTCCGAATGTCACCGTGCGATTTTCTGGTTCCGTGACAAACGAAGAAGTGGTCGGTTTGGTGCAACGTTCGCACGTCATGATTCTGCCGACCCGGGGTGAAAACTTTGGACACGCAATCTTTGAGGCTCTGGCCATTGGTATTCCCGTTGTGATCAGCGATCAAACTTATTGGCGAGGGTTAGAGGCTGATCATGCAGGATGGGATTTGCCTCTGGACCAGCCTGCACAATTTCGTTCGGTGCTGGAATCGCTGGCGGCAATGGATGGGGATCAATACCACGTACTGCAGAAAGGCGCTCATCGCAGAGCAGTCCGATTCTTTGAAGAGAATGATTTGAAACGAGCATATCTTGAAATGTTTCTTGGAGATTCGGAGCCCTGTCGTTAGACGATTCAGACCTTGGTGAAAATGAACATACTTGGAATTAATGCATTTCATGGCGATGCTTCGGCGGCTCTGGTTGTCGATGGCCAGTTGGTGGCCGCTGTGGAGGAAGAACGGTTCAATCGGATCAAGCACTGGGCCGGGTTTCCGGCGGAATCCATTCGCTGGTGCCTGCAACACGCCGGGCTGGCGGCAGCCGATATCGATCACGTGGCGATTTCCTTCAATCCCAAAGCCAATCTGTTGAAACGCGTTGGTTTCGTTGCAACACATTGGCCGTCGCCTTCTGCGATTCTGGATCGGCTGAAGCGACAGGGGAAAACACTGGGGTTGGAGGAACAGTTTGCTCACGCTGTTGGTATTGAACGCAGTGCCGTCAAGGCGGAGTTTCATCGGATCGAGCACCACCAGACACATGTGGCGGCTGGCTTTCTGATTTCGCCCTTCGATGAGGCAGCGGTCCTGTCCGTGGACGGCATGGGAGACTTCACGAGTACTTTGACGACGCATGCGAAGGGAACGGACTGGCAGGAACTAGATCGCGTGTATTTTCCGCACTCGATCGGATTTCTGTACACCGCCATCACGATGTATCTGGGTTTTCCGTTTTACGGAGACGAATACAAAGTGATGGGTCTGGCACCGTATGGTGAGCCGGAATTTGCCGACTTCTTCCGCAGGATGATTCGACCGAAGGGAGACACGTTTGAGTTGAACCTCGAATACTTCACGCATCACAAGCAGGGAGTGCGCATGTCATGGAACGATGGGGCTCCCGTCATTGAACCTTTCTACAGTCAAAGGCTGATCGATGAGCTAGGTCCGGTTCGGGATCGAACAGCACCAATGACGCAGCGGCATGACAATATTGCCAAATCTCTTCAGGTTGTCACGGAGGAGATCATCATGCATCTGCTGAACCGATTGCACGCCAAAACGAAGTGCGACAATGTCTGCATGACGGGAGGCGTCGCCATGAACTCCGTTGCCAATGGGAAAATCACAAGCCAAACGCCTTTTCGGAATGTCTACATTCCAGCCGGAGCTGCTGATAATGGCACGTCGTTTGGGGCTGCGTTTTACGTCTGGAATCATGTTCTGAAGCAGCCTCGCACTTTTGTGCAGGATCATGCCTATTGGGGCTGTGCATCCACCGATGAGGAAGCGATTGTTGCCGCAGACGCTGCCGGGGTTCCCTATGAGTTGCTGGATGAGGCGACTGTGGTGGATCGCGCGACGGATCTGATGATCGACGGGAAAGTCGTGGGATGGTTCCAGGGACCCATGGAATTTGGGGCGCGAGCTCTCGGTAATCGTACTCTACTTGCGGACCCTCGCCGAACCGACATGCGGGACATCATCAACCTGCGCATCAAGTTCCGCGAAAAGTTTCGTCCTTTTGCTCCGAGTATTCTGGAAGAACAGGTCGGCGAGTGGTTCGAGATCAATGAAGCCACGCCGTACATGGAGAAAGTCTTTCCGATTCGAAAAGAAAAGCACGCTCTGATTCCTGCCGTGACGCACGTTGACGGTAGTGGCCGATTGCAGACCGTGTCAGCTCGAACAAATCCGCTCTATCACAGACTGATTAGTTGCTTCTTTCGCAAGACCGGCGTGCCGATCGTGCTTAATACGTCGCTGAACGAAAACGAGCCAATCGTTCGGACTCCTGCGGAAGCGATCAGCTGTTTCCTTCGCACCGATATGGACGTGATCGTGATTGGAAGTTTGTTGATCAATCGCCATCGCCCGGATTTCCCGGAGCAGTTCAGGAAACGGGTCAGGTAGG
>JBBQSE010000634.1:0-3957 GCA_038214195.1 Planctomycetales bacterium
GTCATCGGCATAGATCTCCAGTTGCGGTTTGGTGTCCACAATGGCATCGTCCGACAACAGTAGAGCCTGATTGCTCTGCTTTGCATCCGTCTTCTGAGCGTCCTGATGGACGTAAATCTTGCCGTTGAAAACGCCTTTCGATCGGTCGTCCAGAATACCCTTGTACATTTCAAAGCTGTTGCAATGCGCCCTGGCGTGATCGATCCGCGTGCGGCAGTCCATGTGCTGATCGCCGGCGGGCATGTAAAGCCCGTTGAGAGTACACACGGCTCGTTCGCCGTCGAGCCTGCAATTCAGCTCGTTGCGACTCAGATCACCGCCAAAGGAAAAGTAGTGCGAACTGAAGTGACTGCGTGCCCGTTGATAAACCTGAGTCGTTGCCAAGTGCAGAGCGTAAAGCTGCTCATGTTGCAATTTGTGATGATCCAGATGAGCCGATTCGTGAAGTTCCACTTCCGTCACCGCATTGGTGAAATAGCCGGCTCCGTCCAGTCCTCGATAGCTCTCAATCAGCGTGGCTCGACTGTTCTTTCCGACGGAGATCAGATTCCGCGGATGACTGACCACTGGTTCGTCCGCGACGGAGAGAAAAATCAGATGAAACGGTCGATCGACGATGACATCATCAGGTACAACAATGTTAGCTCCGTCTTCGACAAAGGCCGTGTTCAACGCGAGGAACGCAGAATGCTCGAAAGCCACATGCTGCCCCAGCCGAGACTCGATGGACTGCGGACAAGTGATAATCGATTGCGCCACACTCTCCGCGATCACGCCATTCGTTAGCGGGTGCAGATGAGACCATTGAGGAGCGTAGCGGCCATTGATGAAGACCATTCGATGAAAGTCTGCGTCCAGAATGGCTTCGTTCACCAGGCTCTCGATTCCTGACGCAGCGACCTCAACCGACTCAGCAATCTGGAATGACCGCGCGGCGAACGGTGCGATGTTGGTGAATCGCCAGTCTTCGTCCTTCGTTGTCGGGATGCCGAGCTTCGTAAACCGGTTCAGTGCGCGTTCGCTGAGCTCTCGCAACGACACAGGAAAGGTGTCAGCGCGAGCGTCATCGAATCGCTGATAGGCATCCAGATAAGCATTAGTTTCAGTGGCAATCATTGTTCAGTCGCAATCATTGAAGGTTCTCTCAAAATTACGGAAACCGCGTGATCCGTCGCAACGCAAACGACTCGACCGGATTCTTCCAAAATGGCGTGGACTTAATCAGCCGCAGGGCGCTAGCGGAGTGTTGATTAATACTCAGAGAGACAATCCTAACCCGACGCGTCAGTTTTGAAGTTGCGCTTTTGTGATTGAGATTGTTGGCCAAAGGCCATATTTATCGTAGCCGGGGGCAACGCCCCTGGAATGGAGAACAAAACGAATCGGTTTGGCCAACGGCTATATTCAACCCAAACACGACAGATTGAATATGGCCGTTGGCCAATAAATGACCGTGTTTTCCGTATTCCTGGGGCGTTGCCCCAGGCTATGTTGAAAAAGGCCGGTGGCCATAAAACCAAAACTCGCAACTTCAAAATAGCGTCAGCGAGGGATGCTTGGCTAAAAACACAGCCAATTTTATCCCTCACTGACGTGTCGGGTTGTGAAAACCATTAAAAACGTTACACAGCGGCGGCTGATGCGGTGGTCGAATGCGTCTCGAGGAACCCATAGCCCTTGTCCTCCAGTTCGAGAGCCAGAGTTCTGTCACCGGAGCGAACGATGCGTCCTTCGGCCAGCACGTGCACTTGATCCGGCACGATATAGTCGAGCAGTCGCTGATAATGAGTCACAACGATGATCGCTCTGTCAGGACCACGCAGCGTATTCACACCATCGGCCACAATTCGCAGCGCATCAATGTCCAGGCCCGAATCCGTTTCATCCAGCACGGCCAGCGTTGGCTGCAGCATCGCCATCTGCAGGATCTCGTTCCGCTTTTTCTCGCCACCGGAAAATCCTTCGTTGACTGAGCGTTCCATCATGCTCTTGTCCATGCCCAGCAACTGCATGTTTTCCTTGAGCAGTTTCAGAAAACTGGTTGTATCGATCAGCGGCTGACCATGCTGCTTGCGGATCGCATTCATGGCGGCCTTGAGGAAATATTTATTGCTGACGCCAGGGATTTCGATCGGATACTGGTAAGCCAGAAAGAGTCCTGCGGCCGCACGCTGTTCGACGTTCATCTCCAGCAGATTCTGGCCGTTGTAAAGGATTTCTCCCTGAGTCACCTCGTAGTCTTCACGACCCGCCAGAACGTGGGCGAGTGTGCTTTTTCCAGAACCATTCGGTCCCATAATGGCGTGTACCTCGCCAGCATTCACCGTCAGATTGATGCCGCGCAGGATGTCCTTGTCGTCGGACTTCGCGTGTAAGTTTTTGATTTCCAGCATGTTGATTCTTTCGTATAAAATGTTCAGAGGCGGACGGGAAACAAGTTGCCCGAGCGGCAGGCTTTCGCTTAACGAAAATCAATGTCCGCTTTTCGTCCGGGTTCAATTCTCGTCCAACCTTACCCAACGCTGCCTTCGAGACTCACGCTCAGCAGCTTTCTCGCCTCAACCGCAAATTCCATTGGCAGCACGTCGTAAACTTCCTTGCAGAAGCCGTTAACGATCATGTTGACCGCATCTTCGGTCTTGAGGCCGCGCTGTCGACAGTAATAAATCTGGTCTTCGCCCACCTTGGACGTCGAGGCTTCGTGTTCCACCTTCGCCGTGGTATTGCGGACCTGGATATACGGAAACGTGTGAGCTCCGCAACGGTCGCCGATCAGCAGCGAATCGCACTGAGAAAAGTTGCGAGCGTTCGTGGCACCCTTCAGAATCTTCACTTGGCCTCGGTAGCTGTTCTGCCCGAATCCAGCCGAGATCCCTTTTGAGATGATCGTACTTTTCGTATTCTTGCCGATGTGAATCATCTTTGTGCCGGTGTCGGCCTGCTGATGATTGGCGGTCACGGCCACGGAATAAAACTCGCCGACAGAGTTGTCGCCTTGCAGAATGACACTCGGATATTTCCAGGTGATGGCAGAACCGGTCTCCACCTGCGTCCATGAGATTTTTGAATTGTCGCCACGGCAGGCACCACGCTTCGTCACGAAGTTATAGATCCCGCCTTTGCCGTCCGCATCACCGGGATACCAGTTCTGGACGGTCGAATATTTGATCTGAGCGTCTTTCATCGCCACGAGTTCTACCACTGCGGCATGCAGTTGATTTTCGTCACGCTTCGGAGCTGTGCAGCCTTCGAGGTAGCTGACGTAGCTGCCTTCCTCGGCAATGATTAAAGTTCGCTCAAACTGTCCGGTGTTCTGCGCGTTGATTCGGAAGTACGTTGACAGTTCCAGCGGGCAACGCACGCCCTTCGGGATGTAGCAGAACGATCCGTCACTGAAGACGGCTGAGTTCAACGCGGCGAAGAAGTTGTCCGAATAGGGGACCACCGAACCAAGATACTGTTTCACAAGTTCCGGATACTTGTGCACCGCTTCGGAAAAAGGGCCGAAGATGACGCCATGCTCTTCCAGCGTGGCCTTGTAAGTCGTGGCCACGGATACGCTGTCGAATACCGCATCGACGGCGACTCCCGCCAAAGCCTTTTGTTCTTCCAGCGGAATCCCCAGCTTCTCATAAGTCTCAAGCAGACGCGGATCGACTTCATCAAGACTGTTGAGCTTCACCTGCTGCTTCGGCGCGGAGTAATAGATGGAATTCTGATAGTTGATCGCAGGATACTTGACGTTGTGCCATGTGGGCTCCTTCAGAGTCAGCCAGTGCCGGTAAGCTTTCAACCGCCATTCCAGAAGCCAGCTGTGCTCGTTCTTCTTTGACGAAATCAGCCGCACGACGTCTTCGTTGAGGCCAGGTGCAATCGCATCCGCTTCGATGTCCGTTACGAAGCCGTGCTTGTACTCACGCTGGGAGTATTCTTCGAGCAATGCGTTATCCGTTGACA
>JBBQSE010000635.1:0-3955 GCA_038214195.1 Planctomycetales bacterium
CACCGCCGCTCGCCGCGGTCAACTCAGCACGAGCACCCGTTCGATAATGTCAGCTTCATCTGGGCAGCCATAGAGGCCGCCCGTCGGACGAAACTCCGCTTTTCTAAAGAGAACATGGTTGAGCAGCGGAGGTTATTGCACCGGACACAGTCTGACAATCGCGGGAGATGAACTGCGAGTGCATACACGAAAAGAAGCCCGGCTTTTTTAAAAAGCCGGGCCTCTGGTTGTCTCGACCACTATGGAACAGCGTCTCAGCCTTTCACGACGACGAACCGCGACGCTTCACCGAATTTTACGAGCATCAGCACTCCATCCCTGAGCGACACGCCTTTCATGGCGGACTCAAAGTCGCCCAGTGAATCAATCACAGTCTGGCCCACTTTGCGAATCACCATCCCCGCTTCCAGCCCCGCATGCTCGGCCCCACTGCCGGACTTCACGCCGGTGACCACAACACCATTCACGCCATCCATGCCAAGTTGCTTTGCCACGTCATCGGTCAGGTCGGACAACTGGAGTCCGAGTTCATTGAATTCTGACGGCGACGGTCTTTCGACTCGCGATGGTTCTGCGCCCACAAGTGTCGATGGCATTGGCTCGACACGCACGTCGAGTGTCATCGTTTTCCCGTCACGGATGATCATGAGTTTGTGAGTCTCCTTCAGCGACGCTCGCTCAACACGCGCCTGCAAGTCGGCCGGTTTTGCGATCACACTTCCATCGAATTCCAGCACAACGTCACCGGTCCGCAAGCCAGCCCGCGCCGCAGGAGTGTTCGGGCGAATGTCCGTCACAACGGCTCCCTTGACCGCAGTCAGTCCAAGCTGTTTCGAGATCGCGTTGTCCACAGTCTGCACGCCGACTCCGAGAAAGGAGCGCTGCACGGTTCCGTTGGCCATCAACTGGTCGCCAACCCAGCGAGCCAGATTGATTGGCACGGCAAATCCGACACCCTGATAGCCACCACTGGTCGTAGAAATTGCAGTGTTGATTCCCACAACTTCGCCATCAAGATTCACCAGTGGTCCCCCGCTGTTGCCAGGATTGATCGCGGCGTCAGTCTGCAGGAAGTCTTCGCGATCGGCAATTCCAAGTCCCCGTGACTTGGCGCTGATAATTCCTGCCGTCACGGTTTCGTCGAGGCCGAACGGAGCGCCGACCGCGATCACCCAATCTCCAATCTCCATGCCATCACTGTTGCCGATGGACGCTGCAGGCAGGCTGGTCGGACTCTGAATCTGCACCACGGCAATATCCGATTTCGGGTCGGTCTTCCAGTCGGTCGCTTCAAACTCACGTCCATCATGAAGTTTTACCAGCAGCCTTTCGGCGCCTTTCACCACATGATTGTTCGTCAGGATGATGCCGGATGCGTCCACAATCACGCCCGACCCAGTGCCAATCTTCTGGCTTCGACCGGGGGCTTGCGGAGTTGACTCGGGAGTATTTTCAAAGAAGCGCTTAAACAACGGATTCTCCCGAAGTTCTTCCGGAATCTGCTCGCGCTGAACGTTGACATTTCCTGCACTGCCAATGGACTGAATCGTCACAACCGACGGCAGCGCCATATTTGAAGCGTTGCGAAAAGCCGTCGATAACGACTTTGCGTGGCTCACTACGGTGGGATCCTGTTGGGGAGAGATTGTCGCCGAACCGGTCTCCCAGTTGATCGTTGCCGCCGAGACTGTCGGCGACGCGATGTGGTTGATTGATAAAGCACCCAAACATGCGGCGGATAGTAAAACTCCCGCCGCCATCCATTTCAATGATGCGAGATTCATGCGGACGCTCCCTGAGTTTCGTGTTTCTCGAACTGTCGAGTCGCCTGACGATTGCCAAGGCACGAGATACATCGACAGGCAGTTGACGGAAACGGGATAACGCAAGTTGTGTGCCACACGGTATGGCCAGTGGCACTTGTGAAAAATCTGCATTTCTTGCAGACCGCGTGGGGCAGAACATCCTGCGGGGCAAAATGCCTCACTCACAATTGCGTCGCGGCGATTCCCTGTACTGCTGATAAAATGGTTGTCGCGCTGAAATGTGCTGCTGATTGATGAGCTTGCCACGCTCCCGGCCGAGCAGCAAAAGATAGTTCATCAACTGTCCTGCATGACGCTCGGCCAATTTCGTAACTGATTTGAGTTCAGAGACTGCGCGTTCGTTGACCACCAGGTCGAACGAACAAGATCTGGCAAACGTTCTGAACGAAGCTGTTGCAGGGACGTCGACTTGTGTTTGAAATCCAGCCTGGTTGAGCCTGCTGGCAAAATCTCCCTAAAGAATCTTTCTACCGTAAAATCTTTTTACCGACAAATCCCCGCACACCAAGTTGATGAAAATCTATCCTGCCCACATTGTGTGCCAGTGGATCGGAAATTCTGAAGCCGTGGCACGAAAACACTACCTCCAGGTGACAGATCCGCACTTCGAAAAAGCGTGTGTGACGATGGCGAGATTGAAGACGGCGCGAGCCAGCATCTGTCCAGGAATGCCACGATGAGCAATCGCAAGACGAAAGTCGTCCTGCGCCAGTCCAAGGTGTTCCAGGCTTCCCTGGTGGCAACCACAGTTGATACGTGCATTACAGAACACGCCACACGATACCGGTTCTTCTTTCGAGCAGACTGCAGTGAAATAGACGAACGCCTTTTCAGGTGTGCATCGCAAGTTGCAGCGAACTCCAAAGTTGTGCAGCGTCACAGCAGCCTGCCGATCACTGATCGCGCCAGGCTGAACAGCCTGCTTCAGCGTCTGTACGACGGCAGACGGTTCGCCATTTTTCCGTGCGTTGAGTACCGTTCTTAAGTCACATACGTTGCATCACCTGCAAAGCCAAAGCACTCAACATTTTTGAAACGTTTTCATCTTTGCTGAAGAGGGACACGATGACAGACCCAGACGAGGTTTAATTCACGTGTCCTTCACGCAGTCGTCGCATTCCCATCGGCCTGACTGCGCAGCGTCTCATACAACTTCGCCGGACCCAGCAGCAGCGACATTAGGCGGCGCTGTAGCTCCGGAGAGTTCAAAACCTGTGTGCTGAGTTCTGTGAAGGCGTCCAGGGTTTCGATATTTGCGGTCACCAGTGCTTTGGTCAGATCCGGAGAACTGGCGAACTGTTCCTTGCTGTTCGCTGACGCCTGGCTCCGGAGGGTTTCGGATTCGGCCATCTTGGACGTGATCGCTTTGACGAAGGATAGCTGGTCGCCGTCGGTCGTGTCACCTCCGAAGAGTGCGTTCAGTTTTGCGATGATGTCCCGCAGATATGCCTTTTCTTTTTCCTGCACCGCGCCGCTTCCGACCTCAGTGATCGGGGCCAGTTTTGGGTATTTCCCGTCGGCCAGTTCCATGTCCTGTTTGCCTTTGTTCTTCAGCGTGTGGTGTGTCAGCACAACCTGAGACAGATCAACGGTGTCACGCTCCAGACCGAACTTCAGCAGCCTAAGCAGGTGCTTGTAGAAGATCGATCGTTTTTCGAAGTCCGTGTTGCCGTAATCGAAGATCTGCGACAGAAACGTGTAGGCTCGTTCGTAAGTCACCATGTCTGAACGGAACAGCACCAGAGCATCCATCTGGTCTTTTGCCGCCTGAACCGCTGTCATCCAGGAAAGGACAAGACTTTCGTATTGGATTTTGTGAACGATCCGGAAGAAGTCCTGAAGGCGTTCAAGACTTATTACACGACGGCCACGCTTTCCGCCGCGACCGATCCGAACATCGTGCTGACTCTGCGGGCTAAACTCGACGCCACGGGCTTCTACGATGACTTTGAAGTCAACCGAGTGGTCGAAGTGGAACTGAACCCCAACGCCAAACAGAGCCAACTGCAGGCCGCTGTAGAGCCTGTGGCACAACGCCTGCTGACGCGGTTCAAAGATGCCAAGACGGCTCGCAAGGCTGCGATTGAAGCTAAGGACGAGAATGCGGCGAAGGCAGCCAAAGACAAGAT
>JBBQSE010000636.1:0-3934 GCA_038214195.1 Planctomycetales bacterium
CATCTGTCAAATCTGATTTGTACGCTCTACGTGTGGTCGAAGTGGACATCGGGCAATCCTTTGCGATGAAAAACAGGAAACGCCCTAACTCTCTGAAAATATCGCACTTACGACAATACCAATTTCCGGATAGACTCTGAGCGGCAAGGCGCTAGCCGCCGGTAATTCACACTGCCGATTACCGGCGGCTAGCGCCTTGCCGCTCACGTATTTATTGAGCGATCCTTACCCAACCGCTTCCACTTCAAAGCCTGCGCGATAGCTTTTAGTCAACAATCCGGGAGCCTTGTCGTGGCCGGTGATGGCCATGGTTTCGCTGTTCCAGAGCAACTTTGCGTCGGGCAGTCGAGCCGCGATGTTGCCAAGCTGTATGGTTTCTGACAGAGGACCGGCGTATTCGAAACCGTCGGTGGTCTGCTGACCTGCGATGACGGCATCGACCCAGTCGTGCCAGTGACTGGTGCCCTTGACTTCCGGGATGGCGAAGTTGGCAAATTTTGACTGAGGATACAACGCGGGTTTGCCAACGTGCGGCAACACCATCACTCCGCCTTCGCCGATGAAAATGGAGCCTGCTCCGGGAAGCTCCGTGCCTTCCGGCAGTTGAGCGAGTTCCTTTGGTGGCTTGAGACCGCCGTCGCGCCAGATGAGTTTAATCGTGCCGTCAACAGTGTGTTCCGTGCCGGGAAACTCAAACGTAACAGTCTCCGGACCTGGCCAGACTTCAGAAGTCGTCCCTTCATTTTTCGCCTCAATGGAAACTGGAGATCGAATTCCGAGGGCTGTGAAGACCGGGTCGAGAATGTGGCAGCCAAAATCACCCAGCGCGCCGGATCCGAAGTCCTGCCAGTCGCGCCATTTGAATGGATGATAGACGTCCGCCGCGAACGGTCGTACCGGGGCGGCTCCCAGCCACAGATCCCAGTTGACGTTTTCGGGCACCGGTGTCTCAGCAGGCCGATCGGTGCGATTGCAGTATTGCCGACCCTGCACGCCGACCCAGGAATGGACTTCACGAACCTTGCCAATCGTTCCGTCCTGAATCAGTTTAACACCCGTGCGATATTCCGCCGCGGAATGAATCTGATTCCCCATCTGGGTCGTCAGCTTGTTCTTTTCGGCCAGCAAACGCATCTGCCGCGATTCCCAGACAGTGTGTGTCAGTGGCTTTTGGCAATAGACGTGCTTCCCCAGTTTCATAGCCGCCATGGCGATCGGAGCGTGCATGTGATCGGGCGTTGAGACAATTACGGCGTCGATCTTGTCTCCGAGATCGGCCAGAAGCTGCCGGTAGTCCGCAAAATGCGGGACGCCGGGGAATCCTTCATCGGCTTTGTCAAACCGAGCTGTATCAATATCGCAGAAGCCGACGAACTTAACTTTCGCATGGGAGCCGATGTTGGACAGGTCTGACCAGCCCATGCCATTGACTCCGATCGCCGCGACGTGCAATTCCTGTTGCAGCGTGGAGGCTCGCACGATGGCTGGCATGGCGAAAAGTGTCGTGGCGGCGACTGCTGATTGAGTCAGGAACCGACGACGGGGAAGGCGCGGGGAGAGCATTGGACATTCTTTCGGTCAGGGGTCAACAAGGAGGGGAGCCCAGGTGGCTTGAAGGAGTTCAGGAATCTTGCCGTTTGGCGGCAATGTGGTTGCGACGGCGTCTTGCAACGCCTTCGACAATTCATCTACCGTGGCTATATGGTTGTCGTTTTCGGCAAGGTTTGTCAACTCGCGGGGATCATTGTCATGGTCGTAGAGTTCTCGACCCGCGTCGCCGTTGTCCCATTCTGTGTACCGCCAGCGTGGGGTCCGCAGCGAGTAGCCGAAGAATTGTCCGTCCTTTTCAACGCCTGTGGCCATATTGCGGCGTTTGCCCCCACGCTGGACCTGAGTCAGCGCCCAGCCGCGTCCGGCTTCAGACGGATCCTTGAGCATCGGGACGAGACTTTGCCCCTGCACGTTATCGGGAGTCTTGACGTCACACAGTTCCGCCAGCGTTGGAAACAGATCGACATGCGAAACCGGCGTTTGGGCAACCATTCCATTTGACATGCCCGGAGCCACGATCAGCAGCGGCACGCGGGAACTTTCTTCAAACAGACTCATCTTCTGCCACAGTCCATGTTCGCCCATGTGATAGCCGTGGTCGCTGGTGAACACGATGACAGTGTTGTCTGCCAAACCAAGACGATCCAGCGAATCCACAACCACGCCCACCTGAGTGTCCATGAAACTGATACTGGCGTAGTACGCTTGTCGGCATTGGCGGCGGAGGTCGTCCGTCAGCTTTTCCTGTTCCTTCTTCTGACTGGCAAGACCAGCTGCCGGGATGTCGAGTCGATCTTCTTCGAAGCCCTGAACGACCGGCATTTCCGATTCTTTGTACATCTCGAAGTACGGAGTTTTGGGAGCCACGTACGGTGTGTGCGGTCGAAAAAAACCGACAGCCAGAAAGAACGGTCGCTGCTGCTCCCAGGCACAGCGTTGCAGCACCCAGTCCGCATCTTTGGCCATCATCGCGTCGGTATGATGTTCGTCACTTTTGGGCGAAGCGTACCAGCTGAGCGTTCCGCCAAACTGGTTGGGCGTAAGACTGAAGATGTGCGGATGTTCTTCGAGCCGATCGACTCCTGCGGGATTCAGTTCCATTTCCCACGATCCCGGGTCGTCGTGGCCATTTGTGCCGATCGAATTCGGAACGTTGTAGTGGTACAGCTTCCCGATTCTCGCCGCGAAGTAACCCTGCTGCCGGAACGCCTGAGGCATACTCAATTGATTCGGGATCGTCTGGCGAAAAACCTGAGCGTTTTGGTGAATGCCGGTGCTGTTGGGATACAAACCTGTCAGCAGAGAATTTCGGCTGGGACCGCACAGCGGATAGGAACAGTACGCTTTGTTAAACAGGACGCCCCGCGCTGCGAGACGATCGATATTCGGCGTTTTGACCTGCGGGTCGCCGTAGCAGCCCAGCAGATTATTGAGGTCATCGGAAATGATAAACAGCACGTTGCGTCGAGCGTTCGCGGCGACTGCGGATGAACTGCACACAACGGCCAGACAAAAACACACCAGCCACTTCCGCATGGTTCGATCCTCATCAGGAAACAGTTTCAGATTTGCGTCTGGATGTTAAACCTTCTGCAGCCAAATGACCACCAAGACCCATCGGAAGACAGCCCCGATTCGACGCGCGCCGTCTGATCAACTCTCAATTGTTCCAATTGTTATGGCCGGTCTCCTGACCGAGCCATCCCACCTCTGCGTTATGGCCGGTCTCCCGACCGAGCCATCCCCCCACCGCGTTCTGGCCGGTCTCCCGACCGAGCCATCTCCCGAACCGCATCAACCACCCAGCACCGTATCCACCGGACTCTTCACCGCCAGCCCGGGCTTATTCATGCAATGCAGATACCGCATCGTCGTCTGAACATCTTTATGCCCCAGTAACTCCTGCACGGTGCGAATGTCCGTCCCGCCTTCCAGCAGATGAGTCGCAAAGCTGTGACGCAGAGAATGAGGCACGGCGTTTTTCGCGATGCCCGAGCGATCAATCGCCACCTTGAAGAAATCTCCAAAGTACTCTTCACCCACATGATGCCGTATTCTGTCGCCGCTGCGAGGATCTTTCGCCAGTCGCTGCGCAGGGAACACCCACTGCCAGCCGAACTCGTCTGTTTCCTCCCTCTCCCCATTCAGGGGGAGAGGGCCGGGGTGAGGAGGTTGCGATTCTTCCGTTATGGCCGGTCTCCTGACCGAGGCATCCCCCGC
Source organism: Planctomycetales bacterium (assembly GCA_038214195.1). Taxonomy (GTDB): domain Bacteria; phylum Planctomycetota; class Planctomycetia; order Planctomycetales; family Planctomycetaceae; genus SXXK01. The sequence continues at coordinate 3,772 of JBBQSE010000636.1, forward strand.
GACCGTCAGGTCTCCCCAGCCGCATCAACCACCCGCCAGCACCGCATCCGCCGGACTTCTGACTGAAATCCCCGGGCGATTCAGGACATGAGTATAAATCATGGTCGTCTTCACATCTGCGTGTCCGAGTAACTCCTGCACCGTACGAATATCATAGCCATCC
>JBBQSE010000637.1:0-3911 GCA_038214195.1 Planctomycetales bacterium
AAGAACTTACACGGGGGGGGGGGGCAGATGTCAATTGTCTCGATATCACTATTCTGAATTTTCATGACAATGGGTTTCAACTCTTGTCAGGCATTTCAGCATCTGCCACTCCGGTGTCAGTCGAGGATTTCGGTCGATAGAATCGGTCGGCAACATCTGCCGGTTTCCTTTCAGGCCACCGGAAGAATTGTTCTGCCAGCCCGGAAAATGCGGCATGTCCCTCAAGTTACCGGTTATGCTGCGAATCCACCGAGCGGCTCTGCATGAAATCAGCAGGTTCAGAATTGCCGCTCAATCTTCGCAGTTCACTCATGAGGTCATGGAAGATGCTCATTCGTCTTTTTCTGTCCATCGGTTTAACATGCTCAGCCTGGCCGACAATCTGCCTGCCGGATGACGCGAACACAACTGAACCGACACAACCAGTCCCACAACTGACTGCGGAACTGCCAAAGGCTGCCGAGCCCCCCATAGACGCGCCGGTATCCGAAGAAACAGACTCCCCTGCCCCGGTATCGTGGACACTGCGATACAAATTTTTGCCGGATCAAACGCTGCGATACAAAAGTACGGAATCCGTGACTCTGGATGCCATGATTGGCGAGAACCATAAGGTTGACGTCACCGGAATTGAACAGCGACGAATATTCACTGTGACGTCAGTCGATGACGCGGGTGCGGCCAAATTCACCATGCAGTACGAATTCGTGAAGATGCAGGTTCAGACCAACGAATTCGAACCGGTCGTGTTCGACACGACCATGAAACCCGAAGAGATTCCGCCATCATTTCGCAACACGGCACGTGCGCTTCAGGGCAGCGCGCCACGGTTCTGGATTTCCAGTCTTGGCAGCCCGCTGCGAGAATCTTCAGAGGAACAGGGCGGGGTTCCGGCGGCCGGAGCTGTCGCACAGGCGGGCAACGTCACCGTTACCAACAAGTCGTCAGCAGCACCGGCCAGCGCGATCCAGCAGGCCAGTGCGACCACGCAGGATTCAACGATGCATGAAACGAACAAAGCGGATCAGTCAAGTTCAGCAAACGCGGTTACCTTCCTGATGCCTCTGCCGGAAACGTCCGTCGCGATCGGTGAAACATGGCGGGAAGTCATTCCTGTCAGCGTCCGGGTCACTGAGGAATTCAGTCGTCAGATTAATATCCTCCGCACGTTCCGACTGGAGTCCGTTGAAGACGGTATCGCCACGATTTCCTTTCGTTCATCGGCGGAAGCGACCGTGAAGAGTCCTACCGTGCGATCGCAGCTGATCAAGGCCACACCGAAGGGAACACTCACATTCGACATCAATCGCGGCGTGATGCTGAATCGCGTGATTAATTACGACGAAATGGTAATGAACGCCATCGGAGCGAACAGCGTCGTCCTGTGCAATGGAAGCGGCACGGAAGTGCTTCTTGAAGACGGAGCGGAATAGCAGGACGCTCATCCAGACCGCCAACTCAATGTCCCTTCTCCCCCTTGCAGGCTGTCGATTTAATACCAACCCGAAGCGCCAGCGAGGTCTTAGACTTCAAAAACATTGGTGAAATGCCACCTCGCTGGCGCTTCGGGTTAGTAAAACACACTCAATCGCCGCCCTGCTGGCCAGGTGGAGAAGGAGGCCGGATGACGAGAGGCACCATCAATTACAACGACTCCAGCCACGCTGTCAGCAGCGTGTGATAGGACGTCAGGTCATCCTTGTGCGTCATCTCAGTCACGGTGTGAATGTACTTGACAGGGCACGCGAGTGAAATCGTTCGCACGCCCCCGCGACTGCGCTGGATCACGGCACCGTCCTGGCCGCCGCGGGGAAGAATGGCGCGCTGGCACTTGATGGAATTTTCCTGGGCGACGGCTTCGAACTGCTCCACGAGCCCGATATCCGAAATCATCGACGAATCCATGACGTGCAGGCAAACGCCGTCGCCCGAAACGGAGACGCGATCTTCGTCCGGAATGCCAGGCGTCTTGCAGCAGAGCGTCGTGTCACACGCCACTCCAATATCGGGATCGACGCCAAACGCCGCCGTCTGAGCCCCACGCAGGCCGACTTCCTCCTGCACGGTCCAGACGGCATGGATCTCGCAGTTGTGATGCTTCAGATCCTCGATCGCTTTCAGTTGAGCCCAGCAGCCGACTCGATTATCCAGACACTGGCTAACGACTGAGTTCCCAACTTCTTCAAACGGCCCGTCAAGAACCACCATGTCGCCGATGAGTACTTTGCTGCGGACTTGATCACCGTTCATGCCGAGATCCACGAAGAACTCCGTCACTTCCGGGATCTTTTTCTTGTCCGCTTCGCTGGCGATGTGAATCGGTTTCCCCGACGCATTCATGATACCCGGCAGGTCACCTTTTGCGGTGCAAACTCGCACCTTGCGGGCAAACAGATTGCGGGGATCAAAGCCTCCGACTGGGTTCAACCTCAGGTAGCCATATTCGTCAATGTGCCGTACCAAAAAGCCGATCTGATCCATATGAGCGGCCAGCATGACCTTGAGCGGCTTTTTTAGTGCCTTGCCGTTTTCCGGTCGCGGCTTGCGGACACCAATGAGTGATCCCATCGAATCGACGGTGACCTCATCGAACATTTTATGCTTCGTCACATAGTCCTGGATGACTTTCCGAATCCGGTCTTCCCGGCCTGGAACGGAAGGGGTTTGTGTCAGTGTCTGCAGCAGCTTCATGCTGGAATCTCGTGTGGTTGGAGGTGATTAAAACTTCTGGTGTGATCTTTTCGGTGCAAGTTGGTTCAGTGTCGCCATTCGCTCCGCGAAAGTTGCGTGTCTTTCACCGCCTCTGCGCGAATGACGACTCAGAGACTCACGGCCAGGAACACAGCATGATCAGCGATTGACACGCAACTGACAACCGAGCGGATGTAAATGGCCGTGTTGATCGATGCTGAGTACCTGGAGATGAGTCTATGAATTTTTCAGGAACATCCCCGCTGGCTTGCTGGTATTGTCCATGCGACGCTGGAAAATGCGGGCTTCGAATCTCATTCATGCCTCATCTCAATGAAAGTCAATCAATGAACGCCATCGATGTATTGCGATCTTCCCTGAATTCCTCCCGCATGATGATCGAAATGATCCTTTCGGACCTGTCGGACGCTGATCTCATGGTACGCCCGGTTCCGCACGCCAATCACCTTGCATGGCAACTGGGACATCTGATTGCTGCCGAACGCAACATCCTGCTTGAGCAACTTCCGGACACCAAACTGCCGGAACTCCCCGCTGGCTTTGCAGAAGCTCACAATAAGGAAAAAGCCACATCGGATGATGCGGCGGGATTTCGATCCAAAGATGAATATGTCGCTCTGCTGGGGACGATGCGAGAGGCAACCATCGCGGAACTCGGCAAACTCTCGGAAACCGACCTCGATCGCCCGACGCAGGGCAACCTCGCTCAGTTCTTCCCCACCCTCGGCACCGTCTTCAGCATGCTGTGCGACCACATCATGATGCACCTGGGTCAGGCCTCCGTCGTCCGCCGGAAGCTGGGCAAACCTGTGATGTTTTAGTGATCTTTCATTGATGGATTGATGGGTGGCCGGGGTTGGAGAGCGCAGCTCGAAACCCCGGTGCTTGGACCGGCAGCGGCGCTTTTCAGGTTCTGCGCGAAATGAAGTGCGCGGGTTAGAAATCGGGGATTTCATGGACTTGCGGATGTCTTCGGGAAGTGTGGCAAACCACACAGGCCCACGAATTCTTGAAAGCCAACTGGAACACTGCGATTCGGCCCAACGGGCCACAACATGTCAGCTTGGGGCAACGCCCCAGGTTTTGTCGGCAACAATGCGTTTTGCCCTGAAAGGGCTACACAAAACCGTATTGTGGAACCCTTTCAGGGTTCGTGTTCGGATGGTACGTGAACCTGGGGCGGCGTTCATCCGCATCTG
>JBBQSE010000638.1:0-3909 GCA_038214195.1 Planctomycetales bacterium
TGGGCCGAGCGGACCCGTGCGACTGAACCACGCCAAAGGAAGCAGATCTGAGGACAGATCTGCCTACGTAGTCCGACCTGTCTCAGGTCGGATTCCCTCGGCGACGCAATACCCCTGGTAATTCTGTTTCTTCCGCTCGCCTTACGCAACTTCGGCGCGGTTTAATTCGAGCGGCAGCGGCCCAAAGGCATTCGATTTGTCAGTGCTGGTCGTGTGTTAGTTCCGCATTCTGGCGTGATGCGCACGGATCGGGGCCGATACCAATCCCGCAACAGCGCATCCCGGATTTCACGCATTGAGACTGCGTTCGTCTTCTCGCTCCAATCAGAAAGCTGAAGATCCGGCTGGGAGGCGGTTTGCGCGTTCCCGCCGATTCGTCTATGAGCAAGAGAGGCCAAACCTATTGGGTTTTCGCACCTCCAAAGTTGGCACTCCCCTGAAAGTAGCATTCACCGAATGTTAATTTGGCATGATTGAGAAGGATATGTGCGTTGTGGTGGTTTTTTTGGAATACACAAATTGCGCGCTTGCAACACGTTGATGCTTGTGGGCATCATGGAAACCCATCTTAGGGAGCGTTCCCGAAGTCTTCTTGGCGATTACGAAGAGTCTTCGTTCAATGAACCCAAGTGTGATTGCATTTCTTTCGGCTCTGGCATGTTCAATCGCCATTGCGCCGATCGTCGCGCTTGTTGCTCGAAGATTCGGCGTTGTGGATCGCCCGGACGGTCAGCGTAAGCTCCACGCTCGAATCGTGCCCCTCGCCGGTGGTCCGACAGTGTTCGTCGCGCTGTTTGCCGGATTGGGTGCCACGATCTGGATGTATCCGACCTTGCTGCGCAGTTCGCAGGGCAGTTTTCGATTCCTGTGTTTGCTGGCGGTTTCCGGTAGTCTGATCGTGGCGTTGGGGATTATTGATGATCGGGTAGGACTCCGAGGTCGCCAGAAACTCTTCGGTCAGTTTATTGCGGCGTTGTTCATGATTCCGTCGGGGATCGCGATTCGGAAGATTGAGGTCTTTGGATTCCCCATTGAATTCGGTGACTTTGCGGCTGTCGTGACGGTGTTCTGGATTCTGGGTGCCGTAAACGCTTTGAATCTGATTGACGGCGTTGACGGTCTGGCAAGTACAATTGGAATCGTGCTGAGTCTCTCCGTTGCCGGTGTAACGGTGATACTTGGTGGGCGAGACGATGGTTTGATTATTTCGCTGTCACTGGCCGGAGCGCTCAGCGGATTCCTGATCTTCAACTTTCCGCCAGCTCGGATGTTTCTTGGTGATTCGGGCAGTATGCTGATTGGACTGATCGTCGGCTGTGTGGCATTGAAGTGTTCTGTCAAACAATTTACGGCAATGGCGCTGGTCATGCCGACGGCGATCTGGGCGATACCTATTTTTGACGTCGCCATGGCGATCATTCGACGTCGATTGACGGGTCGCAGTATTTATACTTCGGATCACGGTCATCTGCACCATTGTCTGGTCCGGCGAGGTCATTCCGGGTCGAAATTATTATTGGTTGTCGGCTCTTTGTGCGGGCTCACCGGACTCGGGGCAGTGGCAGCCGCCGCTTTCCAGAATGAGGCGATAGCGGTGATTGGCGTAGTGCTTGCGCTGGCCATTCTGATCGCAACCCGAACTTTCGGGGCCGCCGAACTGACGCTGCTCTCCAATCGCTTTCGTCGTTTTTCCTCTTCACTGTTTCGCAAGGCGGAAGGATCCCGGCCGGTATTGCATGATGAACAAGTCCAGCTTCACGGAAAGCAGGAATGGCATCAGCTTTGGCACACGCTGACTGAGTTTGCCGATCGGTTTGAAATGGACGGAGTGGAGTTGCTGGTAAACATTCCAAGCGTTGGGGAAGCGTATCATGCGACTTGGCAATCCACATCCAAAGTTGAGCAGCACGAAGCGTGGCGATCCGAAATTCCTTTGATTGTTGACGATCAGAGAATTGGCCACATCAAGGTTGTTGGTGTTTGCGGAAAAGGCTCCATTTGTGAATGGATGAGCGATCTCATCGGCGGACTGCGGCCATTTGAAACCCAGCTGATTGAACTGATCATTGAAGTGCGTCAAAACCATACTCGTCGGAAGACGCCATCTTTGACCGAACCTGGAACGCTGCGTTTGCCTCAGCAGGCGACGGCTTGAGCGTCAATTCACTGGATTGCCACATGCATTTTCGCGGGAAACCAAGGTCTCAGCCGTACCAGTCGGCAGGTACGACTGCGGGGTTGGATCGAGTGACGCCTTCTGGCGGCTTGACACTTACTCTGGAATGGTTGTCGCTGCTTACAGCTACGCTGACGGTGTGCGCCTTGCCCTGGCTGCTTGGTGGTGCAATCCCCAAGGCTCGCCTGGTCCTCCAGGTGGGGACAGTCGCGGCGTCGATTCTCACGCTCCTGGCGAGACTGACAGTGCGGCGATCATTCGCCATGCCTCCGCTGGGGACATGGTTGTTGCTGGGATTGGCTGCGATTGGCATTGTGCAGCTTCAACCCTGGATGCCTTCGGCGATTTCTCAAATGAATCACGCTGTTCATCCAGAGTTCCGCAGCGACATTCCCGAGTTGGCCGTTGGTGGCAACTCGCCTCGGGTCTCGAATAAGAGCGCCGTAGATTCCCGATCGGTTGTTCCGGCATTGACGCGCCGTCAAGTGGCACAGTGGATCGCGGTTGCGGTTCTGTTGTGTGTTGTTGCGGACTCTTTGAGTCAGCCCCGGCAGCTGGTCTGCATGCTGGGATTGTTATGCCTGAACGCCTGCGTACTGACGATTCTTTCCTTACTGCAGTTGTTCGACTCCGGCGGCAGCCGCTGGTTGAGCGAACCCTGGATTATCAGTAACACAATTCCGTTTGGAAGCTTCGTCAATCCAAACAATGCGTCCGGGTGGTTACTCGTGCATGTGGGGATGGCTGTCGGCCTGCTGTTAATCATTTGGGGAAAGAATCCGGGAAGTGGCTGGTCGCCATCATTCGGTCAGGCGACCTGGCGTGACCGATTCTTCGACGCCGCCATGATTCTGCGTCATCGAGTGGCAAGGCTGGATACTTTTCAAATTCTGTCGATGGGAATGGTGGTTCTGCTGTTGACGGGAGTTGCCGCCACACTGTCTCGCGCCGGTATTGTCGCAGGAATTTTTTGTTTGGTGGTCTGTGCGGCGTCCCGTATGCAGTGGCGGAAGTCTCTGTTGCTGCTGGCCCCGGTCGCGATTCTGCTGGTGGTTGCGAACGGCATTCTGACGGCATTTGAACTTGATAGTCTGGTCGTTGCCGAATTGTCCACTTTGAAAGATCCCGTTTCCGAATCGACCAGTCGTCTGCTCCACTGGACCGACACCATGGTTTCAGTTCGTGATTTTCCATTCATCGGATCAGGGCAGGGGGCTTATGCTTACTCCACACTGCCCTATCAGCGGCGCGGGAGTTCAACATGGTTTATGAACGCGGACAACCAGTACGTGGAAATCCTGATTGAGTCCGGTTTGCTGGGGTTGGCCCTGTTTGCGGGCTTTGGGATTTTGCTAACGGTTCTCGCAATGCAGCTCATTCTGAAAAAGTCGGACAAACGAGAGGTACCCGGTCTGCCTGCCCATCAAATTGCCATCGGGCTGGCAGTCATTGCAATCATGGCGTCACAGGCAGTTGTTGCCTTCTTTGATTTCGGTATTGGACTGCCATCGACGATGGCGGCGATTGCCATTGTCGGAGGTGTACTGACAGCCGTTCATCGGAGCCAGCCGTCGGCAAAACGAACTCACTCTGCGGGCAATGTTGTGTTCGGCAGCATAGCAGTGCCGTGGATCCTGCGAGTTGCCCTGGTGGCCGCTGCGTGCGGTTCAATTCCGGAACTCTGGCAAGCCGATCAGGGATATCCGGCGATTGTCCAAACGGCTCGAAGCCTT
>JBBQSE010000639.1:0-3902 GCA_038214195.1 Planctomycetales bacterium
TGCGAGTCGCGGAGGCGATTGGTCAGATTGGCTACTGCAATCCGTTTCTGCCGGAGCGCCTGACGCTGGAACGCGCAGCTCTCGGCGCGGCGTTTCAATGTGCGGATCCGGTGATCAATCTTCCGCCAGATTCAGACCTGAAGACGATCTTCCCGAACTTTACAGCACTGCGAGAACGAGCAGAGCTGCTGTCGGAGAAGATGCGTTCAAGTTTGCTGGTTGGAATGACTCCCACGGAGCGCGAGCTTCGCATCTATCACGACATGGCGCTGTACCTGCTTTACAACCGCCACATGTCCTATCTGGACAATGTGGCAACCACACCTGCAAAACTCGCAAAGTCTGCGCAGAGTTCTGCAGCGTGGAACGACTTTCAGCGGGACTTCAACTGGTATCTTCAACTCTCTGGATTTCCGCTTCCTGCGCACATCGAAGCTGCACACTGCTTTGCGGTATTCTTTCAGATCCAGCGTGCGTTCAATCATATCTTCGAATGTATCATCGGACGCTCGATGCCGATTGCTCGTCTGCGCGCCGACGTCTGGAAATCGATCTTCACTCATGACATGAGCCGCTACGCGCGAGCTGTTTACAAGACCATGGGAGACATTCCGACATTGATCACCGGGAGCTCCGGCACCGGAAAGGAACTAGTCGCACAGGCGATCGGTATGTCGAGGTACATCAAATTCGATATGAGCACAACCCGCTTTAAAGTGGATGTGAATTCGTCACTGTATACCGTCAACCTGTCAGCTCTCTCGCCAACGTTGATTGAATCCGAGTTATTTGGCCACAGAAAGGGGGCCTTCACCGGGGCCATTGCCGATCGCGAAGGTTGGCTGGAAGTTGCTGGCGAACAGGGGACCGTGTTTCTGGATGAGATTGGTGAACTGGATCTTTCCATTCAGGTGAAATTGCTGCGAGTTCTGCAGTCCGGTACTTTTTCGCGAGTCGGGGAGACTGAGGAGAGGAAATTTAAGGGCAAGTTCGTCGCCGCAACAAATCGTGACCTGTCACAGGAGATGGCCGCTGGCAGATTTCGAGAGGACCTGTATTACCGCCTGTGTGCGGACATGATTCAAACTCCTACGATGCGTGAACAGATCGCTGACTGCCCTGGCGATCTGGAGCACCTCGCAGAATTCATGGCTCGGCGAGTACTGACCGACTTGCCTGAAGAGTCACACGCCTTGGCGCGGGAGACGGTCGACTGGATCGGCGAGCAAATGGGGCCGAACTACGGCTGGCCGGGGAACATTCGTGAACTGGAACAATGTGTCCGCAATGTCATGATCCGGAAATCCTATACGCCTGCCATGCAAAGTCGCATCGCCGTGGGAGCATCGGCGCACGATCGACTGGCTCGTGCAGTCGAAGAGGGACGCTTCACTCTAGAAGAGCTCATCGAACACTATGTTTCGATGGTCTACGCTGCAGAAGGTCAGCATTACGGTCGTGCCGCCAAACGCTTGGACATGGACTGGCGAACGCTGAAGCAGAAACTGAATGAGACACTGATTGAAGCCTATTCTGTTCGTTGAGCGTCGGCAGCAACTCGAGTCCTCGCCGAATCGCCAGTCTTATTTGACAAACGTAAGTTTTCGTGTCGAGCGAACGGTGATTACGCATCCCAAAATTCGCGATCACCAAGTGCAGTCATGATGCACGTGAGGGCGGCAAAGACTCCAAAGGCGATCGGGCTGAACGTCGGCATGAATGCGAGTAGTACAGCGACGACGGACCATGCACCACCAATCCAGCGATAGACTGTCCAGAAGTTGCCGCCTTTGGCAAAAAAGGCAACTGAAGTAATGACGGCCCAACAGGGATAGAAAGTCGCAATCGAACGATAAGGATCCGGATGAAACAGAATACGCAGACTCGTTAGACAGGCGAGAGATCCTACGGCGTGCCCGATCCAGATCGACCACAACTCTCGACGGGCTGATTCGGACGAACGATTGGATTGCTGGCTCGCTCCGAATGTGGCGAACAAGGGAACATATCCAAGAAAGATTGCCAGCCAGACCCATGGTTCGGAGGCACGAACATGCAGCAGCAGCCATACGACCGCGCCGTTGGCGAACAACAGCGGCGCGACTACCATCCACAATAAGTGTCGAAGTCCAGGAAAGAAACGATTCCAGCGAGGTCGGTTCAACCATGCGGCAATATCATCGGCAAATTCCTTTGCTGATGCATGTCGGGCTGAGGGATCCTCTGCCATCGACTTCTGGCATATCCGGAGCAACTGCACTGGCAGCTTGCCGGGAAAATCATCCGCAAGGCGGAGCTTCATGGTCACAGCATCGGTCAACTGCTGTTGGGATGAATGATTACCAAAGCGTGGCGAATGCCCCGTCAACGCGGCCCATAGCGTCGCTCCCAGTGAATAGACGTCTGAAGATACTGACCTGTTCGAAGCAATTTCATCCGGCGATGCGTTTCGCATCGCGGCCTGTACCAGTTCAGGTGCCATATAGGCAAGAGTTCCCCCCACACCAGTTGAGGCCGTGTTCACGTCGTAGGTCACAAACTCCGCAAGCCCGAAATCGCTGAGCAGTGGACGATCGGTTTCTGTTTCAATCAGAATATTGTGTGGCTTGATGTCACCGTGAAGAATTCCATGGCGATGAACTGCGTTGACGGCCCGTGCGATTTTTTCGATGTAGCCTGCAATGAGCTCGGGGACTGAAACCTGCGACTTGCTGAGTTGTAGCAGCGTCGTCCCTTGAACAAACTGCATCGAAAACCAGGGGCGCCCGTCGATGTCGCCGACCTGATAAACAGGCACGATGTGTTCATGGGCGACGTAGGCTGCAAGTCGCAACTCCCGCTCAAAGCGATGCTGCATCAGTTTGACAGCGTCTGACGAAACCCCCGTCAGACAATCAGGTCGAATCACTTTGATGGCATCGACTCGCTGCATTCTTTTATGGGTGCTTCGGTAGACAATTCCCATTCCGCCGCGACCGACTTCTTCGAGTGCGTCATACTCGGACAGAATCGGAGGTGCTTCGTCAGTGTGTAATGCTAAGCGAATGGGCCACGTGAGTTGGTCCACTAATTTGTAAAGACGTTGATGTTCAAAATATGTGGCAGAATCACTGCGATAGGACTCCTGCTGTGTGACGGTGTGCGGCGACGATTTGCGACTCTCAGCCAACCTTTCCAGTTCTGCCAACATCTCATCTGTCGGCGTTTCATCTTCATGATTCAATGCATTGCTGTCAGTCATCGCATTGTTCCTCAAGGCATTTCGCCAGTCGCTGCCTGCCTCTATGCAGAACACCAGCCGTCGCTGGTTCCGACAGGCCAAGAATCTCTGCAATTTCCTTCAACGATTGTCCGTTAAGATGTTTCAGAATGACGGCTCTTCGTTGATTTTCCGGCAGTGTTTGCAGTGCGGCAAGCATGATGCAGATTTGCTCATTCCGTTGTACGACATCGCTGGGCGACGTTTCGTCCGCAATCAGAATCTGTTCAAGTCGAAGAAACGATGCTTCGAGGTCCGATGCACGAACTCGCCTTCGGACATCGTTCTTTTGAGCCTTCAGATGCTTGACGGCGTCCAACAGATTGTGATTCAGGGCACTTCGCAGCCATGAGAAGAATGCACCCTTATTCATGACTGCCAACTGCTCGGCGTTGCAATGAGCCTCCAGAAGCGTCTGCTGCACAAGGTCAGAAGCTTCCAGAACTCCTCGTAGATTGGCGGAAATCATCGCCTCCGCCAGTGTCAACAGGACCGGTCGAAACTCATTCAGGTGCTTCGCAACATGCGTTCCAGATTCCTCCATGCAGCACTCCCCAACTGACAAGCGACTTTGTGCTCGCCGCTATTCGCCAAAATTTTTGTTTTTTTCTCTCCGGCTGCGCACAGACGCGGCGGAGTTCTC
>JBBQSE010000640.1:0-3891 GCA_038214195.1 Planctomycetales bacterium
AATCGTCCGGATGCAGCTTCAGGCGACGTCCAGGCTGAAGGAACGAGCGAGGTACCCACGTCGGAGCCAATCGAAGAATACCGTTGCCTGCGGTGAGTGCGGCGGAAGCGAGAGATGCGACATTTGCCATGGTTCGAGTACCGAGTTTAGGTGATAAAGAGGTGGGAAGACGGAGTATAATGACGGGGCAAATGCGTTTTGCAAAGCCAACGCCGGATTCGCGATTATGATAGATGATCCAGCCCAAACCTGGTAGAATCACCCCACGACATTCCTGTCCTCAAAAGGCATAAACTGATGCAAACACTGATTTCCGCTGAAACCCGCACGGTGATGGAAAACATCCGCTGGGACACCTTTGTGGAATTGGCCGAACAACGTCGCGGCAGCGTTCCACGCATGACATTTGACGAAGGAGTTCTGGAACTGATGAGCCCTCGACGACAACACGAAAACATCGGCCGCCTGATTGGTCGCTTTGTCGAAATATACACGGAAGTCCATTGCATCGAAGTTCAGAGCGTGGCTTCGACAACCTTCAAGCGGAAAGATTTGCAGAAGGCATTTGAAGCCGATGAGTCCTACTATATTGAACACGCAGAACTAATTCGTCCAAAGGAAGAAATCGACCTGACGATTGATCCGCCTCCAGATTTGGTCATCGAAGTCGAGATCACTTCCTCCGCCATTCGCAAACTGAAACTCTTCGCCGCAATGGGCGTCCCGGAAGTCTGGCGTCACGACGGCGAACGGTTGGAAATGAGCATGCTTCGGAACGGTCAGTACGAACCAACGAATTCCAGCCATGCCCTTCCCGGCCTGACGTCTGCCACAATCGATTCCCTTCTGGCAAAACGCTTCGACCTCGGCGAAACAGCACTGATTCGGGAATTTCGGCAGTCGCTTGTAAAATAGGTTGGGACGGTTTCATCTCACTCATGGCCGCGTAGAGCACAGCAAAGTGTCGGTACACCATTTTTCAAAAGCACAGCCATGTCAACAATTCCGAAATCTCGCCTTACTGCTGAACAATACCTCGCCATCGAACGTGCGGCTCAGTTTCGCAGCGAGTTCTATCGCGGTGAAATGTTCGCCATGGTCGGTGCCAGCCGGAAGCACAATCTAATTGCTGGCAACGTCTTTGGAGAGTTGCATCGACAATTCAAGGATCGCAAGTGCGAAGTCTACCAATCCGACATGCGAGTCAAGGTCAACGCCACGGGCCTTTACACCTACCCCGACGTCGTCGCGACCTGCGACGAGCCGCGATTTGAAGACAACCACGTTGATACATTCGTGAACCCAAAAGTCATCGTGGAAGTGCTGTCTCCATCGACCGAGTTATGGGATCGCGGCAGGAAGTTTGAGCACTATCGAAACATTCCGTCTCTGCGAGAATACGTGCTGATTTGCCAGGACCATGTGATGGTCGAAAAATTCGCCATCAACGCCGACGGCGAGTGGGCCCTGAGAGATTACCGTACTCTTGAAGACATCCTCGTTCTTGATTCGATCTCATGTCAAATTAAGCTGTCCGATGTGTACGCTCGCATTGATTTTTCCGAAGGTACTGAACCCGAGAAGCTGGATGCACTTGCTCCTGACGAAATGCACGAAACCTGAGCATTAGAGACATCGGCAAAAAGACTTTGATTTGAGAATTTCGGCAGTCACTGCCCGGAGCAATATACATCTCGCCAGGTTCACGAATTGTGTTGCGGAACAGTCGAATCGGAAGCGGAGCGTCTAGAACCACTCCATCGTATCCGATTGCACGCTCGAGGGCCCTCACAAGAAACCGAGTCATTTGTCATCGGATGCTTCCAGCAATTCCCCGTCCAGTTCAAAAGCCCGTTCGCTCAGGAAGTCGCCGTAGCCCCATCCGATTCTGCCTGAGTAGTCGGCGAGCTTTTGAATTCGTTGGCGGAATCGAAGATAAAGCTCTCGCCCTTCGCTATAAAGGAGGTCTGCCATTTCGCCGTAAACGGATGTCAGACTTGAATAGAACGCCGACGTAATATCGCCATACTGCAGAGTAAACGAAGTTCCATTTTCAACGTACGTCAACATCAGCTCAATCGTGCCTGCGACGCTGCCCGTTGCCTTCTTGAATTCTCTGATCGCCGCTCAAGCCGCCATAAGATCCAGCTTGCCATAGCCGCGACTTGGGAAAAACTGACGAACAATTCTCTCGCGATATGGCTGCAGAGCGCTTTCAATGTCTGTGGAACCCAGAACCTTCGTCTGCAGGAAAAGCCGGTTCTCGGGTGATGTGTCATAAAGATCCCTGATCAGTTCGACGAGATCTTGCGACTCGCATCGATTCAATACCTTGCTCAGTTGCGACCAGGTTGGCTTTTTTGGCTTTGGGGGCATTGTTTCCTCGGAGAATCGACACAGCCTGTGACTGAACTCGGCCGGTCCGTTGTCGAATACAAGCGAGACCAGCGATCGACCCGGTGCTAACCATCGCAAACTTCCAGCCGAAACGCCAGCCTACCAGGATTCGTGACAGGCGACGACCACCATTGGATCGCATCGGTTCCTGATGACTCCAAATCCGAGTAGACTTTCAGACTATCCGCGCTGCCATCTACCCGCTCGTACTCCTGCAACGTGTCATCACCGTCTCACTGGAAACCATGAAGATTGTCAACGGTCTAAGGTAGCTGGAAATCCCGTAGTGGACTTCGCCAGGAATGCCAGCTCAATGCCGAGCCAGCAAAAAGATTTCTGGGAAGTGAGTTGGCAAGGTGGCGAAAGGATTTCTGGCGAATTCCACTACGTTGATGCGATCCAAATCCACAGAAACCGTGTCGCATTGGAATGAGCAGCGTTGAGCCATCGTTGTCGGGGTCTATAATTCCTGTGCCTTTGCATCCGTTCAACTACATCCGATCTGGCAGAATTCATGGCACGCATTGCGATTCTTGGCGCGACTGGCTACACGGCACTGGAACTGTTGAAAATTCTGGCTCGTCATCCGCAGGCGGAAGTTGTGGCCGCGACAACTCGCCAGGATACCAACCCGCACATCAGCGAAGTTCATCCGTCGCTCACCGGGCTCTTCGACCTGCGTTGCACGGCACTCACGCCCGAACAAGCTGGTAAATTGTGTGACATCGCGTTCTGCTGCCTGCCACACACCGCCAGTATGGAAGCCGTGCCGCAATTGCTCGATGCCGGCTGCCGAGTCGTCGATCTCAGTGCTGACTATCGCCTGAAAGATCCCGGTGTCTACGAAAAATGGTATGAGCATGTTCATACCGATCCAACCCGACTGAGCTCCACAGTCTATGGCCTGCCGGAAATCTATGCCGACAGGATTCCATCCGCCGAGCTGGTTGCTAACCCTGGCTGCTATACCAGCACTTCCATTCTCGCTCTGGCACCGTTGCTGGCAGAAAAGCTGATCGAACCAACCGGCATCATCATCGACGCCAAGAGCGGTATCAGTGGAGCGGGGCGAACTCTAAAGCTGTCCAATCTGTTCTCGGAATGCAACGAATCAGTCACGGCCTACAGTATCGGCAAGCATCGCCACACTCCGGAGATCGAGCAGGTCCTCAGCGACATCGGCGGCGCCGGTGTGCAGGTTGCCTTCAATCCCCATCTCATGCCCATGGATCGAGGCATCTTCTGTTCGATCTACCCGCGTCTGACGGGACAGCACACGCAGGCTCAACTGCTGGAAGTTTATCGCCGCTTCTACGCGGGTCAGCCGTTCATTCGAGTCGTCGATCACATCCCGACGACGAAAGACGTCTCCCTCACCAACTTCTGTGACATCACTGTCCGATTCAACCGCGACCAGCTCGTCATCTTTGCGGCAATCGACAACCTGATCAAAGGCGCGAGCGGCGTGGCGATTCAAAACATGAACCTGATGCT
>JBBQSE010000641.1:0-3871 GCA_038214195.1 Planctomycetales bacterium
ATATCGGCTGCCGTTCATTGTGTACGATTGCTGTTGGTGAAACTGCGGGTTGCTCCAGGCCGACGTGACCGGCATGGGCTGGCGAAATCCAGCAGGTGCGGACATCGAACCTTGCCATGCTGGCTGAGGGTATTGCGTATACGGTGGGTATTGCCGGGCGTTTTGGAATGACGAATTGGCCGCGTAGGCGCGCTGACGTGTTGTCATCGATCCCGGTGACATCATCATTGTGCTCTGCGGGACGGTCGGCACAATCGACGGCTGACCAGACTGTTGATAACCGGATGTCGATCCACAACAGCCAGTATCGGAGGGCATCTGTGGATATGCGGCAGGCATCATGGTTTCCATACCGGCACCACCACAACTGTCGCAGCCGGAATTCATCATCGGCATTTGATATTGAGCAACTGGCGGGGGAGCCATTGGGTAATACGGTGCCACCATCGACGTGCAAATGGGAGCCGGTGGTCCGCATGGCGAGAGCAGACCGGGAAATAGGGGCTGGTAACAGCCACCGGGGCAGCACCCCAGTCCCTGGCGAATAGTGAGGCATCCAAAGCCGAGCAAGCTACCAATGCTGCTGGTGACGCCGTCTACGATCGGACAACCAGGGTAGCCACCAACGTAGCCGACGGGACCATAGCCACCTGCGCCATGGCCACCAGCGTTGTAACTGCTGGCTGCGTAGCTGCCACCGGCATAGCCGCCTCCACGATAACCAGCGTAGCCATAGCCACCATATCCGCCGTAGCCGTAGCCACCGTAGCCACAACCGTTGTAGCCGTAACCGCCACAACCGCCGTAGCCGCAGTTACCACAGCCGAACAACCAGCGAAACGGTTCAAGGATTGGCACATAAATACAGGCACTGGCGGTCGAAGTCATGGCACACAGCATGGCGACCGTCAGAAGCAGAGTTCTGATGCGGAGTCTCATACGGATTTCCTCGGACAGACTGAAACATTTTGAGGACACGACGGGGGTCGAACGAATGCCGACGAGAACTACTGTCGTGGGGGAGAACCGCAGAGGGTACGCGCGAATCGCGTTTGCGAAAACTCGAAATTGACTCAAGTTTCGAAGCTGATCACATTCTGACGAGTGTCAATTTAGATGATCGGCTGCTTCCGCCGCTCAGCGGAAATAACCGGCAAGCAAGAGCAGGATTATGACCATCACAATGATCACCGCGATCGGCAGAAACTGCTTGCGCCAGGCAGAAGTTGCCGATCGACCTCCGGGCCCATCGGTTTGTGGAGAGGAACTGGCGGGTTCGAACAGCTCCATAACGATTGAACGTCGTGAGGTTGCCTCCGCGTTGCGATGATCAACCAGCGGCATGGAATCATCACCCGTTCCGATCAGGATCTCGCCAAGACGTCCCTGAAATTCGCGCGCAGTCACTGGACGTTGTGCTGGATCTGCGGAAACGGCGAAGCGATCAAGCAGTCGCTGCATCAGCGTCTTCATCGAAGTTTTACCTGCGTCCGCTTCGTCGGTGTCGCCGCAGGTCGCCAGAATCTGAGCCAACACGCCCGACAGATCTCGCAAATCCTGCTCAACGTCTTCACGCGACGCGAGTGCGGTGATGGTGATCAAAGCCGGACCGGATGCGATCGAATGTTCCGCTTCAGCCGCAGCCCGCAGCCATCTGGCAACTCCAAAATCCACGACTGTCACCTGCAGATTGCCGGACAGCAACACCGAGTCGACCGAAAGGCCTCCGTGAGCCAGTCCCAGATTATGTGCCTGCTGCAGCGCTGAACAGACCTGCCAACCGATCTCAACGGTATCTTCCGAAGAGAATCGGCGTCCGGCGGCCATTTGTTCCGTCAAGGGGGAGGAATTGGTGGCAGCCGTACACAAGAACAAGGAGCCACTGGACTCGCCGTAACCCAGAAAACGGATGATCGACTGATGCTGAAGCATCGACAGCATTGCGCGATCCATTTTGACCGCGCGACGAAACTCGGGGCGCAGACAAACCTCGGCGGAGAACGCTATCATCCGAACAGGGGCACCGCTCTTTCGGCAAACCGCTTCAAGAACGCGACGTTGCGGATACGCGTGAATTTCTCGCCCGATCTCGAAGTCATTGAGGTTCAGGTCGGCCACTGGCAGAATCTCGCAGGGGTGTGGAACCTATCCTGTGAAGTCCGACGGATTGCCGAACAACCCACCTCCGCCAGTTTTGCCTGTGCCGCCCCGCAGATTTTCATTGCGGGGTCGTTTGGGCTCCGGCGGTGCCTCTGGTTCATGGTGTGCGTGACTTCGGTCGGACTGCGGCGGTTCAGGACGTTTTTCCAGCGCCTTGAGTGAAAGCGAAACACGCTTGCGTTTCGTATCAACTTCAACCACCTGAAAATCGTGAGTCTCACCGACCTTGAGGACTTCTCCAACACTGCCGACTCGACGCCACGCCAGCTCGCTGATATGCACCATGCCTTCCAGCCCTGGCTCCAGTTCGATGAACGCGCCAAATTCCGTGATCCGCGTCACGGTACCGGTGACAGTACGTTCCGCCACATAACGTTCATTGGCAGTGCTCCATGGATTCTGAGCGAGTTGCTTCATTCCCAGGCTGATGCGTTTCTTTTCCGGGTCCAGCTTGAGGACTTTTACGTCAACCTGCTGTCCTTCCGTCAGAACATCTTTCGGATGATTGATGCGAGTCCAGCTGATTTCCCCAATGTGCAGGAAGCCATCGACGGGGCCGATGCAGATGAACGCACCGTAATCCTTCAGCGTCTTCACTGTGCCATTATAATCCTGTCCGACTGCGACACTTGCCCAGAATTCGCCCTCTCCTTCCGCGCGTTCCGCCTGCAGCAAGGCCCGGCGACTGACGACCAGGTTGCGTTTTTTCGCGTTCACTTCGGTTACCTGGACTGTAATTTTTTGCCCGACGTATCCTTCCAGATTTCCGGCAAAACCCAGTTCAACCTGACTTGCGGGCAGGAAGCCTCTCAGATTGCTGACGGTGACCTGCAGACCGCCCTTGTTGACCGCTGTGACATGGCAATCGACAACCTGTCCCACGGCCAGGGAATCCCAGTTTCCACCGGCTTTGTGCCGACCACGGGGAATTCGTCCCTTGATCAGTCCATCAGCGTCTTTGGAATCGATGATCACGTCCAACTGGTCGCCGACGTTGGGATGCTTGTCATCGGGGAACTGAGTCAGTGAGAGCACGACGTTGTGTCGGAGTCCGGCGTCCAGAAATACTTCGCCGCCATGAATGGCCTGGACGGTACCGCGAACCTTTGAGCCCTGTCCGACAGATTTTGATTCTTTGTCCTCGGCGTAGGTTTCGCTTCCCTCAACCACCACCGCTTCCGGCATTGCACCGGCATTGCTCGTCAACGCCGCTGAGATTTCTGCTTCGAGTGTAACGTCCAGTTCGTCGGCCGACGGAATCTCGACGGCAGCAGGTCGGTGTCCCTGTGACTGTGGAGCTTGTTCAGAACCGTTGGCAGCATCGGACGCAGAACCTTCTGAAGCCGATGCCATCTTTTCGCGGACGCGTGAAACAGCATTTCCTTCCGCATCCATCGCCGCCTGAGCTTCCGCCATAACGGCTGATTCAGCGGCTGCCGGCGTTTCCGCCACCGGAACTGCGGCGGCCGGAACAGGTGCCGACGGTGATTCCGCGACCGGGACGACGGGAGCGGCGACCGGCGGGGCGGGAGAATCTGCAAGTGGAGTCGCAGGAGTTTCCTCAACCGGCGAAGTGGCAGCAAACACCGGCGAATCCACTTCGGGGGTAGTTGCAGCGGAATGCTGTGTGTCGTTCGGCTGCGTCGGCGGAACTGTGTTCGGCGGGGTCGCTGAGGCTTCTTTTTCCGAGGCGTCCTGGGGCATGGGATCC
>JBBQSE010000642.1:0-3843 GCA_038214195.1 Planctomycetales bacterium
CATCTTCACCAATGGCACAAGGCCATTGGGGTCGAACGTAAGCCAGTCGAACCAGTACAATCTTTGCACCGTAAGTTTTATAGAACTGTGGGTCATCAAGTGAAGGAACAATTGAGGACAATTGTTCTGCGGTGGGCAAACCTGCGACCGTCGAATTATTCGATAACATCAATTTCGCAGGAACGCATCGAGATTCCAGCAGGATAGAGGTTGATATGCAGTCAAAATGGGTGCTGGCTTCGCTGAGCCTTGGCAGTATCGTAGTCATTGTTGTCGTTCTGGCTTCGCAAATGATGTCTCAGCCACGACGTGTGAACTCAGGAAACTCCGGGACCGCGCTGACAGGGCATTTCACTGAATATATGGCTCCCGATCGGTCGCGGCTGGACGCCTCTTCGCTCCTGATGACTGGCGTCACTTCAAATGTTCCCCAGCCAAAAGACATTCCTGTTCTTAGGTCGATTCCATGGACTCTTCAGGAATTGGGGCGGGAATTTCGTCGGGCTGGCGCTGAAATGTCTTGCGATATGTTCCCGACTGGCCTCGAAATCGTTCAGCCGCTTGTAGAACCTGTCGAAGGAAGTGAGCGACCGCTGGGAAGGCAGATTGCGTTTGCTCTGAACCTCCAGATTGACCCAGCGGCAGTATCAACGCTGCCGAGAGTCACTCGCGGTGCCATTGAAAGCTATCTTTCGTCTCATCAAATGACGATTCAAGCCGTCTATTACCAGAATGCAAAGGGTGAATTGTTCTTTGGGCCGCAGGTTCGTGCTGGATTCGTGTCATTGGCCAGTCCCGAGCGGAGCACGGACCCAGAGGCCATGATCACAAGATCGATCAAAGAGTTTCGAACGCTGGGTGTCTATTGGAATCAGAAGTCCGAACTCGAACCTGCCAAAGCCCGCACATTGGTGCTGGCGTTTAAATACGAATTGCAGAAATCGGGATCCTCCGTGCCGACTCAGGAATTCGAACTGGTCTTCCTGCATCTGCTTCCGGAATCGACCGCCAGCAGTCCAAAACTTGCCGTGTTTGCCACCTCAAATGCTCGGACGGAGTTTCAACTTCTGGAGACCTGTGACCCTTCGTCTGCTGTGCAGACACCTGTTGTCGCCGCCCATGTTCGCTTTGGCGAATTCAATATGATGGGGATGTATCCGTCCAATCCCATTGTGACCGGAGTCTTTCACAAAGCGAAACTCTCTCTTCCGGTAGATTCGTTCAAAGCACTGCTCGAAGGATTTGCCTCGGGGACGCCACGATCTTTGACGGACGTTCTGGATGAACTGCAAACCCGCGGTGCAAGCGGTGATACAAGCGGGCTCTTTGATGCTGCTTCTCGGCTTGATACTGCGGTTCCGTTGGGGGCGGTGCCTGTTGCAGGCCAAAAGGGCGGCTCAGATCTTCCCTGAGACGAATGACTTGAGCGGCAGAAATAAATCTACCGTAGGACGGGGACTACTGCCCGTCGCCGAACGTGACGGGCAGAAGTGCCCGTCCTACAGTGGGCAAATCGTCAGCTCGTGAATTGACGAACTGCCGCGAAAAGCCCCGGTCATGATTCTTCGGCCTGCACGACTGCTGCGCCAGACTCGGCCACGGCTTGCTCCGGCCGTACTCCGATTGCCTGTAGAGCATCCATCTTTTGTTGCAGACGAACGTCCCAGGTCCTCAAATAGTGCTCATACGCGGGATGATTTTCCGCCTGCTCTGACAAGAGATCACGAGCCATCTCGGTCAGCGACTGTTCTTCCTGCAGCGTGAGTTTTCCCAGCAGCACGCGGCTGCGGAGGAACACGAAATACGTATCCAGCACATCGCATCGGCAGTAGTCGTTAATTTGATCGACATGACCTTCGTTGTACAGATCCTGCACCTGCGATCCATCTATCCCTGACTTGCCAGGCTTGTCAATCAGAGTCGCCAGCAAATTCAGTCCGCCGCTCATGCGAAAGGAGCCGAAGTTAGTCAGCTGTTCCTGAAGGTCCAGATGAGCATCATGGTTGTAGCGATTTCTGGACTGTTCAAACGCGCGGGAATCGACATTAAACCAGGCCGGGATGCTGAGTCCAAATCGAAACGCCGCCATCTCCAGAACCGGCACGTCGTAGCCCCGGCCATTGAACGTGACTAAAGTCGGTCGTTGATAGTGCTGCCATCCCTGCCAGAAGCGACGGACAATTTCCTGAGGACGAAATTCGGGACTGTCCAGCACGATGAGTTCCAGCAGCCGAAAATCGGCAGCGACTTTGGCGATCGCGACTGAAACCGGCAGCACAAAGGTCAGCGGCAGGACGTCCTTGCCGGTGTCTTCCAGCAACTGCCGACGGTAGCGATCCACAGCCTCGCGAGGCGTCAGATCTTCGTCCGGATAGCGGACTTTGCGAATCAGATCGCCATCGCCCACAGTCTCGATATCAAAGATCAGGTATTTGACGTCGCTCATGATTCGCTCCCGCTTTCTGTCAGTCGCCACGAAAGTTTCACAGCCCGCTTTCATTTCGTTGGACTGTGCGTTCAAATTCTCAGACACAGCTGAATTCCGTGTCCACTCTCCAACAGTGCCCGTCCCGACATGTCAGAATCTGAACAGAGTACCAACGATCGCACTCCGGTTGCACCCACAGCGCTCGAAGAACAGGCAATTCGAGGACTTACAACCGCCTACCAGCGAATGCGTCAGGAGATCAGTAAGATCGTCATTGGCCAGGACGAAGTCGTCGATCAGCTGCTGATTGCCATGTTCTG
Source organism: Planctomycetales bacterium (assembly GCA_038214195.1). Lineage (GTDB taxonomy): Bacteria > Planctomycetota > Planctomycetia > Planctomycetales > Planctomycetaceae > SXXK01. The sequence goes on from JBBQSE010000642.1 coordinate 2,749, forward strand.
TCGCGGCCATTGCTTGCTGGTCGGAGTGCCAGGACTGGCAAAAACGCTGTTGTGCAGCACAATCGCCAGCATTTTGCAGTTGTCGTTTCGACGCATTCAGTTTACGCCCGATCTGATGCCATCCGACATCACGGGTACTGATGTTCTGCAGGATGATCCGGAAACCGGTCGCCGCGTGTTTCAGTTTATCCAGGGCCCGCTGTTCACCAACGTGCTGCTGGCGGACGAAATCAACCGCACGCCGCCGAAGACACAAGCCGCGCTGCTTGAAGCGATGCAGGAACGTCACTGCACGGTCGGTTCCCACACGTACGACCTGCCGGATCCGTTTTTCACTCTGGCAACTCAGAACCCGATTGAGCAGGAAGGCACCTATCCGCTGCCAGAGGCACAGCTGGACCGGTTCATGTTCAACGTGATCGTTAAGTATCCAACCGCCGCCGAGGAACTGCGAATCCTGAAGCAGACGACAGGCACCGACAAGCCGGAAGTCACGGCGATTCTGACCGGCCGCCAAATCCAGGCACTGCAGGAAGTCGTCCGCCGCGTTCCGTGCGCGGAGTACATTTTCGTATACGCTCGAGACCTTGTGCGTGCGACGCGTCCTGGAGAAAGTGAATCTCCGCCATTCATTAAAGAACTAATTTCCTGGGGTGCCGGGCCGCGGGCCGGACAGAATCTGATTCTCGGTGCGCGAGCGCATGCCTTGCTCCAGGGGCGATTTCACGTCACGACGGATGACGTCAAAGCAATCGCGAAGCCTGTACTCCGTCATCGCATCATGACCACATTCGCCGCAGCCAGCCAGGGCGTGACGCCCGACGTGATTGTGGAACGGCTGCTAAAGTTCGTGCCGGTCGAGCTGCACGAACGGGCAAGAAAACGGGTCCAGGCGGGAGCGGATTGAGGCTGTAAGGCGAGCGGAAGAAACAGGATTACCAGAGATATCGCGTCGCCGAGGGAATCCGACCTGAGACAGGTCGGACTACGTAGGCAGATCTGTCCTCAGATCTGCTTCCTTTGGCGCGCTTCAGTCGCACGGGGCCGCGGGACCCAATGACTCGCCGATGGTAAATCATTTCCTGCCGCTCGCCT
>JBBQSE010000643.1:0-3831 GCA_038214195.1 Planctomycetales bacterium
CTGTGCGGGTTACTATTAGTTAAAACTCTTCTTCCCTCTTGGTTGCCCTCTCCCCCCGGGGGGGGGGTCTTGGGGGGCGGCCGGCCGGTGGCGGGGCCTTTTCTGAGGCGGCCGCATCTTGTAGCGGCCGCTGCTTCGATGAAGCAGCCCCCTCACCCTGGCCCTCTCCCCCGGCGCGGGGGAGAGGGGACGAGGAGACCATTGGTGGATTGTGTTCAAGATCCGGCCAGCCCAGCGTGGCATGTGGCCAGATGGCGGAACTGAACCAAGTGTCGAGAACGTCTTCTTCCTTAACGAAACCGCAAGCTTCAAGCTTTGCTTCGATGTCAGGATTGTCATCGGCGACGCAGATTCGGCATACGTCCTTCCAATTCCACTTATCCTCACCAGGGATTCTTTCGAAGGCAACGCTTACGACTTCCGCCAAACGATTCCGAAGTATCATTCCTCCGTTCTTCTTGCCTGGAGCAATTGCGGAGTTCATGGTGTCAATCGATAGAGTTCGGCAAACCTCGTCTTCAAAGACGTCAGTCCAGTTTTCTGGGACTTCCTCTACGGTATTTAATAGATCCAATTGAACGACTATGAGGTTGTCCCGAACATCGTCACTTTCATAGACCTTGGTCCATACCGGAATCCGATGCCCCCACCACAACTGGCGACTAATACACCAGTCCCGTTTTTCCCCCAGCCAATCCAGATACGAATTCGCGTATCGCTGCGGGAAGAAGCGGACTCGACCGTCTTTGACAGCATCAATTGCGGATTCGGCCAGAGTGTCCATTTTTACGAACCATTGATCGCTGAGGAACGGTTCAATCGGCGTCTTGGAACGGTCGCTGTATTTCATCGGGATGACACGGTCTTCGACCTTTTCCAGATGACCGAGCGATTCCATCTTCGCCACGATCTTCTTACGGGCCTCGAAGCGATCGAGACCAGCGTACTCACCGCCTTCTTCGTTGAGCGTGCCGTCGTTATTCAGGATGTTGATCATCGGCAGGTTATTTCGCAGACCGCAGGCGTAGTCGTTCGGGTCGTGCGCCGGAGTGACTTTCACCGCTCCTGTCCCGAGCGTCTTGTCGGCCAGTAAGGCGTCGGCGATGATTGGAATGACGCGACCGTTGACCGGGATCATCACGTGTTTGCCGATGAGTTCGGTGTAACGTTCGTCGGTGGGATGGACGCAAATTGCCGTGTCGCCGAGCATTGTTTCCGGGCGAGTTGTTGAGAAGCTGATTTTCTGGCCGGTCGGGATCCAGTCTGCGTTCTGGCGAGCGGAGGGTGTTAGCCCTCCGAGTTCTTCCACAGCAATCGTACTCGGAGGGCTAACACCCTCCGCTCGCCGTTCCACAACCGGATAATTCATCGTCCAGAAATGCCCGGCAATGTCTTCGGAGAATACCTCGTCGTCGGCCACGGCCGTCTGCAAATACGTATCCCAGTTCACGAGTCGCTTTCCGCGATAAATCAGACCGTCGGAGAACATCTTGAAAAACGTGCGGCGAACGGCTTTGCTGCAGACGTCGTCCAACGTGAAGCGGACGCGACGCCAGTCGCAACTGGCTCCGATTTGTTTGAGCTGATTCAGGATGCGGGCTTCGTAATCGTTTTTCCACGTCCAGATACGTTCGACCAGTGCCTCGCGGCCGATGTCGTGGCGAGTCAGGCCTTCTTCTTCCAACATGCGGCGTTCGACTACTGCCTGAGTCGCAATGCCGGCGTGATCGGTGCCCGGCATCCACAGCGCCACCCTGCCCTGCATGCGGCGCCAGCGCGTCAGCAAGTCCTGCACCGTGCCGTTCAGACAATGTCCCATGTGCAGCGCGCCGGTGACGTTTGGCAGCGGGATCATGATCGTGTGCTGTTCCTTCCCTGGAGTCGGATCAGCATTGCAGTAGCCCATGCTCAGCCAGTGTTCAACCCAGCGAGTTTGAGCGGCAGCGGGTTCGTATGTCTTCGGGAGTTCTGTGGTCATGTTGGAGTAGTGAATAGCGAATAGTGAATAGGGAAGAGCGAGTAGGGAATAGGATGTAGCCAAGCCCAGAGACAGCCGGGCAAGATCATGGGTTCACAATGTCCCTTCTCCCCCTGGCAAGGGGGAGAAGGTGGCCGATAGGCCGGATGAGGGGGCCGTTGATGTGTGATCGATCGGAAAGCAAAGCACTGTTACACCACCGTCGGGGACGTAGGTTAGTGGCCTGGGCGGAACGGAACCAGTCCGTGGTTGAGATGCCTCGCGGATGAAAAGGTTCGCGGCATTTACGTCAATGGCGGAGCAGTGGTGGGCAGTTGGCTTTTAGACTTGCGGAAATGAGTAGCCGCTTTGCTGAAACTGGCGTATGAATGCTTCTGAAAAGCCTGTCAACATCGCAGTGGAATCGTTTCGTGGAGCCGCCCGAAGGAACATTCCGTGAAAGTATTTCCGTTCAATGATGGGCTGAACGATTAACCCGGCAATGGCTGCAACGACTGGGGTTCCGATTCTTAACAGATCCCATCCCGGAAAATCCAGTGGACTCAGGGCTGCGGTGGCAATGATCAGTAACATCGCGATCATAGGCCATGCTCGCCAGCGAGCACGACTTTTCAGGACAAACACATTGACGGAAAACCGTCTGGCGCCAACGTACGAAAGGAACCAGATTGCAGATGTAACTGGCAGCATCCACAATGCAGAGCGGGCAGCGTTTGGAAATGCGGAAGAAAAATGCGCCGGAATCAGTCGCTGTGGAAGCAGCAGAATCAACAATACTGCGACAATGATCATGCCACACACGATTCGGAGAGATTTCCCGAGGACAGTAGAATTGACGATCTTGATCTTGTGTGGCACCAATCCGGAAGTCGCTCCAGTAATCAGGCAGATTATTGGAAGTGTCGCTCCGTTTCGACAAAGAATTCCGTCATGGGTCAACGCAAACTGTCTGCTTCCCAGGTCGGCCCTGGATTCAACTTCAGGTGCGGTATAGGGGTTGATGCTGCTCATTTGGTAAAGGGCTCCCGAAGACATTCGCTATCGTTCGAATTTCGCACGACGAAAGGCACAGTGGAACGATTCTTATACCACGGGCGTCGGAGTTCAAACAGATGGGAATTCCGTCGATATCCGCGCGATCAGTGATTCAGGATTCGTCCTTCCTGCGAATTTCTGACCGCAGCGTATTCCTGCGGCGAAATGCAAGACAGGCAAACACCGCGACTGCGATGATTCCACCGCCGCGTGTTACACCGGACTCAAACACGATCGCTCCGTTGAAGGCAATGAAGAACAGATAGCCGTGAATTGTGTAGTTCATCCAGTTTGGACGCGATTCGTAGCGGTCCGGACGCAGCCACCAAAAAGCAACATCCGCGATCCACAGCAGGAGGAAGATGTAACTGAAGTACAACCCTTCCCCAAAAGCCCATCCGATGAGTGCCTTTGTTTGTTCCGCCGTACTCCGCACCGCGTCGGCGTGACTCCAGTGGTGCGAAAAGTGAAACGCCGCGGCGACATGGGCGACAAAGGCCACACAGCCGACTGTCCATATCGGTCGCAGCACATATCGCCACCGAGCCCCGCGACAGTCAGCCAGCAGCAGCGTCACCACGATCGCGTAGCACGTCAACGCGACACGGACTGTAATCAGAGTGACAGGATTCAATGATTCGGTTCCACCGGAACGAACGTCGTCCTGTTCCGTTCGGACGCGCTTTCGGCCGCTTCTCGGGCTCGGCGCTGGAATTCCAGCTGGCTGCGAAATGGACGCGGAGGGGAACTGGCGGGAGGCTGGAACGAACCATCCGGAGTCAGGACACGAGCCTTCGTGTTGTCCTTGAGACACGTCT
>JBBQSE010000644.1:0-3789 GCA_038214195.1 Planctomycetales bacterium
GGAGCGGAAATCAACAGCGCACGTCGCAACCAGAGATCGTCGAGGCAACCAGGCACCGCATCCAGGACTGCTGCCTTGCCTTCTTCAGTGCCGGCATCGGTGGAAAGAAGGGCCTGCATCCGAACTTCGCCATCAGAATCGCTGCAGAGTTTGGCTGCGACGGAAAGTAACTCCGGCTGATCAGCGGCGTACGTACGAACGAGTTTCGCGACGTCGCGTCGAACGACGGCATTTGCATCGCTGGATGCCGTGATCAGATCTGCTGCTGCAAGTCGCTTCAATCCGTCCAATGTCCACAGTGCGTGCAGATGAGCGAATCCATCGGCTGACGCATCGTTCAACATCGCCCTCAGACGCGGCTCCGCATCAACTCGCTTTCCTTCGACCAACAGACGCTGACCGAGCATCCGTCGCCAGCCGTTGTGGTCATGCAACAGTTGCACAAGGTCTTCCGTTGAAGCCGGAGCCGCGAATTTCTCCACGGTCAGGGGCGATGTCGGCATGATCCGCCAAATGCGACCGCGATCTTCTCCGGCACGCCAGTCCATCTTTGCCGCCACGTCGTCAGGAACGAATTTCGGATGTTCGACCCACAGACGATACATGTCCGCCACGAACAGGCCGCCGTCCGGTCCGGTCGCGAGACTTGCGGGTCGAAACCAGGTATCGGTAGAAGCCAGAAAATCCGCCTTCTCGCGGGCTCGACGCGCCGTCACGGTCCCGCCAAGTGGCTCGATCACGGACCTGGTGACGAGGTGCCCGACCGGTTCGCAGACGAACACACTGTTGTCCGATTCCTCGCCAAACAGGCCACCACGATACGCCGTCACTCCGCAGGCGGACGTATGAGTTCCCGCGTGAGCCAGCCAGTTGCTCTTCATCGTGACGAGTGGAAAGACCTGCGTCTTTTCTCCCGAGGGTCCGACATCAGTATGGCCCACAGAAACCCCGGCAAACGGATTACGCCTTACCTGTTCCAGAGACAGCACGTCCGTCATGATCGGATTGCGATTCGAACTGAAATAACGACGCCCATCGTTGTCGATCGTGTTGCCAAACTGACCAGCTCCGGAAATCGCCTCGAACTGCATCGTCTCGGGATGAAATCGAAAATCAACGCGCGGGATCTCAACTGGTTCCACTGTTTCGAAACCAGGCCGCGTACAGCGAACTTTGCCGTGGCCGTATGTCAGATAAACCCAGTTGTCAAATCCCCAGCGCGGGCAGCCGATCTGCATCTGCGGATGAGCTGGTGTGAATCCATCGAACCAGACTTCCCGGACATCGGCGATGTGATCACCATCGGTGTCGGCAAGGTACAGAATCTGGGTTTCTGTGCAGGCCAGAATTCCGTCCTGGAACGCCATCAGACTGTGACAGAACTTCAAGTGGTCCGCGAAGACCGTGCGTTTGTCCATGCGACCGTCAGCATCTTCATCTTCCAGAAGTACGATCTGCGACAGAGGCGGCGATTGGGGATCTGCAGGACCCACTGGATAATCGCCGTACTCGGCAACAAACATGCGTCCTTGTTGATCGAAGTCGATCGCGACAGGGTCTTTCACGATAGGTTCTGCAGCGATCAGTTCGATCCGAAATCCGGGCTCAATTTCGAAACACTTCAAAGATTCGTCCGGCACTTTTGGTGGCTCAGTTGGCTGATCAATCCAGTGCCGTCCACCGCGTTGTTGCTCAATGGACTGGACGAGATCTCCTCCTGCCGGCGGCTGAAGGAACGAAACGAACGTAAGTAGAAAAGCAATCGCAATCATCGGAGGGCTCTGAAGCAGAAGGGCGGGCCTAAATTAGGGAAGACTTTGAATTGTGACAAGCTCGTCACTGCCTGGCCAGCGTCGGGCACCAGACGTGAGATGTCAGTGAACGCTTAAAATCAGCCATTATGAGGGTTGCGAGATGTCGCTCAGACTGTCTGCGGGAAATTTTTTTGCCGGCAAGGAGGCAGGCATGTCGAATCAGCTATCAATGGCATAAACACAGACAATACCAGCACTTGCGGCGACCGGTCAATTGTAGTGCTCCCCGGATCCTGGACCAGTATCTCGCCACACCCACCTGCACAAACGTTGTAGTACGGCCGAATTTCTGCACGTCCCTCTCAAGTGCGGCTTTAACATCATGTTCACGGAGCGGACTCCGATGCTGGGCCAATCTCCCGAATGACAGTGCCATTGCGAGCAAACGAGATTCCCTGTTGATGGTTGGTGTCGATCATCACAGCTTCAACGACGGGGTTTGTGACTGCTTTGTCGGATAGTCAGGCACGTAAACAGTTTGCCCCCGAACAGGATGCACCGGCAACGACTCTGTTGTGTCGGCTCCGGATGCTCCCGGCTGACTGACGCTCATCGTATCCCGTGTTTATGTTGGACATTACTTTGTTCCTGGAAAGTGGTGTGTCCCCGGTGGCTGAATGCCCTCGTTTCGCTTTCAACAGAGGCTGCAATGTTTCGAATGCTGTTCTGGTGTGCGGACTTTGATAGAGTACGCCCGTTGTCACTCACCCAAAGGACCAGGCGAATGACGGAATTGGATCGGTTCCTGCTGGCATCGCGATTCAAGTGCCACCGGCGACGCCTCGGAAGGGTAAGTGACACACTCCACGACAGTTTTCAGGAAACATGAATTGATATGGCACAACTGGAACACATCGAAGCCATCGAAAAGCGGCTGTGGGGTGCGGCGGATACGCTGCGAGCCAATTCGAACTATGCGAGCAACGAGTACTTTCTGCCGGTGATGGGGCTGGTGTTTCTGCGGCATGCGTACAGCCGAAGAGCGATTATCAGGAACTGGACAACGAAGTTCTGGGGCAGTTGCTGCGGACGCTGAACCCGGACGAATTGAAGCGCGTTTCCGGCGACGTGTTCGGTCGCATTTACGAATACTTCCTGACGCAGTTTGCGGACCAGAAAGCCCATGACGATGGCGAATTCTTCACGCCGATCTCGCTGGTCTCACTGATTTCTGAAGTGATCGAACCAATGCTTGGGATCGTGCTCGATCCGGCATGCGGCTCAGCCGGAATGTTCGTCCAGTCGGCCCGAACCGTTGAACGACGAGGCAAGAATCCAACGTCGCTGCTGACCTTTCTGGGACTGGAAAAGAACGCGACAACGATCCGGCTGGCTAAGATGAATCTGGCCGTGCATGGGCTGGAAGGCAACATTCAGAAAGCGATCACCTACTACGAAGATCCGCACGAGTTGCTGGGCAAGGTCCAATATGTGATGGCCAATCCGCCGTTCAACGTGGACGAAATTGATGCGGACAAAGTCAAGAATGATCCGAGGCTGCCGTTTGGTCTGCCGGGCGTCAACAATCGCGACAAGGTGTCCAACGGCAACTACGTCTGGATCAGTTACTTCTGGAGCTACCTCAGCGAAAAAGGCCGAGCCGGATTTGTGATGTCGTCGCAGGCGTCCAGTGCCGGGCGAGACGAAGCGAAGGTGCGTCAGAAGCTGATCGAGACCGGCGACGTGGAAATCATGATCGCCATTCGATCGAACTTCTTCTACACCCGACCCGTGCCGTGCGAATTGTGGTTTCTGAATCGCGACAAGCCAAAGAAACTACGCGACAAAGTGCTGATGCTGGATGCTCGAAACGTCTATCGCAAAGTCACGCGCAAGATCTTCGACTTCAGCCCCGAGCAGCAACAGAACCTATTGGCAATTGTCTGGCTGTATCGCGGCCAGAGCGATCGGTTTCTGAGTCTGGTCTCACGGTATCTTGGCAATGTAATCGACGAAGGCCGTGCGTGCTTTGAAT
>JBBQSE010000645.1:0-3787 GCA_038214195.1 Planctomycetales bacterium
GCTAGCCCAATGGTATTCGATTTGGACAACATGCCTTTCGATCGGGAGGGCGAAGCTCCTGCTGAGCCGCGAGAAACATTGGATATCGTTGGGCATACGGCTCGGCAGGAGCCTCGCCCTCCCTCAAATCGAGTGCCATTGAACGCTAGCCGCCGGTGATAAAGACTGCAGCATACCGGCGGCTAGCGCCTTGCCGCTCACTTCATATCGGACAGTTATTTCTCGAACGATCCTAAATGCCAAACGGCACGCCTTTGGGGCGTGCCGTCGGATGTGAGCCTGGAAAGGCTGACGTACATTTATTTTCCGCACGATGCTTAGCGAGCTTCTGGCGGAAGCGGGACTGAGTCTTCGTTGATTGTGTTTGTCGTCTCTTCAACCTTATTGTCTGCTGAAGCGCCAGTCTCTGGTAGAGTATTTGACTGAGAGAACCGGGTCACTCGGCGATCAAGGATAACTCGGGCAGCTTCGCGTACTTCGTCATCTGACAGTCGTCGCAGATTGCCAATCTGAGTCAGAGGTTCGATCACCTGAGCTACGCGTCCCAGTGTCGATTCCATCATTGCGATGTCCATCATGGTTCGGCGAACGCCTTCCAGAGACTTCACATGGGTGGCAAGTTCTGTCCGGAAGTCGTCCATGATCTCAAGATTTTGAATGGCTTCAGCAACGTGCTGCGACTCGCGGCTCAGCGTGGTTCCGATTGTCACCAGCGAATCAAGATTCCGGAGCGACGCATCAAGATTCAGCGTATTGCTGCTCAATGTGTCATTCATCGCCACCAGTATTCGAGCGTTTTCGTTCGCAACAGGCAACTTGTCAGATGACGCGACCAGTTGGTCTTTCAGCGTGGTCATATCGGCGACCGTTGTTCGTGCAGTTTCCAAATCTGCTGCGGCGATTTTGATTGAGTTAGCGAGACCAACGAACTCATCGAATCGCGTCGATGCGACTTTCAGGTCTTCGGACTGAGCGACCATTCGCTGCGTCAGGTCGGCCAGATTCGTGATTCCTTCGCTGGCAGTTTCATAACCATTGGAAGCGGCAATGATGCGATTCTGCAGCGCAACGATGCCGTCCACAGAGTTGACTGCCACTTCGGTGTTTTCACCGTTCTTGATGATGCTGGTGAGCAGGTCGTCCAGTCGAGTCACTACTGCGGAAGCCTGTAGAGTCTGCTGCTGACCGGCAACGAGGCGGTCCTGTACCTCAGAGATGCGGTCCAGGGCGGAAATTGCAACCGTAGCCGCTTCCGCTTCGCGCTGAACTCCGCTGCGGAGATTCTGAATTTCCACAAGACTCTTTTGAGCCGTCTGCAGATGGCTGGCCTGTTCTTCAATACTGCTGAGCAAGTTGTTGGTCTTCCAGACGGAGTCACGTCCAGCGACCAGTTTCTTCATGCTGTTTTCTGATTCCTGAAGTCGCGCCTGAATGCCGTCCAATCGCCCTTTGAGAGGGCCGACCATCATCAGTTGCATTCCGAAGAATACGACAGCCAGTGACATGACCATGCAGATTCCCATAAAGCTGCGGAATCGGCTAAATTCGGTAGTTGCGGCACGCCGGATTGTTGTTGAACCGTTCAAGGATCTTTCTCCTCTAGTTAGGCGACGAACAAGATGTCCCCGCCGAAAATTTTGTTAATAACCCCTCGTCGGCCCAGGACACACATCATGCCCTGACAGCCAGGATACTGCCTGCTTCCTTACCTGTATCGCCGTCATGGCCGTGTGCAGTTTGCCGCAAACGCCTTAACCGGCATCTTTTGCCGATAACGCATGGCAATCGGCATCGAATGCCGCTTTGGAATCGGTTGTAAGGATTGAAAGGCCGACGTCGCTACAGCTCGTCGAGCATGGCGAGAGCAGCGTCCCAGGAATGGTGGCGCTGGACCCAACTGGCGGCGGCGGTGCCGAGTTGCATCTGCAGTTGAGGGTTGTTGAAGAGGCCACTGATGGCGTCTACCCATTCATCCGGTGTGTCGGCCTTCAGCAGGTGGGTCCCGGATTCCGCCGCCAGCCCTTTTAGAGGTTCGGGCGAACAGATCACGGGGCGGCCACAGGCCATGGCTTCCAGTACTTTGTTTTGTACGCCCCGAGCGATTTGGAGCGGTACTACGGCACATGTCGCACGAAACAACCACGGGCGAACATCGGGCACTGAACCAGTGACCTGGATCCCAGGGATCGATTGAAGTGCCTGAACTTCGAGTGTCGGTGATTTGCCGACGACATAGAATTGCGATTGCGGATACTGCTGACGAATTCGAGCCCAGACATTCTGAGCAAACCAGATCGCCGCGTCGGCGTTTGGCTTGTAGTTCATGACCCCCACGAACGCGCAGGAATGCGGTTCGGATTGCGTTTCCGGCTGCGGCGTGAAGTATTGATAATCTACCCCGTTACTCGCGGCCACGATGCGGTCTGTGGGACAGAACGAACGAAACAATTCGCGTTCTGCCTCACTGACCACCAGCAGCCGGTCACAGGTCTTTGCCAGGTTTCGTTCGACGTTTCGCAGTCGATGGCCTTCGGTTCGATAGACAACTGACATCGGAAAACGCGAGGATTTCGCATAGTCCAGCCATTTCTGACTATCGACATCAATCAGATCGACCCAGCGTTTGATGTCAGCTCTGACGAAGGGTGGAAGCAAGTAACGGGCGACTCCCGATGATGACGCAATCACGGCGTCGTATTTCGTCGCTTTGTTCCAATCCCGCAGTAAAGAGGCAAGCGGCGGAGAATGGAACAGTCCCTCGGTCACTGTGCGACCTCGAAGCATCGAGATCGCGCCGCAGACGTATCGCGACCGACCAGCATGAGGAATCACTGCCAGTTGTTTAGTGACTTTCCGCAATTCCTGCATCGTCGCATCTGAAGCAGGCTCATCGGCCAGACAGGCCAGATCAACTTCCGCCCGCGCGGCGAGATACTTCAGCACGTTCCATGTGCGAATCCGATCACCGCGATCCGGCGGATAGGGAACTCGATGAGTGACGTAGAGTATTCGTTTGGTCATGGTTGTTCAGTCCGGGAGTTTCGGCTTTAGTCCCGCCAAGGCATTGATCCAGTGCCGCTGTCATCGTGGTCAATTGAAACTGGCTAAGCAGCTTTTCGAGCTTCGGTGCTGTTGTTCGCAGGTTTTGATAATGACGAAAACGAGACTTCCACGATGCCGCAACTCGGGGCTGATTGACGTCAACTTCCCACGGATGCAGATAGACATTCAGCGGTCGTCCGCCGGAACGAATTTGTCGCAGCAGGCGTTCGGTCAACCGCCATGGAAACAGCCGCAGATAACCACCGCCGCCAACAGGAATCGTCATCCCTGCGACATTCGCCGTCATCCCGGGGAATTCGCGAATCTGGCCGCTTGCCGTCGCGATGATGTGTGGAGCCTTTGGTGATCCGGGAATGCCGTAGCGATCATGTCGAATCGGATAAATACTGGAGTCTGTGTTAAAGCCCTCTTCGATCAGAATGTCGAGCGCCCACAGCGACCGCAGCGTGATCGAGAAACTTGGCGCGCGATACAGACGCACGGGTTCACCAGTGATGTCCTGCAGAATGTTGCGCGATTCAACCAAATCTTCGCGAAAGCGTTGCGGCCCCAGATCGTAAACCAGTTGATGCCACTGACTGTGACATCCAATTTCATGACCGGCTGAACGAATCTCGGTCACCAAATGCGGAAACCGTTCAGCCACCCAGCCGAGGATAAAAAAGGTGCCAATTGTCGATTGTCGTGCGGCAATTTCCAGAATCTTCCGAGTGTTGTGTTCGAC
>JBBQSE010000646.1:0-3710 GCA_038214195.1 Planctomycetales bacterium
CAGTCACCCGGAAATCCTGAGTCGGTTTCTGAATGATTTCCGATCCGTGCTCGCGGAGTTTCCAAATTCGCAGACGTATGTGTCAGCGTGCCTGGACCAAGAGATCGAATTCTGGCCTTCGGAATGGTGCCGCAGCTTCAAACGCCACTGCGTGCCGCGCGGAGTTGCACGCTGGTTTCGGCAACCCTCGTTGCCGACCGGAACTCGCCTGGTGGCCTTCCCCGGCAGCCCGAATCCTCACGAGGCCGTCGCCGGCGTGTGGCCTGCGCCCTGGTACAAGCGAACTTACAAACACATTCGCCCGGCCGACTGGATCCAGCAGCACTGGCGCTGAGGAATCGGTACTGTAAACCCGCCGCTCCGTCGGCGGGAGAATGAAACAAAAATCCCGTCGGCGGAGCGACGGGGCTACGGTACAGAGAAAACTGCTCGGGCGTACTTAGGAACGGACGATGAGTTGAAATTCCGGCAGCAATTCGGTCAGCGGAACTGCGTTCAGTTCCGGTCCGTGCATGCGGAGTCTCCGTTGACTTTCAGGATCACCAGGGTCTCGTCGTCGGCTTGCGCGACATCGCCTGAAAACGCACTCACCGCCTGCAGGATGCTTTCGATGATTTCGTCGGCCGTGCGATGGCGGTTGGCGCAAAGGGTGTCCACCAGCCGATCGACGCCGAACAGCATCTTGCAGTCGTTCAGCCGTTCGACCAGTCCATCAGTATAGAGCACCAGCAGATCGCCCTGATGCAGCGTGATTTCGTCGGAGATTACGCTCTCACCCACGTGAACTCCCAGCGGCGGTGTCTGCGCATCGAGTTGCCGTGCCTGGCCGTCCGATCTCATCAGCAACGCCGGATGCGCCGCACTGCCGTAATGCAGAGTGCGCGTCGTCGGCTGCAACACGGCGAAGAATGCCGTGACGAAATAGTAATCCAGATCCGGTGTCATCAATTCATTCGTGGCGTGCATAATCTCCCGGAGTGTCAGCTTCAGCCGCGCGAGGGCTCGCAGCGTGGCGCGGATTTCCACCATCAACAGCGCGGCGGCCGTTCCGTGACCGCTGACGTCAGCAATTGCCAGCCCCATGGAGCCATCCGGCAACGAAATGAAGTCGTAGTAATCTCCACCGATCAGATCGGCGGGTTCACAACGGCATGCGATATCGAAGCCAGGAAGGTCCGGCGGGCCGCTCGGTAACAAATACTGCTGAACCGAACGCGCGAGGAGCAGTTGCTGTTGATTTTCACGCAGAGCCGCCTCGGCGCGATGCCTCAGGGTACGCTCCCAGGCAAACCGCACCGGGCGTGCGAGGGGATTTCTGACGGCGTTGTCTTTGACAACGTAATCCTGCGCACCCAGTCGCACGGCTTCGAGGGCCAATTCCTCGTCAGCGTCGCTGCTAAGGACCACGATCGGAATGGCGGTGTCCTGCGCGTGCAGCAACCGAAACGTATTCAGTCCGAGGCTGTCGGGAAGATTCAGATCCAGAATCGTCAGATCGACGACCTTGCGCCGCAGGAATTCAAGGGCGGTATTCAGATGAGTCGCGCGATGCAGCACGAACAGCTCGTGAAGGCCTTCTTCCAGCCAGTAATGAGCAAGCTCCGCAGACGTCTGGCTGTCTTCAACCAGCAAAATCCTAAACGAAGACTGCTGCGGTGCCATTGCTCAATCTTCCTCTTCCTCAGTCTGCCTGCGAAGAGTCATCGTAATCTCGTTGCCTTTGGCATTGTGCTTGACCTCGTCAATGAACGCATGAATCAGCCACAGACCACGACCACAGGGACGATCGAGATAAGCGGGATCCGTCGGATCCGGGATCTTGCCTGGATCAAATCCCGGTCCATCGTCCCGGATCGTGATTTCCGCCGATTCCTTTGTCACAAATGCCCGCAGATAAACCTTGCGTTCGTTATACGGAGCCTGCAGGCGGCGTTCTTTTGCCAGATCGAAATAGGCGTTCGTGTCCTCACTTTCCCGGAGCTGTGAGGAGACTTCCAGGTTGCCGTGAATGATCGCGTTCTGCAGGGCTTCATCCAGCGCCATTGCAACCCGCAGAGCGCCACCCTTGTCGCGCAGTCCGAAACGTTCCACCATTCGCTTGATCTGTGCGACCATAGGTGCGACGAGTGAACCGTCATTCGGCAGGCAAAACCGGACTTCACTATATGTCGCCCATTCCGCAAGCTGGGCACTGGCTCGATCGGACTGCGCGACCGCGAGCAGCCGCTGCAGAGTGGGAATCAAATCCGTCATGCTTCGCTTGGGGACATAGCTGGCGGCCCCTTTCCGCATCGCTTCGGCGGCTATCGCTTCGCTTCCGACGGCAGTCGCCAGGATCACGGGAATATTGGGAAAATCGGCATGGACCGCTTCCACCAGTTCGAGTCCGTTCATTTCCGGCATGTCGAGGTCTGTGATGACCACATCCGGCGGTGAATTCCGAATCATGTCGAATGCTTCCTTGCCGTTGGCAGTCATCACCGCCCGATAGCCGGCTTTCTCCAGCATCGATCGAAAGAGCACCGATTGAGTTCGGCTGTCTTCCGCAACCAAAACCGTTGTTTTATTGTCCACCATGCCAGTAACCCAACTCCGAGAAAAACCCACACAGAGCGATCGTCCGCCACGAACCAGCATTGTCGTTGACAAATAGATTATTGAATGCCCCCCCCACATTGCCCGATTTCGCGGCTGGTTCTCCTGAGATTTAAGGAAATACAAGATTAGTGGTGGTCTGGTAACCCTAATTTCATTTGTAGCGGGCGATTCGCTGCCAACTCAGGAAGCGATTCTGGCGTACGGGGGACGTTGGCGGTACGATAGCGACGGGTCAATCGACCGTGACCGCATCGAGTTGCTTCTGAGGCTGCCCGTCATGGCTCTGAATTCAGTCCTGGCAGAGAAAAACATGTCATCCGTTGACGCCAGACAGATCCCCCGTCGGCAATTCCTGGTGGACACGGGGATGGGATTTACCGGCTTGGCGCTCGGTTCCCTGCTGGCCAGCGACGGGATTCTGCGTGCTGCCGATTCGCCGATGGTGGACACGCAACGCCTCGCGGCTCAGCTTGCCCCAAAGGCGAAAAGCATCGTCTGGTACTTCATGCTGGGCGGAACCAGCCATCTGGAGAGCTTCGATCCGAAACCCGCCGTTGACAAGTTCGCAGGACTGACGATCGACGAATCACCGTTCCGAGCCGCCGTGCTGGATTCGCCACATTACCGCCGCAACGTGCGTGATTTCGCCGGTACCCCACGGGCTCTGATGGCCCAGTTGTATCCCACTCAGGTCGGATTTCAGCGACGGGGCGAAAGCGGCATCGCCGTCAGTGACTGGTGGCCACACGTCGGTGATTGCATTGACGACCTGGCGATCGTGCGGTCGATGTGGACAACAGACAACGATCACGCCGCCCAGTTACAGTTTCACACAGGACGCCATATTTTCGATGGCTTCCATCCATCGATCGGATCGTGGGTGCATTACGGTCTGGGATCGCTCAACGACAATCTGCCGCAGTTTGTCGTCATGGGCGGTGGCCCCGGCGATTGCTGCGGCGGCGTGGGGTCTCACAGTGGCAGTTATCTGGGGCCGGAACATTCCGGAGTCAACATGGCCCTGGATCCCAACAACCCGTTACCGTTCGGAACCCCCGGCAACAGCGTGTCGATCGCGGAGCGGAAAGAACAACTTCAGTTGCTCAACAATT
>JBBQSE010000647.1:0-3694 GCA_038214195.1 Planctomycetales bacterium
CCGACGTTGATGGCGATCTGCTGACCGCGTCGGTGGTGACCGCTCCGGCACATGGCGCGTTGACTCTGAACAGCAACGGTTCATTCATCTACACACCGTCAGTAAACTACAACGGACCAGACAGCTTCACGTATCTGGTGAACGACGGACTGCTGGATTCCAACGTCGCGATCGTGTCCCTGACGGTGAATGCTGTGAATGATGCACCAGTGGCGATGGATGATGCCTACAGCACCGACGAAGACGTGGCGTTGATCATTCCTGCCGCAGGAGTTCTCGGGAACGACACCGACGTTGATGGCGATCTGCTGACCGCGTCGGTGGTGACCGCTCCGGCACATGGCGCGTTGACTCTGAACAGCAACGGTTCATTCACCTACACACCGTCAGCGAACTACAACGGACCAGACAGCTTCACATATCTGGCCAACGATGGACTGCTCGATTCCAACGTCGCGATCGTGTCCCTGACGGTGAATGCTGTGAATGACGCACCAGTGGCAGTCGCTGATGCCTACAGCACCAACGAAGACGTGGCTCTGATCATTCCTGCCGCAGGAGTGATCGGCAACGATTCTGATGTTGATGGCGATCTGCTGACCGCGTCTGTGGGGACCGCTCCGGCACATGGCACGCTGATTCTGAACGGCGATGGTTCATTCACCTACACACCAGCAGCAAATTTCAGCGGCACGGACAGCTTCACGTATGCGGCAAGCGATGGACTGCAGAGTTCAAATCCCGCCACGGTGACAATTACCGTGCTCCCTGTCCTGCCACCACCAGCGGATGGTCAAATTCAGTTCCTCGTGGTCGATACGTCAAGCCATCGCACATTCGAGTACAACAATGCTGGCGGGTTGCTCAATAAGCAACGGCTGAACGCAGAAGACCAGAAACCGCGGGGCATCGCAACCAACGGCGACGGAACGATTCGCTGGGTTCTCGACGAAAAGGGTGAAGTCTTTGTCTACAACAGCGGCAATCTCCTGATTGGTAACTGGAAAGTTAAAGGTGTTGATAAGTCCGAAGGCATCACCGTTCATGGCGATGATCTGTGGATCGTCGATCGAGGGGAAGATCGAGTCTACATGTTCGCCGGTGCCGCGACGCTTCGATCCGGTTCCGCGCGTCCTGCCTCCAGCTTTGCCTTGCTCAAAGCCAACGGAAACGCAAAAGACCTGGTTACGAATGGTTCGTCCATCTGGGTCGTGAACGATACCGCAATGGTCGATCGCGTCTTCCGCTATTCCATGAGCGGACAGCCGAAGGGAAATTGGCTGCTCGACTCCAGCAACAGCCGGCCGACAGGTATAGCTTTGACTCCGGATGGCTCCGGGACCATCTTTATCGTCGATTCGTTCACGGATCGAGTTTACGGTTATGAAAACGGCATGGCTGCAGACTCCGGAGCTCGTGTGATCACCAGCGTGTTTGCATTGAACTCAAAGGACGGCAACTCACAGGGAATTGCCGCGATCCTGAAGCCTTCCGCATCGTCCGCACCGCTGTCGGTGATGGTTCCGGTTCCCGGCAATTCCATCGCAAAACCCGAGGCCCTGCGGTCTTCCAGCAGTGATGTCGTGCTTGCCGGTTCGTCGGATAAGTCTTTCGCAACGGTGGATACAACATCAGGGGGCTCTTCACACGAGACTCAAACACGCAGTACGAGGAGAGTTGAAGACGCAACTTTTGTGCCGGAGTCCGCCATTGGCGAAGCGTCATCGATCGACCTGTCACCACTGGATGCGGATTCAATCGATCATCTGTTTTCCAATCTTCTGGTTTTTCCGGGATAGGAGATTGAGGCGTGACAGATTGCATGCGTCCTGGTTGGCTAGTGCAGCCGCTCATCCAGCCGCCGAAGTTTTTCGCGAAGCGTTTCACGATGCATTCCCAGTAACTTTGCCGCCTCGCCACGTTGTCCCTTCACAAAGCTGAGTGTCGCGTTCAGCGCCGCAGGTTCAACGGCTTTTAACAATTTATCGTAGAGCGGCCCCTGCGAAGTCTCTGCGTTCAATTGAGCATTGGTCCATGCCTGAACGGCTTCGTTCAATCGAGATTCTACATCTAGCTGTGACCAATCTCCCGAATTCGTCATTGATGGAACCGGCGTTGGAAGATGTTCTGGTGAAATTGTATCGCCCCGACAAATCACGCTTGCTGATTCGATTGCATTTCGAAGTTCGCGAACATTTCCAAACCACGGACGTGACTGAAGCTCTGTGATGGTGTCATCTGAAAGATGACAATGCTGACCATGCCTGGAAGCGTTCATCAGGAATCGCTCTGCCAGCGCGGGAATGTCCTCAATGCGGTCCCGCAACGGAGGCATTTCAATACGGAATACGTTCAATCTGTAAAACAGGTCGCTCCGGAATTGACCATCCGCGACGCGCTGTTCCAGTCGCCGATTTGTGGCCGCAATCAGGCGGAAGGACGCTTGGCGGCACTCGCTGCCTCCGACTGGTCGAAGTTCGCCGGTTTCCAAAACGCGCAGCAGTTTTGCCTGAAGATTCATCGGTATGTCACCAATCTCATCGATGAATGCAGTCCCGCTGTTTGCCATTTCCAGCAGTCCGCGCCTATCGTGATCGGCTCCCGTGAATGCCCCGCGTATGTGGCCGAAAAGTTCACTCTCCACAACCGTTTCGCTGAGCGCCGGAATACAAATTGGTACAAAGCTTCCCTGGCGGTGACTGTGCTGATGAATGGCCTGGGCCACCAAATCTTTTCCTGTTCCACTTTCACCAGTGATCAAGACGGGAACATCCCGTTCGGCGACCAGGGCAATCTTGCGAAAGACGTCCTGAATGACCGGCGAGCTGCCAACAATCAGTTCGTCGTCGCGCACGGGCGGCTTGCGGTCAGCGGCTTGTTGTGACGCCGTCGTCGCCTGCCGTATGACAGAGATGGCATTATCCAGATCAATGGGCTTAGTGAGATAGTCAAACGCACCACCGTCAATTGCGCTGGTTGCCGTTTTTAGACTTCCAAACGCCGTCATAATAATGATCGGCACTGAAATCGATTTGCTCCGAAATTGGCGCATCGCCTGCAGTCCGTCAATTCCGGGCAACCGCACATCCATCACGATCACATCTGGCTGAAGACGTTCAGCGGCTATGAAGGCCTGTTCTGCCGTGCCCGCCACATCGACCGAGTAACCTTCGTCAGTAAGACATTCACGAAGTGCCCAGCAGATGGATGGTTCGTCATCGACAATCAAAACGTGCGACATGGTCTACTTTCAGTGTTCAGCAAATGCGACGAATCTGAAGCCGAAACCGGGTCAAATCACCAACCCGTTCATAGGTCAATGTTCCTTCACCAGATTCAGCGACTTGAGCGGCCTGTGTCAGTCCCAAGCCGACACCTTCAAGCTTGCCAGTGACAAACGGCTCAAAAATTCTGTCACGAACAGCGTCGGCAACTCCCGGCCCGCTGTCAAGCACATCGACCTGAATTAGAGTGTCCAGCAGCGCGACAGCAACAACAACGTTGCCACTGGGACGACACGCTTCAAGTGCATTCTGAACAAGATTCAGCACTGCGGCCTGTGTTTGGTCAGAATCAGCGACCTCCAGGCTGCGACCGTCCTGTTCCAAAGGCAGTTGGATGGAAAGGGTGGAATCCGCATGCTGAAACTGTGGCTCAAGCAGTTCCCGAACCGTATTAAGAATCTCGTCAATCC
>JBBQSE010000648.1:0-3668 GCA_038214195.1 Planctomycetales bacterium
GGCCATCTGCTTGAGCCCCTCTTCACCACTGATGTACTTCAGCGAGCCTTCCTTCTCCGCGCTGGAACTCTTGCTGCCGCCGCCAACATTTGAAATGACCGGCACGGGCTTCGGCACATTGCTGTCGTCCACGACTTTGTCTTTACCTGCGGCCCGCGCCCACACGACCTCGTCACGATTCGCGGTCATGACGTCAAGCATGACGAGTTCAGGCTGGAGGACATCGGCATTGCTCTGATCATCGACGAATGTTAATGTCGAGCGGCTGCCCCAAACATCGTTGCCATCCGAAGCGCGGTAACGATTCCACCAGTGCAAATCTTTGTCGAGCACAGCCTGACGCAACACATCCAGCGATAAGGACGCGCTGACCGGCTGGCCGAGTAACTCTCTGGCGATCACTTCGGCGAGTTGTCGGTTGCCTTCTTCGGAAAGATGTACGCCGTTGATCGTGAGTGGATGTGATGATTTGCTGAACAACTCCAGCGACGGATGAAACAGATCGACGTAGGTGACCCCCGCCTCTTTTGCCGCCGCTTCCGTTGCCCGCGTGTATGCCGCGAGTCGCACATTGTGAACACGGCCGTCAGGCACATTCGGATTCTTAGTGTCTTCATGTGCAATTGGACTAAAGAGCACGATGCGCGGGAAGCTGTCACCGTTTGGCTTCGCGCCGCGCGTCCTCTTCACGAATTCCAGCAACTGTTTCTTATAGTCGTCTGGCTTAGCATCAAACGATTCGTTGTAGCCGAAGAACGCAAGCACCACCGTAGGCTTCACCTTCTGGAGATACGCGGTCATCGAGAGCTGCCCCGAGCTGCGCGGGTAGTTGTTCGGTCGGTCGCCGCTGGCGCTCATGTTGCGGAATCGCACCTGCTGTTCGGCCAACTGGCTTTGCAGCAGCGTCTCCATCCAGCCGTCGTGCTGCATGCGATCGGCAAGTCCATTACCAAGAACGGCAATCACATCGCCTTTCTGAAACGCGAACGGCAGCGGATCGCGATAATCTGCGGGCACTTCGGCAAGCGCGGGGTCGTTGGAAGGAGTCTCGGCATTCGCCGTCTTCGCTCCGCCGACTACGGGCGAGCCGGGCTTTCCGTTGAAGTCAAGATAGCTCAGCTTGCCGCCGCCTTTGACGTCTATCTCCATCACTTGTGGAGCGGCGACTGCGGTCGCTCGAAAGACTTCTTTCCGATCCGCGTCCAGCAGCGTGATCGTGAATCCGTCCAGACGGCTCTCAAATCCACTGCGATTCCAGATGCCGATCTTTTCCACGTCCATCGCGTGACCAAGATCGAGTTCCCACCACGGATTTTTTTCCCCCGAATTTGTCGTGTGCGTCTGTCCCTGCTTGTTGTAGTCGGGATTCTTATTGCCATCGATCGCCTTCGACGCGACCGCGCCGCCGTGGGTGCTGGACTGGCTCGCCTTCCCATCGACAGCTACATTCTTGCCAGCGCTCATCACTTCCACTTCCGCAAGCGTCAGGATGCGCTTGTCGCCCGGCAATTCGATGCGGACAAATCGCGCGGGCTTGCCCGTAGTAAGCCGCACGGCGCTAGCCGCGGGTTCTGTAGCAGGTTCTGCATCTTTTTTGGACCGGCGGCTAGCGCCTTGCCGCTCACTTCGAGCATCTGGATTCTGCGTGTTGCTGTTCGCCGGAATGGGACTTTCAAAGCCCGCATAGACATCCGGTTTGATACCCCTGGCGTGGCTGCCGTTCCCAAAGGTATTCGGCTTGAAAGGTCCAACGAACGCGATGTTCGCGTCGGGCTTGATCAAGTCTTCCAATCCCAGCGCCCAAAAGCAGGCGTTCACAAGCATGCGACGATAGCCGTCGTTCAGCAGATCTTCCGGAGTGCCGTAGAGCGACGTGAAGACTCGCCCCACTTTGCCGGACTTGGATTTGTACGTCCGAGTCCATTCCGATGACTGCGGCGGCTTCGTTTCATCGACAGGCGAATCGGGCGTCATGCCATTGAGCGGCTGGGCCATCGTCAAAATCTTGCCATCTGTCGGCTTGCCCACATAGCCGCCAGCCTGCACCCAAATGTCCTTCACCCCGCGCAGGATTGGATGATCCTGCTGGCCGTCGATGATCGTGATCCGCGTGCTCTGCTGATGATTCCTGCCGTAATGTCCGACCCAGGTCTGGCCCAGCACCTGATGCCCAAAACCGAGTTCGTAGTCCTCACCTTTGTAGTCGAACGAGTATTTCGAAAACGATTCGGTCTCCTTCATCTTGAACGCATGCGTTGCCGTGCGCAGGCCGATCACTGGTCCACCGCGATTAAGATAATCGTCAAGGTGCCGCATTTGCTCCGGCGGGAAATTCTGGAACCGCAGAAAGATCACCGCCAGATCCGCCGTGTCCAAAGCTTCCATGCCCGGCATGTTCGAGTTGCCAGGGACGATCTCACCCGTCTCCGTATCGACATTGAACAGCACCGTACAATTGAAACCGTGATGCCTGGCGAGAATCCGCGCGAGTTCCGGCAGCGATTCCTCCGAGCGATACTCATGATCTCCCGCGAGGAATACGATATGTTTGCCGAGTCCCGGCCCACTGGCTCCCTCATAAACCACCGTTTGAGCCGCTGCGGTTGCGGTCGAAATCACCATTGCAATCATCACGGTCATAAATCTCATCGCGTTCATCAAAAACACCTGCTACTTCAAAGGTTGATCTGTCTGGGCTTTTCTTGCCCGAATCTGTTCGTTTCGAACGTGACATCCAGTCTAAATGTAACCTGGATTGGTGTTCGTATGGAGTGTCGCAAGAAAACATTTTTCGCATCAGCGCGTTTCTTCCGCCAATTCAGATTGGACCTCGCGTGACGCCGACTGTGGATGACGCCCCGATGTTTGCTTTGGGTGCCGAACGTCTCCTATATTGCTTAAGTGCAGGACAGCGAAGCCGATGTGCTCGACGACGCCTACGAATATCTTATCGGGCAGTTTGCCAGCGGTGCGGGAAAGAAGGCGGGCGAGTTCTACACGCCGCAGGAAGTCAGCACCGTCCTGGCGAAGATCGTCACCACCGGAAAAACGAGCCTCAAGAGTGTCTATGACCCCACGTTCGGCTCCGGCTCGCTGCTGCTGCGTGTCGCCAGACATGTCGAGGATGTCGGCCACTTTTATGGGCAGGAATTAAATCCCACGACCTATAATCTAGGCCGCATGACCATGATTCTGCACGGGGTTCATTATCAGCGATTCGACCTAAAGAATGAGGATACTCTGGAGCATCCTGCGCCTGAACACGCCGACCTGCGATTCGAGGCCGTCGTCGCCAATCCACCGTTCTCCGCTCACTGGTCCGCCAGTGTCCTGCATCAAAATGACGAGCGATTCAGCGCCTACGGCAAACTGGCCCCGAAGACGAAAGCCGACTTCGCCTTCGTCCAGCACATGATCCACCACCTCGACAGCGACGGCACCATGGCCTGCGTCCTGCCGCACGGCGTGCTGTTTCGCGGCGCGGCGGAAGGCCACATTCGGCGTTATCTCATTGAGGACTGTAACTACCTCGACGCCGTCATTGGTCTGCCCGCGAATATCTTCTCCGGCACCGGCATCCCGACCTGCATTCTGGTGCTGAAGAAGCAGCGGGAGAATGCCGACGACATTTTGTTCATCGACGCTAGTCAATGTTTCGAGAATCGAAT
>JBBQSE010000649.1:0-3654 GCA_038214195.1 Planctomycetales bacterium
GGATCACAGCCTGCGACGGCGTATGCCCGGATCACGCCGAGCGGTTTCAGTCCCCGCGCGTTGGCTTCTTCCATCGGCATTAGCAGCAACGCGGCGGCACCGTCTGTGATCGGGCAACTGTTCCCGGCGGTAACCGTCGAGCCTGCGGTCTTCAGAATCGGACGAAGCTTCGCCAGGGCCTCAAGCGACTGGTTCTCGCGAGGTCCGGAATCTTTCGTCACTGCTTTTCCACGGCCTTTCAATTCGGTTCGCTGAATGACTTCGTCTTTGTAGAACGATCGAGCCCATGCCGCTGCGGCACGCTGGTGACTCAGCAGCGCGAATTCGTCCTGACGGGCGCGGGAGATATCAAATTCCTGGGCGAGGCGTTCGGCCGTCTGAATCATGTTCTCGCCGCATGTCGGATCGGTTAGCCCAAGTTCCAGTGCGACCACAGGTGAAAACCATGAAGGCCGCAGCTGTGTCACAAGAGCCGCCCGCTGCCATATCGAGGCTCGACGAAACTGCAGCAGCCACTTTTGCATTTGAGGTCGCCAAAGCAGCGGCACGCTCGACATCGATTCTGTTCCGCCCGCGATCACGACGTTTGTCCGGTTATCGCGGATCAGCTGCCACGCGGAGATGACAGATTCCATCCCCGATGCGCAGTTGCGGCTGACCGTGTGGGCAGGCCGATCATACGGAATGCCGGCGGTGAGTGAAATGACGCGGCCAATGTTTGCGGCATCAGCCGGTCCGGCCACGTTGCCAAACACGACCTCTCCGATGTCGCCGGGTTTCAGGCTGTTGCGAGCCAGCAATTCCGCGATGGTTACGCGTCCAAGTTCGACCGCCGGGCAATCAGCCAGGGCGGTGAACGCTTTGGCAAACGGTGTGCGGACTCCATCAATGACAGCCAATGGTGACATCGGCAGGATTGCTGACACATTCGTCATCGTTACTCTCCCATCAACACACACCAGTCAGGAGTTCACTTTCGCCTCCGCAGGTCGCTGTGATTCGTCCTCGCGTTTTCGCAACTCACGACGCAGTACTTTTCCCAGAAAGTTCCTCGGCAAATCCTCGGTCTGCACATCGATCCTGCGAGGACGTTTGTAGGCCGCCAGCTTCTTGTGACAAAAGTCATCAAAGTCGGCACGTTTGAACTTGTTCGTGGATTCGACCACGATGATCGCGCGTACAATCTCGCCGCGTTCTTCATCGGGATCACCAACGACGGAAACGTCTTTCACGCCGGGGTAGGTCCGCAGCACTTCTTCTACGTCTCCTGGGTAGACGTTGAAGCCCGAGGTAATAATCAGATCCTTGATGCGATCGACGATCTTGAAATAGCCGTTCGCGTCCTGGGTCGCCAAATCGCCAGTGTGCAGCCATCCGTTTTTGATGACACGATCCGTGCCAGTTGGATCATTCCAGTACCCAGGCATCACCTGCGGACCGCGCACCAACAGCTCGCCCACTTCACCAGGCGGCATTGTGATGAGACCAGTCTCCCGGTCTACGACGCGGGCATCGGTGTCAGGAAGAGGCAATCCAATCATTCCCGGAATGATTGTCCCGCCCACTGGTCCACAATGAGTCACGGGGCTTGCTTCGGACAAACCGTAACCCTCGACGATCAACGCACCAGTATGCGAATGGAATTCATCGGCAATCGACTGCGAGAGCGCCGCGCCGCCGGAGATCACTTTCCCAATCGAACTGAGGTCGTAAGTTCCGTGTCTCAGAACCTTGCTGTTGAGGACCGCCAGCATGGCCGGAACGGAGGGAAAAATGGTCGGTCGCATTTCCTCAATCAATCGCACGGCGGACTGCGGCCGAAAGCGATGATGCAGGATGAGCGTCGCTCCCAGCGTAAACCCCATCATCACGGACGTTGACAAGCCATAGCTGTGGAAGAACGGCAATACAGCGAGGATCGTTTCTTCGCCATGGTAGGCGCGTGACCAGTGCGACAGCTGCCACGCCTGACACAACAGATTGCGATGCGACAATGTAACGGCTTTTGGTGTTCCGGTTGTGCCACCCGTGGGCAACACAAACGCAGGTGAATCCACGGAAATTGACGGACTCTGCAGCGTCCCTGGCGCATTCTTAATCGCGTCGTCGAATTCAAGCACTCGAGTCTGTGGACATGCTGCGCCGAATCCAAGTCGCTGAAAACGAATCCATGCGTAACCCAGCCGTTCCAGTCGAGACAGCCTGCCTGCCAAAGAAGACAAGATGACGACCCTTGGAGTGTAGGAACCTTCACAGATCAGCGGTGACAACACATCCAGCGTCAACACGATGCGACAATCGGTGGCTGCCAGCAACCGCTGAATTTCTTCCGCTACCATCAGCGGACTGAGCGAAACAACCACGCCGCCAGCCAGCCAGACTGCAAAGAGTGTGATCAGCGTTTCCGGCAAATTGGGAAACAGCACGCCCACTCGATCACCGGGCTGTAATCCTTCACGAATCAAGACAGCCGCCAAACGCCGCGAATTCTCAAGCAATTCAGAATACGTCTGATGTTCGTGGTAATAATGAAACGCGACTCGGCCCGGAAACCGCTGAGCTGCCTGATCGAGCAGCCAGCCGAGGGGCTGATTCGGATACGAAAGTTGTGCGGGAACTCCGGGAGCGTAGTGCTGCAACCAGGGATGCTCATCGCGCGGATGCTTCACAGGACTGCGATTCCAGCCGCTGAGATTCGCGACGGAATCAAGCCACGCCGTCAGTGAGACGCCCTGAGGATTCGCTACTTTTGCCGAGCCATTTACGATACTCAAAGATCACCTCCTGAAAAGGTGAATGCACCATCAAACTGGTTTGGCTGAGTATCGTAACTGCTTCCTGCCTCGAAAACCTGAAACGATATTTTCTCTGTGGAAATTCAATTTGACCACAGAATACCCAGCGTAAATTGTTCCCCCTGCCATTGACTAATTATCGGTCGCATTCCGACCCTGGTCAACCGAATTCTCTTTCTCCGTCGCAGACTGTGTGAGCAGTCCAAACTGCGATAACGGTATTGCCCGATTCGCAAAATTGTGTCAGCGTGACAACTGTTCGCCCATCCGCCAGCATTTCCACTTCGCGTTCGATAACACGCGACACATGGCTGATCAGGGCGTCAATCGTGGGCCGACTGCTGCGGCTAAATTATGTGGATGAGGTCAAGTCCGTGTTGGAATAAAAAACACGCTCCGTGCCGTGCCAGTGGAAGGTAGACGCTGTGGTAGGTCCTTTCTGCCGGAAAGGACTTTCGCCGCAAGGCGAAGCGAGAGCGGAATATCGCGAGGCGAAACAAAAAGTGGTGCCGTAATCTCCGGCAACATGATCTTAATTGGACAGCGCCAGTTTTGGCGGAAACCGAGTGTTTTTGCAGCCCGAAGCGTGAGCGAGGGATTGTACATAACTCGTTCCCTCGCTTACGCTTCGGGTTACTACTTCGGAAAAATTGGCGCTGTCCAATTAAGGTGGAAACGCATCTGGTCGCAGGTCGCAGCGGGGGCTGCGAAGTCCTTTCCGGCAGAAAGGACCTAGTTGAAATCGCCAGATTGCATCGATCAGCGATTGCTTTTCCCATACGCCATCCGGTGTTCATCAACCACCGGGCTTCTTGAACAAATGCCTTGAGCTTCGGCTTGGCGGGAACTCATCGCGTTG
>JBBQSE010000650.1:0-3624 GCA_038214195.1 Planctomycetales bacterium
GATGCCCAACGCTCCAAGCAGTCGCCAGCCGCCGATCCCCAGCAGCAATTCCTGCCTGAGTCGCAGTTCCGGACCGCCGCCATACAGCTCGCTGGTGATACCGCGATGGACGGGTACGTTTGCGGCGTCATTGCTGTCAAGCAGGTACAGCTTCACTCTTCCGACCTGCACCTGCCACGCGCGGAGCCACACGGAGTACCCCGGCAAAGCAATCTCCAGCCGCAGCCACTCGCCGTTCTCCTGACGCAGCGGTGTGATTGGCAATTGTCCCGGATCGTTATACGGATACAAAGCTTCCTGTGCTCCGTCCTTATTGATCACCTGGCGAAAGTAGCCCTGCTGATAAAGCAGGCCCACGCCCACGACGGGCACGCCGAGATCGCTGTTGGCTTTGAGCTGATCGCCCGCCACATTGCCGAGTCCGCCCGAGTAGATCGGCAACGCTTCACTCAACATGAATTCCATGCTGAAATAAGCGGCACAGGTCAGGGAACTGGCGGAATGATTCTGCTGGAACCAGGCCGGAGTCTCTGCGGCCTGCCGCCTGACTTCCACGAGTCCTTCCACTTGTTTGCGAAAGACCGGATCAGCCATGACACTTTCAATCTGACTTCGCGAAACGGTCTGCAGCACGACCCAGGGATTATGCGTGATGTCCCACAATTTCGGATCAAGCTTCCTCCAGACGTCGTCGGTGACATGATTCCACGACGAACGCAGATCCAGGGCCAATTCGGCGAGCGAATCGAATCCCTCAACGTCCGTGGGAAGTAGATTGTATATTGGGTGGCTGGCCCTTGTTTGTTTGGCCCCTGCTTGTTTGCTCATTCGTTCTTCGCCTTGTTGTGTTCGCTGTTGTGTTCGCTGGCATAACCGCTGATTCCCTGCATCAATCGCAGGAAACCGTAACAGAGCCAACTGATGAACCGTAAACCTGCGGGCTGCTGTTTCCAACCGTCGGCCAGAATCTGCCAGCCATCCAATTCGACAGTTTGTTTCAGACTTTGCGACAGGGTCCCGCCGAATGCATCGTCGTCAACGACCACATTTGCTTCAAGTGATAGAAGCAGGCTGAACGGATCGATATTCGACGACCCCACCGTTGCCCAATGCCCATCAATGACGGCAACTTTGGCGTGCAGGAAATTCCTGCGGTATTCATAAATTTCAATTCCTGCATCAAGGAAATGGCCATAGAGCGCCCGCGATGCGTAATGTTCCAGAAGGATTTCCACCTTCCCCTGCAGCAGCAAAATGACTCGCACCCCACGCTCGGCCGCATCGATCAGCGCATGACGAAAATTCAGTCCGGGCAAAAAGTAAGCATGCGCCAAAATGATTTCGGACTTTGCCTGCCTGATCGCCTGCAGATACGCGGCTTCAATGTCCCGGCGATGATGGAAATTATCTCTCATCAGGAATGCCGCACTCATGGATCCGCCGGTGAAGATCGAAACCGGCAGTGGCTCGCCCCGGACCGTCCCTCTGTGAAATGAACTCCATGCCACCCTCGACCACAATCGCCGAGCGGAATTCTGAATCACATCCACCAGTGGCCCTTCAACCGCGACCGCGTAGTCGTAGCGCGACGACGTATCGCTCTGCGCTTTCGTGTCGTCAATAATATTGATCCCTCCGACGAAAGCGATCTCCCGATCGACCACCACAATTTTTCGGTGCATTCGGCGGAGACGCTGACGCTGAAATGTCCAGGGAGATATTCTGGGCCGGAAGATGAGCATCTTCACACCGTCCGCTCGAAGTCGGTCCAGCATGACTTGTGTCAAGTCTTTGGATCCAAAACCATCGATCAGCACATAGATCTTGACGCCTCGCGAGGCCGCGCGTGTCAGTGCGTCCGCAATCCGTTGTCCGGTCGCGTCGTTTTCGAAAATGTATGTTGCAAGATAAATTTCATGTCGGGCTCGGTCGAATGCGGCCTCGATGGCCGGAAAATAGGCAGCTCCGTTGTGCAACAGAGTCACCTGATTATTCGGAACAAAGCTGGACGAACTTTCGGACACGACCGCTTGATCCAAATTCTGTCCAAGTTGATTTTTCCGTGGAATCACAGTGGCCCTTGTACTTGCGTCCTCATTCGATATCACTGAGAGGTTGCTGATACTTGAGTGCATCAATTGGGATTCCTCTCGTTGCGCCAGACTTCCTTCGCCTCGCTTGCCGTCCGCTGATGAACCTCCGATGACGCGCGACCTTTGTCTCGTTCCGGCAGTGCCAAAGCGTCACTGACAATCGCCTGAGCTTCCTCCAGGATGCGGGACAGATGATCCGCTCCCCGGAAGCTCTCGGCATAAATCTTGTAGATGCTCTCCGTCCCTGACGGACGTGCGGCGAACCAGCCGCTTTCGCAAATCACCTTCAACCCGCCGAGAGGAGCCGCGTTACCGGGTGCGTGAGTGAGGACCGTCTGAATCTTTTCTCCTGCCAGTTCCGTGAGCTTGACCTGCTGCGGTGAGAGTTTTGCCAGCAACGCCTTTTGTTCGGGAGTCGCCGGGGCCTCAATGCGTTCATAAACAGGCTCACCGAACTCGCGCGTCAGTTCCTGGTAGATCTCTCCTGGATCGCGACCTGTTCGAACGGTGATCTCCGCCGCCAGCAGGGCCGGGATGATGCCGTCTTTGTCAGTCGTCCAAACGCTGCCATCCAGACGGGAGAACGATGCTCCAGCGCTCTCCTCTCCGCCAAATGCCAGCGAGCCGTCCCGCAAGCCATCCACGAACCACTTGAAGCCGACCGGCACTTCGTAGAGTTTCCGCCCCAGCTTGGCGGCAACCCGATCGATCATCCCGGTACTCACCACCGTCTTGCCGATCGCAGCGTCCTGACGCCAGTTCGGCCGGTGCTGGAAGAGATAGGAGATTGCAACGGAAAGGTAATGGTTGGGCGGCAGCAATCCCGCAGTCCTGGTGACAATCCCGTGTCGGTCGTGATCGGTATCGCAGGCGAAGGCGACATCGTATTGATCCTTGAGGCCGATCAACCGCGCCATCGCATACGGCGAGGAGGGGTCCATGCGGATCTGGCCGTCCCAATCGACGGTCATGAAACGGAAGGTCGGATCAACAGACTCGTTGACGACAGTGAGGTTTAGCCCATAACATTCGGCGATCGGACCCCAATAGTGCACACCCGCGCCGCCAAGCGGATCGACTCCCAGGCGGATCTTCGCGCCGCGGAGGACATCCATATCGACGACGTTGGCGAGATCTGTGATGTAAGCATTGAGATAGTCGTGCCGATGCGTGGTGGAGGCTCGCAGCGCTTTCTCGAATGATATTCTGCGTACGCCGTGCATGGCATCTTCCAGAACCTCGTTGGCCTTCGCCTCAATCCAGGTTGTCACGGCTGGCTCCGCCGGCCCCCCATGCGGCGGGTTGTACTTGAAGCCGCCATCGTGGGGCGGATTGTGTGACGGTGTAACGATAATGCCATCAGCGAGCCCCGCGCTCCGCCCGCGATTCCAGGTGAGTATCGCAAGGGAAACGGCAGGCGTTGGAGTAAACTCATCTCCTTCTGCGAGCATCACGTCCACACCGTTAGCAGCCAGTACCTCCAGCGCGCTGGCCACAGCCGGGATGGAGAGAGCGTGCGTGTCCATGCCGA
>JBBQSE010000651.1:0-3609 GCA_038214195.1 Planctomycetales bacterium
ATGGCCGCCTGTTTCCGGCTAAACGCCGAAATCAGACTCCGTTCGACCGCTCGCTACAATTCCTTTTACGACCCTCCCACTGACTTCGTGAAATCAGTACTCAAAAGGCTGTTTTAAAAGATACTAGGGGGTTGACCTGGAATTAATACGATGAACCAGAAAACAGTTGATTTTTCCCCCTCACCCCCCCCCGTGGAAAACGTGTCACGTTGGAAAATCAATTGCGGGGGGAGAGGGGACAATCGCAAGAAAATCCACAGCTTCATTTCTGACCGCGTGGGAAAAATTGAGGAAGGCACCTCACAACCAATCGAATCTCCGACGAAAACAGTAGCGAAGTTCGGATCCAGACCCATTCTTTCACAGCCTCAGAGAGTGATGGCTACTTTGGCGCTGGCTCGATATCGTCGGGGTCGATCCAGCCCGCCTTGAGTTTTTCGCCGCTCATGAATCGCTCGTAGAACCCAACGTTGGATTTTGTCGAGTGTTCATACTCATCAAATACTGACCCGTTGCCAAACATCCGTGGATCTTCCTGAGTTCGCAGTTCAGCGTGCATCCGTTCACGCAATTGCGTTTTCTGAGTCGCAAACAGTGGCAATTCGGCAAGGTTTCGCACACAGTCCGGATCGGACCTGAGATTGTAAAATTCTTCGGACGGACGCAGCCCGAAACATAGCGCCCAGAATGGATCATTGCTGTTAGCACGATGAGCGTGCAGGATGACGCTCTTGGTTTTCCCCGCGTCGCAGTCCAGGTAACCGGTTTCCGGATTGCCTCCCGGCCACCGCGAAGGTTCGAAGTTCTGGACGTACAGCCATTCGTCAGTGACGATACCGCGCGTCGGATAGCCCCAGTCGTGAGGACGTCCGATGTCGGTTCGTTCCTTGCCCAGCAGCACATGATCACGCGACAACGAAGGTTGAGCGGGCTCATCGCGCAGGATGCCAGTCAGACTATGTCCCGCCGTCGGGGCCATGCCGGTTTCAGACCATGAAAGTCTGGCGACGTCGATCAGCGTCGGGGCGATATCGACGAAACTCACGAAGTCGTTGATGACTCGTCCGGAGTTCCTGATTCCCTTCGGCCACATTATCGCCAGCGGCACATGATTGGCCAGTTCGTACACATTCCCCTTGCCACGGGGAAACGGCGGTCCATGATCGCTGGTGACAATCACGAGTGTGTTTTCCAGCAGGCCGCGTTTTTCCAGATCCTGCAGCATGAGGGCAACGTGCGAATCGAAGTGTTCGACTTCGAAGGCGTAGTCGAGCATATCGTTGCGGACATCGTCGTTGTCAGGCCAGCACGCCGGAACATGATCGATGTCTGAGACCGACTTGCCGCCCTTCCTCACTCCGACGCCAAACTCGTACGCTCGATGCGGCTCAATCGCGCCGTACCAAAAGCACCACGGCTTGTCTGCGGGGGCTGCATTCAGAAAGTCGGAAAAGTTGCCAGCGTAGTTGTTGTTGCTGATATGTTCGGCCGGTGGCGTCAGCGTTTGTTTGTTGAACGCCGTGCCAGTCATCTGTCGCGGCTTGCCGTCTGCGTTGAGTGCCACGCCGGGGCCCCAGCCTTTTAATGTGTACCCAACTGTCCAGTCATGTTCGGCCAAAGTTTCTGCCCAGCCTTTGAATTCCGGAGGGAAATAGCAAATGTGATTGGCCGCTTCCTTGAGCTGCCAGGAATTTCGTCCTGTGAGCAGACACGCTCGCGACGGCGCACACTTGGCGTTTGGTGTGTATGCGTGATTGAACAGCAGGCCCTCCTTCGCGACGCGATCAAACGCAGGCGTCTTCAGCCAGGGAGTTCCATACGCTCCGGCGTGCGCGCCCCAGTCGTCGGCGATGCAGAACAGAATGTTCGGGCGATCGTCGGCTTGTGCAATCAGTCCGCAGGAAAGCCATGCCGCAGTCAGGATGATGGCGAGGCAGATTTTGGGGATGCTCATTGTCTGTCGTGCCTTCTACAAGAGGTTCAACTATTGAACGAGGCCATCGTTCCCACCGTGTCAATGTATCCACAACAAAGCCAGCGAACAACCACTGCGCGAGCTGGCAGTTCAGTGCGGTGGGCATTAAATGATATCTCGTTGAGAAGGGCCACAAGCTCGCCTGTTGATTGACGACCGCCCCATCGCGTTGCTACCTTCGTTCTACACTCTTGCAGGAGCACAACGATGAAGTCACCTCGACGACAGTTTATGCAGACATCGGCCGCAGTGGCCGCGTCCACGTTGATTGCGGACCGGGAAACTCGTGCCAGTGAAGAATCCGGCGACGCACTTCGCGTTGGGTTGATCGGCTGCGGCGGTATGGGCACCAATCATCTGCGACTGTTGTCAGCTCGCAGGGATGTCCAGGTAACCTGGGTCTGCGATGTCGATCAGCAGCGTCTGGCAGCAGCAGCGAAGATTGTGCTCGACGGATCCGGCACGTCGCCCCAAACGATCGGTGATCTGCGGCGAGTACTGGAAGACAAAACCATTGAAGCCGTCTGGATCGCAACCCCCGATCACTGGCACACTCCGGCGGCCATTCTTGCTCTGGATGCAGGCAAGCACGTGTACGTCGAAAAGCCCTGCTGTCACAATGTTCGCGAAGGCCGATTGCTGGCCGACGCGGTCAAACGCAGCGGCAAGCGATTGCAGGTGGGAACTCAAAGTCGCAGCACGGACTGCGTGCGTGAAGGCATCGAGCGCATTCAAAAAGGCGAAATTGGCGAGATTCTGGTCGCGAAGGCATGGAACAGTCAGCGACGCGGTTCCATTGGAAAGTCGCAACCCGGCACGCCGCCCGCCCATCTGGATTTTGAAGCCTGGACCGGCCCGGCGGAAAAAGTTGCGTGGCGGCCCAACCTGCTGCATGGCATCTGGCGGTGGTGGTACGACTTTGGATGCGGCGACATCGGCAACGACGGCGTGCATGACATTGACGTCGCTCTGTGGGGACTTGGCGTCGAGACGCATCCGCACCGTGTCACTTGTTTCGGTCAAAAGAATTTCTTCGACGACGATCAGCAGTTCCCAGACACGCAATACGCCGTCTGCGAATATCCAGCCACCGGAACGCCCGCAGGCCGTTGCAGGCAGTTGATCTTTGAACAGCGGATCTGGTCGCCATATGTCCAGGAAGGCTATGAAAACGGATCCGCATTCTACGGCACCGAAGGCGTGCTGATCATGGGACACACGGTCGGCTGGCGGTTGTTTGGACCTCGTGGAAAACTGATCGCGGAACGTACTGGTTCAGCCGACCTTTCCGCGCATCATCAGAATTTCATCGATGCGATTCGTAACCCGTCGGTTTCGCTCAACGCATCCGTTGATGCCGGTCGTCTTTCAGCCACCGTTGTGCATCTGGCCAACATCGCGGCACGCACGGGGGCGTTGCTGCATTTCGATCCGGAGCATGAAAAAATCACCAACGACGAGTCCGCCAACGCACTGATTCGCAGAAAGTATCGCCCCGATCACTGGGCCACGCCGAAGGATGCGTGAACGAAAATCATCCCCCGGCGAACGGGGGACTGTCGAGTTAAACCACAATCGTGAGCGGCAAGGCGCTAGCCGCCGGTTTTTCCCGTGTCCTGCAAACAATCACCGGC
>JBBQSE010000652.1:0-3591 GCA_038214195.1 Planctomycetales bacterium
CGGCGAGCCTGCGACCAGCGGTTACGATTTGCAACAGCCGACTTGCCGCGAGTCTTTGTTCGTCATTTTCTGCAAGCTCCGTGTGCCATGTGCCGGAGTCGTCGATCCATGTCAATCGCCCGACAGGTCGATAAGTGGCATATTCAGACTTCGCCAGCAGTTGGAGAAGCTGCCGAGACAGTGTGTCCTGACCACTCACACGCTCAAGCATTTTTCCGACAACGCCCTGACTCGACAATTGTCGTGATATCAGATTTCGCACCGCTGCTGGCAACTCGCGGGGAACATGTGGCACGATGTCACAGGCAAACTCAACGCGGTGAATGTTTTGCTGAGCCAGCGAAGTGGCAAACGTCGGATCACCCGGACGTGGCGCGGCAAATGTGTACGTCGCCGTGACCGGAATTCCTTCAGCCTCGAGTGCCGCAGTACACAACACGGCGGTCGCTCCACCCTGACTGTGACCGGTGACATAAAGTGGAATCGTCCGGTCGAGTGATTTCACCTGTTCGAGCAGAGGTTCCCAGATCTGCTGAAGCTCTTCCAGGAATCCCTGATGGACCGCACCGGGCAGCAGTGTTGATCCGATCCGAAAGGGTGTCTGGGCCGTTCTGAAGTTTCTGAGCCAGTCCAGGACGGACGCTTCTGTTCCTCGAAATGCAACGATGTTCGAGTCTGCACGGCGAATGAGACACACTGCCGCAGAGTCCCGGGCATCCTTTCGAATGCTGCGCCAGACAACGGGTCTCGTTGGACTCGCACCAAGTAGAACGCAGCCCGGGAAGAACCCTTCATCGTCGGTATCGCAATACGCAAACGAACAGGCCGCCAGCAGCGTTTGAGCCAGCTTGCGATCGAACGGCGACGATGTTGGATGAGCGGCGATCATGCTGGTCAGTGTAGTGGATCGATGTCAGTCCTGCCAAGCTGCCGTCTGAAGCGATCCGCTGTCAATCCGAAGCTGCGGCTCGTCCGCTTGCTGAGTGACCTCGCTCGGATTGACCTCGTCTTGTTCCTGACTGTTCCGTGCCTGGATGAACAGATCGCGATTGCGATCAAAGCCAGTGACGACGACACTGAAGTCGTCACTCAGCGGATGCACCAGCATCTGATTTGGCGCGAGAATTTCGATGCTCGCACTCGTTGCTTCAACTCGAATCGGCTTCTCATCCAGTTGGAAGTCGGTCGTCGAGTACTTTCGCAGCGGACTTCCGCCACGGCGATCGTAGGCCACCAGCACTTCGACCGGCTGCAGCGGATTATCCACGTCTGATCGACCTCCAATCCGAAATCCGCCTAAACGACTGGAGAGCCGAAAAGTCCTTTTCGTGCGAGGCATTGCGTGCAAGATATTCAGTCGCTCTTTTGCCACCTCAATCTTTCTGCTGGACATCGACGCAAACTGGACCGGCAATCCTGCCTGTTCATGGCTTGTCCCCACGGAGAAGACGTCCAGCAATAGTTCCGGATCGTTGTCGTCAGCCGCTTCCGCGAGCATCTGGCACAGATCTGAAACGGCGTTTCGAATAAACCGCAGCGTCGCGGCGCCGTTCACGTATTTGCCCTTGAAGTGAGATGACTCTTCACTCCATTCCGTGTGCGCCGGGTTTTCAGCGTCACCCAGAAAACCTGTGAGCGGCGGATCATTGACTGCCACGATTGCATATGCGTCTCGCATCAGTCGCGTCCGAACGTCGGAAATCACAATCCCGTCACGAATAAACATCGGACGCTTCTGTGGTGACCCTTCCGCGCGTTCGATAAAGGCGTCGAATTGAGTTTGTTTGCTGAGTCCATTCTTGTACTGCACCAGCGCCGGAATTCGAACGGCGATCCGGCCGTGTTCGTTGAGTTGGCTTCGCATGGCGTCGAACAGTTTGTCGTCAATCGCCTTACGATTCCACCTTGCGGATTTTCCGGAAAAACTGCTGAGGGTGATCAGGCTGTTTTCCACCAGTTGCTGAAATGCCCACTGCGTCAACGCCAGCATCGGCTGAATCATTTGTCGAACAGAGTCGCTGCACTGTTCGACAACCGGCCCCAGCGTCTGCGCGTTCAGGACGGTTTGGGTATCCGGGTCTTCGACGATGACGACCAGATCCTCCCTGAGGATCGGGTAGAAATAATCATGCGCCACAGCGTCCACGACAGCGGCGAGCGTCCAGCGTTCATCGCAGAAAGGGACCACAATCGACAAACCCGGATCACGTCCACGTTCCAGACAGAAGTCTTCCGCGAACTGATCGATGAATTTCTGATCGTCCACCGGCGGTGCCGCTTCGTCTTTCGACGGCTTTTCACCAAACCATCCGTCAGGCGTGTAGCTCTTGTCGTCGATATTGTGCGAACGCAGGATCGACTGCCCCACTAACAGACGTTGACCATCATCGTGGCGAACAGTGACGCCAAAAAAGCTGCGGATGCGACTGCAGCGGGGAAACACAAACTTACCAAGCCCCCATCGTCCGCGTCCGGCGTCCGTCTTGTTGGACTGACCTTCGGCTCGGAAGAAGTAGTAAAACGGATTCCGAACGCCGGGGACTTCGTGATACTGATTCACATCGCCTGTCAGGCCCGTAGTTCCACTGTCTTCGTAAGTGATGAAACAACAGTCGTCGGTCTTGCCGGGAGCATCGCGCAGTCCGCTTTCCTCAGCCTGAAAATGATCCCAGCCACCTTTGAAATAACGTTTCCCCGTCTCCAGGGACAGCGCGGACTTGCTGCCGGAGACAAAAATTCGCACCGACACCGGGCCTGAGTAACCTGCTCGACGCGCATCCATCGAGTTTTGAATGGCTTCCCGGACGAAAGCACGCAATTCCGTATCATTCGCAAAGAACTCGCCCTGAGTCGCTTCGCGGTTCTTAAATCGAGGGTTGACTTTGCTGAAATGCCAGGCAAGTTTCATGAAAATGTCGCACAGAAACCATGAATTTGAATCAATCACACGGTATCGGAGCCTTGCCCTGGTTCAAGCCGAAATTGCGTCAAAAACTCAAGATTCCTCCGGTAGTGCGGTGCTTCCCCGCATTAAGTGCGAGGTGGCGGCTGACAGTGTGAATTGGTTAGATCCACGAGACAAGACCGCGATTTGAACCATCACGCGAGTCGTTTCACTGCTACGGTCCCGTTCGGAGACGTTTTAACGTCATAGCCCTGCTGTTCGATTTGCGTACGGATTCCGTCAGCGGTCTTATAATTTTTGCCTTTACGAGCGGCATCCATCTGGCGGCAGAGATCTTCGATTACGGCCTCTTCGCCGGACGCATGGACAGCACCAGTCGCTGATCCAAGTGGCGCGATAGCCAACACTTCATTGATGCGATTGAGAGCACCCAGCGCGGCGGCGGGATCGTCAGGAGTCGATGCGGCCCACGGAAGGACAGCGCCTAAAGCCCCGGCCACGTTCAAATCATCTGCCAACGCCTCGGCAAACTCTTTCAGAATCGGATAGTTTAAATCGACGCTCGCCGGTGTGCCTCCGCAGGCCGCTTCCAGCTTGGCGCGGAATTCGGTGAGACGCTTTACAGCTCCAGCGGAATCCAGCAGTCCCTTTTTCGTGAAATTCATGTTGGCTCGATAATGCGACTT
>JBBQSE010000653.1:0-3563 GCA_038214195.1 Planctomycetales bacterium
GGCTAGCGCCTGGCCGCTCATAATGTAGGATTGAAACGATAGCTCCATGTCCCGCGTCACCACACTTCAGCAATCCATCACTCGCCACGTCGAACGGGAGGACGAGCCGCGTCAAAGGCCGCTCGATTTTCGATTGATTGCGCGGCTGATGGATGCCACACGTCCGTATGGGCGCAAGCGATTTTGGCTGCTGGTCTCGGTCGTTACTCGCGCGATACAGTTGCCTGCGCTCACATGGCTCATTGCCGCAATCATTCGCGGCCCCGTGTCTCACAAAGACAGCGTGGGAGTGATGTACGGCGCGATTGTGTTCGCATTGCTGGCCATCTCGACTCAGATTGTCATGCACTTCCGACAACGACTGGCGCTGGAACTGGGCGAAACTGTGATCACGGATCTGCGGAATCAGTTGTTTCGGCACATGCAGCGTATGCCAATGCGATGGTTCCACACGAATCGCATCGGACGCGTGATCAGTCGCATGACGTCGGACATGGAAGATATCCGCATCGGCGTTCAGGAAGTTTTTTACGTCACGCTCGTGCAACTCATCCAGATGGGGATCGCGGCGGCGGCGATGATTTGGTACGACTGGTCGCTCTTTCTGATTGTTCTTGGACTCGCTCCGGTCATCTGGTTCATCAACCGCCACTTTCACAGAAGACTCAGCAACGCACTTCGCGATATGCGTGAATCGTTCAGCCGGGTCACCGCGACGCTGGTGGAGTCCGTCGTGGGAATTCGGGTCACTCAGGGATTCGTGCGGCAGCAGGAAAACGCCCGCATCTTCGAAACGTTGTCCCTGGATCACTCCCGTTACAACAGCAAGGTCCTAAAGACTCATGGAAAATTTCTGCCGCTGCTGGAACTGAACAGTCAGATCTTTATGGCCGTGCTGCTGCTAGTGGGCGGGTATCGAGTCCTTACGCCTGGACATTCGACCGAGATCGGCGATCTGGTTGGATTCTTCTTCATGGCCAATCTGTTCTTTTCACCGATTTCGATCCTGGGCAACCAATACAACCAGGCGATGACGGCAATGGCGGGGGCGGAACGACTTTACCGGCTGCTGGACACTGCACCAGAATGGACTGATCCTCCGAACGCGATTCAATTGACGGAGATTCGCGGCCATGTTGAATTTCGGGATGTGACGTTTGGATACGATTCTGAGCGACCCGTGCTGCACCAGATTTCCTTCGAGGCCAAACCTGGTCAGGTCGTGGCGTTGGTCGGACAGACAGGCAGCGGCAAATCGTCGATTATCAATCTGGTTTGCCGTTTCTATCTGGCAAATTCGGGGCAGATCCTGATTGATGGAAACAACATCCGGGATCTCGAAGGACACTCTCTGCATCGTCGGATGGGGATTGTGCAGCAGCAGAACTTTCTTTTCAGCGGAACCGTCGCCGAGAATATCCGATTCGGCCGACCTGAAGCGCCGGACTCGGACATCGTCGATGTCTTGAATAAACTCGACTGTGCCGATTTGCTGCTGGCGTTGCCCGAGGGCCTGCAGACGCGGGTTGGAGAGGGCGGCGCGTCGGTGAGTTCCGGACAGCGGCAGCTGATCTGTTTCGCCCGCGCCATGCTGGCGGATCCCGCGATTCTGGTCCTGGATGAAGCAACAAGCAGCATCGACAGCGCCACAGAATCACGCCTGCAGACGGCTCTGGAGATTCTACTCAACGGTCGAACATCATTCGTCGTCGCGCATCGACTCAGCACCATCCGCAATGCTGACCTGGTCCTGGTCCTTGATCATGGAAAAATTATTGAACGCGGAACGCATCCGGAACTGATCAGCCAGGATGGAATCTACGCCAGCCTTTACGAACGATTCTCACGGCAATGAGGCGAACGTGCGATCCATTTTCCGCAAGGCATATCAACCGATCGACGATGCTAAGGATCGCTCGATAAATAACTGTCCGATATGAAGTGAGCGGCAAGGCGCTAGCCGCCCGTATACGGCAGTAAACATCACCGGCGGCTAGCGCCTTGCCGCTCACTTATTGATTGAGCGATCCTAAGCCACCGTTTGAGCGCGCGGCACAAGCCCGAGCCAGTTTCGCACGGTCGGAATTCGGCTCAGCACCAGCCATTCCAACACCAACACGAAGACCAGCGACGCGGCGAAGAGCGGCAGACAGATTCCAATCAGCACGACGATGGAAATCAGGCCCAGCGAAACTCGCGGATTCAGCGTCGGCTTTGGTGCTCCCAGCACTCCGAGGTCGCGGCGTTTCCACCAAAGGACGACGCCACTGACGGACAGCAGCATGAGTCCCAGCGTTGTCAGCACGCCCAGCAACTGATTGAACCAGCCAAAGAGCGCGCCTTCATGGGCCGCGATGCCGAAGCCGACGGCTCGATCAACCCAATGACGGTCACTGAAGTTTTCGCGGCTCACGATCGCCCCGGTTTTTGAATCCATCACAAGGGACACGCGACGTGTGCGATTCGCCGTGTTGGACGCCGCCTTCCATGTCTTTGAACGACCGCCCGGTGCCGAGATGATGACCGGAGCGTCCAGTGCGAGGAGTTCCACGACTGCAACCATTCGATCGATAACAGACAGATCGATTGGCTGCGCTAGCTGTCTTTGCCCGCCGCGATTCGCGCTACCACCGTGCTCACCGTGACCTCCATCGTTCCCAGCAGTTGTCGATGGACCTTTGCTATTGGACCAGTCCTGCTGGGCGACCGCCGTCCCCGTCACGTTTCGAACCGCCTTGAAGTAGTCACCCCAGAATTTGGCCCAGGGCAAACCAGTCAGCAGCAAAAAGATCGCGCAGAACGAGATCCACATTCCTATGACGCTGTGAATGTCTCGCCAAATGATGCGTGAACCCGCAAACAACCGAGGATAGAGGATCCCTCCCAGTCCTTTCGCGTTGCGTGGCCACCAGAGAAACAATCCGGAAATTAGCAACACAATTGTCCAGCAAGCGGCCAGCTCAACCAGATTCGAGCCGCGATTTCCCATCAGCAGTTCTCCGTGCAACCGAAAAATCCAGCGCATGAACCGTTCGTCCTCCGGCACTGAGTGCAGAACTTCCAAAGACATTGGATTCACGTACGTACGCATCGACTTCTGCTCGTTCTTCACAACGATCCGGGCGGATGAGGTTTCGAACTCCGGCAGTTCGTAGCTGCTGAACGTCGAGCCTGGCACAGCCGCGATCGCCGCCGCAATTTGTTCCGACACGGGCTCCCTGGATCCCGTTATTTCGAGGTTGTCATAGTTGCGATCATTCCATGCTTCGATTTGAGGTTTGAACAGGTAGATCAAACCGCTGATCGACAGCACGAGTACAAACGGAATGCAGAACAGCCCGGCATAGAAATGCCAGCGCCAGACGGCCCGATAGTCGGGCCAGG
Organism: Planctomycetales bacterium; assembly: GCA_038214195.1. Classification (GTDB taxonomy): domain Bacteria; phylum Planctomycetota; class Planctomycetia; order Planctomycetales; family Planctomycetaceae; genus SXXK01. The sequence continues at coordinate 3,385 of JBBQSE010000653.1, forward strand.
ATTTTTCAGACATGGTTCACCAATACGGTCTTCAGATTAGTGATGCAGGTAACTGTGAATTCGTCAGGCGGAGCCTGACCTACCGTCCCTTCTCCCCCAGGCCAGGGGGAGAAGGTGGCCGCAGGCCGGATGAGGGGGGCGGACTTCGAATTAAAAACTCGCCCAGCACATCGCCGCCA
>JBBQSE010000654.1:0-3561 GCA_038214195.1 Planctomycetales bacterium
ATTCGTATGCCAGAAACGGTCGGCCGTCGTGTTGTCCGACTTCGTAAATCTGCACAATATGTGGATGCTGCAATCGTGCGGCCGCGCGAGCTTCGGTGAGAAAGCGTCGCACATGAGTCGCCGTCGCGCCATAGTGATCACGCAGCATTTTGATGGCGACAGGCCGGTTCAACTTCAGATGCTGCGCTTTGAATACAACCGCCATGCCGCCCTGGCCGACGCGTCGCAGAACCTGGTAACCATCAATCGAAGGAAGTTCCGGAACCATCGCGTCTGACTGACGGGTTCGCATCGCATCATCGACAGCTGATCCAATTGAAGCCGCTGCTTCGTGATACAGTTGAGATAAGTTGGCAGGTTGTTCGTGGATTGCTTCGTCCAGCGCAAACTGGAGTCGAAGCTGATCTTCCAGTCCTGGAAATCGCGCGATGTATTCGTCAACAGCCGGGGATTCACCGAATTGTTCTCGGAGAAGCACTTCCTGATAGATCAGATCCAGCCGCAGATCATCGCTGATCTCAAGCGACTGAAATGTCAGGCACAATTCTTCGACAGTGATACTCTGTCCGTTCTTCCATCGACGTCGTTGCTCGGAAAGAACCGGAGCGTCACCGGCATTAGATTGTGACGAATCACTGACGTTGTGACGAGAGATGCTCACTGTTATTCCAATCCGACCTCGTGCAGGACGCGATCGAGCGCACGCGAGAGTTGCTTGCGGAGTACCACGGGTGTGCTGTTCATCATCTCAGCAACTGCATCCCAGGCGTGCCCCTGCCTTCGGTGTTCCAGCAGCACACGTTCCTCGGACGTCATTAGCCCGAGCGCCGAGGAACACAGCTCCATTGCCATTGAAAATCGTTCCGGATCAGGTTCTCCGGACACCGCAGTTGATAAGTCATTGGCCAGCGTTTCTGCAGATCCTCGCAAAGCAAGTCCGCTGCTTTCCCTGCGAACATGATTCACCAGTTTGTTCCTTGCAATCGTCGTGAGCAATTTGACCAGGTCTTCAGGAGACTGTACCTCATACTGGCCCGCTGCCGCGCGAACAAAAAAACTGCCCATGGCCGACTGACATATATCCATCGAATCAAACAACGATCGCATTCGAGGATCTGTCAGGCGAAAACGGACGGCGCGCCGCACAGCGGATTCATGTCGCCTGACAAGCAGAGTCGCGGCATCCTGATCGCCGGCCCGCACTCGCTCCATCAGCAACAGGAATGAATCGTCAGTCATAGATGACAGGTATCCGATTTGTAGTCCGATCTCTCTCAAATCGGGGTCAGCAGGAACGATTTCGCCATTCACTCAGGGAGGTTCAGCGAAGCCGGGAAGGGGCCGAATACAGAGTCACACGGAGCATAAGATAGCCAGCGTCGGGCCAGAATGAGCGCACCAAAGGGCTGCCCGGATCAGAATTTTCCTGAGTAAAAACCGCTGCCGAGACTTACCGGAACGTTTGTGATTGCGTTTGAAGCTTAGTCGTGGGGCAGGCATCTTGCCTGCCATTTCACAAGCCGAACTCAGCAATTTCCAGTCAAATCTGGCTGGCAGGATGCCTGCCGCACAGGAATTCTTTCGTAAAACGCAAAAGATCTTCGGTGGGAACAATTTTTCGGTCACAACACTCTTCGATTTGCGATGTGATTACCGGGGGCCAGTATTTTCTCGGGGTTTGGCTAATTTTCCAGCAACCCAAACGCGAATAATGCGCCCCACTTTGAACGATTTAACCAACCGGTGGAGCAATTGGCATGAAACGAATCCAGGATCTTTGCAGAATTTGGCGTTCTGGACGACTTTCGGAAACCTATCGCCGCCGCTCGCGAATCAGGCGTTCGTGTACTGAGGCGTTGGAAGACCGGACACTGCTGGTCGCGTACATCGTGGATACGACGACGGACACAGTCGCGGCGGACGGCTTCACTTCGTTGCGAGAAGCAATTATCGCGGCGAACGCAAATGCCGGCACTGACACAATCGGGTTCAACATCCCCGGCCTGGGCGTCAAAACCATCACGCCCACCTCAGCCTTGCCGACGATCACCGAGGCAGTGGTGATTGATGGCTATTCGCAGCCTCTAGCAAGCGCTAACACTCAGGTTGTGGGAAGCAACGCAGTTCTGCTAATCGAAGTGAATGGCGCGTCTGCTGGCGGCAGCGCCAATGGTTTTACTTTAGGTGGTACCGGCGGTACCACGATTCGCGGGTTGGCGGTGAATCGGTTTGGCAGCAGTGGCGTCGTGTTCGTCTCGAGCAATAACGTAGTGGAAGGGACCTATTTGGGGGTTGATGCGAGCGGAATGATCGAGCGGAGCAACTTTTTCGCGGGCGTGAGCGTTGCATCGGGCAGCAACAATCGGATAGGTGGTACGACGACTCAGGCCCGCAACGTTCTTGCGGGCAACGGATCTTTCAATGGCACAGGCCAAATCGTGGTGGGGAGCTTTGGCAATTTGAACCCGGTCGGAACGGTAATACGCGGGAACTACATCGGCGTCACTCCGGCGGGCAACGCCGCGGTGCATCCCACTGCAAACGGAAACCACGATGGCATCTTCGTATCAACAGCTGACACGACGATCATCGGCGGAGCGGACGCCGACGATGGTGTCGTGGATGGCGTCGTCCTCGCCGGGAACGTCATTTCCGGGAACTCCACTGGCATCCGGATCGACCCGTCGACCGGCGGTAGTCCGCGAGTCAATGGGATGACCATTCAAGGCAATATCATCGGACTCGATGCAACAGGTACCCAGGATGTGGGGAACTTTGCTGATGGCATCTTTGCGGGCACCGCCATTAATTCCAACAACATGCAGATCGGCGGCACGCAGCCTGGCGCGGGTAACACCATCTCGGCCAACGACGTTCGAGGATTTGAAGGCGGCGCTTTGAATATGGACTTTGAAGGCAACCGCGTAGGCACGGACATTACGGGCACGCTTGACTTTGGCAACGGCATCGACGGCAGTGCCGGGCAAGGCAACGGCGGTCAAGGCGTTCATATTGCTCTCGGGGGTAATGAGGGGCCCAATTTTCAAATTCGGATTGGCGGTACTACGCCTGAATCGCGGAATATCATCTCTGGAAATGCCGCTCAGGGCATCTGGGTGACGGGAATAAAATCTGGCTCGGTTGTGGTTCAGGGAAACTACATCGGCACGCAAGCGGACGGAGTAAGTCCGCTGCCCAATCTGTTCAGCGGTATTGAAATGAACAGGAGTGTGACGGTCGGCGGCACCGTTGCCGGCGCGGGCAACGTCATCGCGTTTAATAGGGGCTCAGGCGTTTTCGCACCGACGTCCGGCAACGGAAACTTTGTCGGCACTTCCATTCTCGGCAACTCGATCTACTCGAATGGTCCGAATCCACCTCAGCCATTCGCTGCACAAGCCTTGGGAATCGATTTAAATACCATTGGTGTTTCTTTGAATGACTCGGGCGTTATCGACGGGGGCATCAACTATGGGCAGAACTTCCCAGTCATCACCTCGGTTTCAACGACTGCCGGCACGACAACCATCCTCGGCACGCTCAACAGCATTGCCAACAGCA
>JBBQSE010000655.1:0-3558 GCA_038214195.1 Planctomycetales bacterium
AGCTTTGCAATTTCAACAGGCTGATGATCCGTAAGCCTATTACATTGTCACTTCCAGTTGCCATCGTCCTATTGCCCTGGCTGGCAGATGACAATTTCATATCGGTTCGGCCGAAGGCCCGGGTGGCCGGTTGCGCCACCAATTCGCAAGCAGTGAACCAATAACATTCATGATCGGGCCGAACACTACAGGGGCGATCCCGAGTGTTGCGAGCTTGTTCATGGCCGATGCGATGCCGGTTGCCAGTCCGGCGTTCTGCATTCCGACCTCAAACGAAACTGTACGGCAGGTCTGAATGTCAAAACCCAGGAGTCTTGTCACGCCATACCCGAGCAGATATCCCGATGAAGTGTGCAGAAAACAGACGACCATAATCATGAGACCGACGCTTAGCAGCGCATCTCGCCCCAGAGCAACGGTGATCAGAGTGGCGATTAGAATTCCGGACATGGAAATCGCGGGCATCGCTCGCTCCAGCCACCGCATGTGGCGGCTGAGTGCGTGGTGAAAAATCACTCCGCCCACGACCGGCAGAATCACCAGCTTCACGATGTCCCACATCATTTTCCACGGGTCAACAGGGATCATCTGAGACGCGAGAAGTTTCATCAGGAACGGTGTGGATAACGGCGAAATCACAGTCATGACAGTTGTGAGTGTGATCGACAGAGCAACGTTGCCTCGAGAAAGGTAACACATCACATTGGAAGCAAGGCCACTGGGGGCGCATCCAACGAGCACAATGCCAGCCGCGATCTCTGGAGGAAACTGGAAGCTCACTGCCAGTAAATATCCCAGCAGTGGCATAATTGTGAGCTGCGCTGCGACACCGACCAGCACTCCGCCGGGCATCTTCGCCACACCCACAAAATCCCGCAGACTCATCGTCGTCCCCATGCCGAACATGATGACCTGGAGGACCGGGATGATCATCTTTTTCGTCTCGAACGCACCGATCGTCGTAAACCACATCGGCCATGTCATGGCGGCCGCCACAGCTGCCAGGAGCCAGACGGTAAATGCCTGTGGTTTCAGTCGCGGAAAACAGAGAACTGTCAGGGCAAGGACTACCAGAGATGCGGTTATCGCGGGTCCGCTCCAGGAACGCAGCCTGGTGGCCGCGAAGACCAAACTGGCCGCGCCCAGTAATCCGGACAGCCAGGCCAGAGTCAAAGACATACGTCGATGGTGGAGACTCATACGAGGCCAGTCCTTTGAACGAAAACGTCGATGACGCAACTGAATCACTTTTTCGATGCCGACAGCCAAGGCGAACAGTAGCTGTCTCCGGGAGAGTATACCAGCAGTCTCTGAATTTCTGGCCCCAGTTGAATGGCTGGGCAACTCAGAACCGCTACAAAGCGATTATCCAGTTCCGAGCTTCAGACGCGGAACGGGGCCCGTTTCGCACAAGGAGTTTTCTGAATGAGAACGATCGCAGCTGTCCTGATCGCGACTATCCTAAACTGTGCAGATTTGTGTGCTGACGAGAACCGGGGAGCGGATGTGATACACGCGCTGACGCACGAACAAGTGGCGGCATTTGCGGAACTGGCGTTGAAAGGGATTCCGCAGGAATATCCCAACAAGCCATCCAACGTGATGTCGTCTGCGGCCGATGTGCAGTCGCCGCAGCAATTGCATCCTGTCTTCTACGGCTGCTTCGACTGGCATTCGTCCGTGCATGGTCACTGGATGCTGGCTCGACTGTTGAAGCAGTATCCGGAAGCACCGGTCGCCGGCAGAATCCGCACCGTCCTGAATGTTCAGCTGACCGCTGAAAAACTGCAGCGGGAGGCGGACTATTTTGCATCCAAAGAAAACAAAAGCTTCGAACGCATGTACGGCTGGGCATGGATGCTTCAGCTTGTAGCCGAATTGCATGCGTGGGACGACGCGGACGCCAAACTCTGGCGTGCCAACCTCCGCCCGCTGGAAGATGTCATCGTGGAACTGGCCACCGGTTATCTGCCAAAGCTCACCTTCCCGATCCGCACCGGCATTCACCCGGACAGCGGCTTCGCGCTTGGCATGGAACTTGATTACGCTCGAACTGTCGGCAACACCGCCTTCGAACAACTGCTGATTCAGAAGGCGCGCGAGTTCTATCTCAACGATCACGACTACCCGGCTCACTATGAGCCATCGGGACAGGACTTTTTTTCGTCTGGCTTCAACGAAGCCGAACTGATGCGACGCATCCTGCCAGCAGATGAATTCTCAACGTGGCTCGACCAGTTTCTGCCGCAGCTGCGAACAAAATCAATGGGACTGATGATGGAACCCGTGGAAGTGAGCGATGTGACCGACGGACATCTCGTCCATTTGGCCGGACTCGACTTGTCGCGGGCGTGGACGATGCGAGGAATCGCCCGCGCGTTGCCTGGCAAAGATCCGCGCCGTCAACTGCTGCAGCAGGCCGTCGAGGCTCATGCTGCGGCAGGTCTGAAATACGTAACCAGTGGTCATTATGAAGGCGAACACTGGCTGGCAACGTTCGCGGTTTATTATCTGACCGAGTAGTCACAGGCCGGGCCGAGCGAAGCGCTCGTCCGGCAAACGTGAGCACATGACGCTCTGCCAGCATTTGCTTCACGTTGTCGATTGAGAATTGCCGCCGTCTTGAATTCGCGAGTATCTTCGCGGCCTCCCGATGACTGTTTCACAATGGAGCCGCAGCGCGATGATCCGCAGGCATGAGGCAAACCAAAAGACAAAGTCGCGCGCTTATCAAATTGAGTCAATGCTGTCGTCATTCAGACTGGAATCGTGAAGACTTGTGCGTCGGCATTGGGGACATCGGGAATTCTCAGCTGTCCGATTGGTTTTTGAGAAAGTGCCATGATGGCTTCATTTTGCCCATCGGAATGCTGCACACGGGTCAGACAATCCTCGCAATTGCTGTCCCAGTGCAATGACGTGCGCAAATACTTCTCTTTTCGGAGGCCAGAAAAGGTTGCCTCGCCGAAGAATTGTGCCAATTCGGAATTCTCAATGTCTGCGACGGAAATCAGATAACGTTGTGTACAGTTCAGCGGTATACAAAGTGCATTAACTTCTTCAGGATCAAGTTCAGTCAGCAGAATGAATTCGACGCAAGTCAGATCCCTTCGCAAAACTCTTAGGAGCGTCGGGCCATGGTACGAAATTTTTGGAAGTCCGCATTGATTTGCGGAGTTGCGATTTGTGGTAGCTCACTGGGGTTCGTGCATTGCGTCGTCGGTGGGGAGAAGACAAGTTCAATCCCCAAAACGGCCGGTGACTACATACTCGTTCAGCATCACGGCGGTGGCGGCGGTCACATGGGCGGTGGTGGCGGACATGTGGGAAGCGGTCACATTGGTGGTGGCGGTTCCATGCACAGTGGCGGGATTTCGCACAGCGGTGGCGGAATCATGCATAGCGGTGGCATGACGCACAGCGGTGGAATTTCGCACGGTGGTGGCATCATGCACAACGGCGGCATCAAGCACAACGGCGGCATCATGCAAAACGGCGGCATCACGCACAACGGCGGCATCAAGCACAACGGCGGCATCACGCACCACGGCGTCATCA
>JBBQSE010000656.1:0-3554 GCA_038214195.1 Planctomycetales bacterium
CGGCAGACTCTTAGCATTCCAGAAGCCGGCAAACTGCTTGTCCACGCTGCGCCAGCGGCAGAACGAACTGATCGCCGCATCGATCCATTCCAGATCCGATGCCACGTCCCCTGATTCAGGCACCGCCCCGACGCCAGGCATCGATTCTGCAAATCTTAGCCAGCGAGACGTCCAGTCGTCAGAATCGTCGGGAGCGCGGACCTGTTCGACGACCAGAATGCGGCTCAGGATGCTTCGAAGAATCTCCGGCAACACCAGCGCCTGAAATTCCACAGAATGCACCAGTTGCTTCTTCGGAACAACTCGTGGATTCACCAGCAAGAATGGCTCATCCGCAAACTCGAGACGCCAGACCTCGCGGCCCAGATCCTGAGCGCGAACCGCCAGCAGCGGGACGCGGTTTAACGACTGCAGCTCCTGACTTTGCGGCGTGATTCGGTCACAGACCGCCAGCAGGCGTCCTCGCGGCTCATCATTGGAAACGACTTTGATCCGGAATCGCAATCCGGCAAGCGTTCCAAACTCACTCAGGCGAGTACTTGCTGGAGGCATCAGATTGCCCACCGTACCGAAATCGAAACGCACCAGCTCCAGTTGACGAAATGCTTCGATAACAACGGCTGCGGATTCCGGGAAATCGTAGCTCGCCAGTTGCAGATCAGCGTGGAAGATTTCGATCCCACCGATCCCTGTGACGCTGATGTTCACATGATTCTTCGAGATCTTACGACGACCTGTAAAATTCAGCCGTGGCATAGTGTGCTGATTCAGCGGGAACAGGAATGTGGGAAATCAACTTCGTGCGGGCGGACTGCATTGTGGTCACTTCATTCCTTTCAGGCAACCGCCTGCAGGACGAGCGGCAGAAAATGATTTACCAACAGAAGCCCGGCTTCTCCACGAAGCCGGGCTTCTTTCCGGATCTGGCGCCAGCTGCCGCTCGCCCAGTACCAAAGTTCCGCGTTGCTGGATTGGGTTGCATTTCGGCGGACGAAACGGAATCATGACCGTCCGTCCCCGATACCGTCTCCTTCCAATCGACGGCCCGCCCGTGACGATATTCTCCCGACGTTTGCTCTTCGTCTGTTTGGTCAACATTTTCGCGGCGACAACTGTCTCCCACGCAGACGACTGGAAAACACTCACCGTACCTGATTCATGGCGGAGTGTGCCAGGCGGTGATTTAATGCCGATCAACGGCTATTCGTGGTATCGAACGCTCGTCAGGATTCCAGCGGACTGGGACGGACACCAACTGACGTTTTTCCTGGAAGCCCTGGACGATGCTCGAGCGGCTTATGTGGGCGGACAGCCCGTTGGAGCGACCGGAACGTTTCCTCCGCAGTTTCGCAGCGGGCTTGGCGAACGCGGTCGGTACCACGTTGATGCGTCACTCGTGAAAGGCGGCAAATTTATCACCGTCGCCATTCGAGTCTACCAAAACGATCCGCGCCCCAACTTCAGTGTCGCTCCACCGGTGCTGATGAATGAAGCGTCGAAGCAGGCATTTCGACTCGAAGGGATCTGGCAGTATCGTCCCGGCGATGAAGCCGTCTGGGCGAAGGCAACGGCGGCAGATTTCGGCTTCGATCCCGCACAGCCGATCAGTGACGCGGATGCCGTGGCGAAAGGAGTCTATGTCAAGCTGGACAAGGTCGATGATATCGAAAAATACGTCGCTCGACGAAACGGCGACACCGATCCACTCAGCCCGTCCGAAGCCGTCAAGCACTTCAAGACACCCGACGACCTGTCAGTCCAGCTTGTACTTGGTGATCCTGACATCGCTCAGCCGCTGTTTATGTCCTGGGACGCGCGAGGCCGTTTGTGGGTGATGGAATATCGCCAGTATCCGGATCCAGCAGGTCTAACGATGGTCAGCCGTGACACGTTTCTGCGATCGGTCTACGACAAAGTTCCTCCCGCTCCGCCGAATCATTTTAAGGGCACCGACCGGATCAGCATTCATGAAGACACCGATGGCGACGGCGTTTGTGACAAGCACAGTGTCTTCGTGGATGAATTGAACATTGCGACATCGTTCGCGATCGGACGCGGCGGTGTGTACGTCACGAATCCACCGTATCTTTTGTTCTATCCCGACAAAAACAGCGACGGCATTCCGGATGGCGATCCGGAAGTGCTGCTGGAAGGCTTTGGCATTGAAGACTCACATTCGGTGATCAACAGCCTGCGATTCGGCCCCGATGGCTGGCTGTACGGCGGACAGGGCAGCACGGTCACCGGCGCTGTTAAGAAGCCGGGCAGCAAAGAACCGCCAGTACGATCACTCGGCCAGATCATCTGGCGTTATCACCCGGAAAAACACATCTATGAGATTTTCGCGGAAGGCGGAGGCAACACGTTTGGCTGCGAGATCGACGAGAAGGGGCGCATCTTCTCCGGTCACAACGGGGGCGACACGCGTGGCTTTCATTATGTTCAGGGCGGCTATTATCGCAAAGGTTTCGGCAAGCACGGGCCGCTGTCAAATCCGTATTCCTTTGGCTTCTTCGAAAACATCAAGCATGCCCCCGTAGCAAGGTTCACGCACAATTTCATCATTTATGAAGAGAACACGCTGCCGGAGCGATTTCGTGGCCAGTTGTTCGGCATCGAACCTCTGCAGGGTCAGGTTGTGCTGAGCAATTTCAGGCCTTACCAATCGTCGTTTGAAACGGAAGATGTCGAACGAGTCCTCAAGACCGACGATCCCTGGTTCCGCCCCGTCGATATCAAAGCCGGTCCCGACGGTGACATTTACGTCGCCGATATGTACGAGCAACGCATCGACCACAGCAGCCACTATGCCGGTCGAATCGATAAGACCAACGGTCGAATCTACAAGCTCACCAACACAGGCGAGCGGCAGGGCGTCAGCCCTCCGAGTCCCCTCAATCTGGCTGCGTTACCCACAATCGACCTCATCAAACTCCTCGATCATCCCGCAAAATGGCATCGCCAAACGGCGATCCGGATCCTCGGCGACCGCAATGATTCATCAGTCATCGCACAACTCAGCAGCGAACTTGCCGCCGCTACCGGACAATCGGCACTGGAACGCCTTTGGGCACTCAACGCCTGTGGCGGACTCACCGACGAAGCGGCCATCAAACTTCTGAGCCACAACGACCCGTTCGTGCGAGCGTGGACGGTGCGGCTTGTCTGCGACTTCGAAGGCACGTCGCCAAATGTCGCCACCGCGATCACTCAGGCCGCTGGCAAAGAAGCCTACATCGACGTTCGCAAACAGATGGCCAGTTCCGCGCGACGCCTGCCGCCAGAACTCGCACTGCCGATTATTCGCGAACTGTTGAACTACGACGAAGACGCCGCCGACATTCATCAGCCGTTGCTCATCTGGTGGGCGATCGAATCGCAGGTTGGGAGAACAACAATCGACAACATCGTGAAGCAACTTCTGTCCGATCCGACGACCTGGCAGCGGCCACTTGTTACACAGCATCTCACCGATCGCCTGATGAAACGCTACGCACTTGCCGGAACCCGCCAGGATCTGCTTGGCGCCGCAGCATTGTTGAAGGCTGCGCCTG
>JBBQSE010000657.1:0-3533 GCA_038214195.1 Planctomycetales bacterium
TTGCCTTTTTGCAGTCAAAACTGTTGACGATCCGGCCCCTAAGCAGCCAAATAAACAGCTCTCCCCCACCGAAGAAACAGCTCGTCTCAGCGACCTTATTGAAAGTTCCGCGGACTGGAAATGAGCTTCGACAAAACAGTGATCTGGACTGCGCAAAAATTCCCAGTCGCCGATCAGGTCACCCTCCTCACATGAGCCTCAAGAAGCCCGTTGGGTGACAGCACATGCCATACTATTTGATATTGCCTGGACGGGATGTAAAGAAATAGCCCCAGGTCGAGACCTGCGATGATTTTTGACCCGGGTCTTTGCAGATCGTCTTTCCGTCATGCTCAAGGACTACGCTCCATGATGTCATGTGTACAGGCCGAAACATCCAGCGTTCGCCATCATCCGTTTTTTCAGTCTGCAGAATGAGCAACATCGACGGATTCGTGCCCGTTGCCATCGCAAAAACGGCTCCATAAGAAATTCCCTTTTGTTCCGAGTTGAACTCCAGCAGAGGACGCGGCAACAGACGCAGGACATCGACTTCGTCCCGTGCCGCGAATTGCCGACTCAGTTGTCTGGCGGTGAATGCCAGTGCATTGGAGCTCGCTTTGACCTCCGGATTACCTGGCACTGGCTTCAGCGGCACAAAATCCGCCTCAACACCCTGTCGTTTGACCTGAGGCCAGCCGCATTTCACCTTCTGTGAACTTCCATTGGCAAAACACCAGGTCCACTTGTCGTTGGATCCCTGATAAACGTTGACTTCAATCTTCTGAAACATTGCTGGAATACCGTCGTCCATCCAGACCCACAAAGCGGACGTGCCGATATCTTGTGCCGAATCACCATAGCGTAGAAGAGGTTCGTTTCGCAGCTCGAAGGGAGTTGTCTCCTGCGCTGCTTTCGTTACAGGCTCAAACACACATTGTTCGGCTAATTTTCGAATGGCAATCTGAGCCGGACTTGCCTGCTTGCTGTCGTCGCCTGATGATTTGTCAGCCTGAGGTTCAGAATCGACCACTGCTGTCTTGTCAGCCGCAGGCTTTTCATCTTCGGCAAAGCAATCCATGTTTTGTGAAGTGCAGATCGCAGTGGCTGTAAATCCAATCGCGACCAGGCGAAGGTACCTTTGAGGTGCAATCAACATCGTTTTGCTTTCAATGAGCGTGAGTCCGGTGAAAATCCCGTCGGCGGAGCGACGGGCGTACAGTACTCCCGTCGCTCCGCCGACGGGAAAGCGCAGTGCCGCGAACTTGCCAACATTCGGGATCGAGAAGTTGATTTTGGACAAGTTCTTAGCCATTGACGTCTTCGGCATCACAAATGTAGACATAGCGTCTGTAACTGTCAAGTTTCGAGTTAAAGGCATCACCAGACATGAAATCTCAGGAGTTCAGAACGTGATGACAGCAGCGGCAAAAGTCATCGTTTATGCCACGCTCGCATCGTCGATTGCAACAAGTGCCACGCGGTGGTGACTTTTTCGCTGAAGACGCTCGGATACGTTGCCACATCGCCATGTCGGACAACATCCATCTCCTCGCACGTCCGAATGCTCGCCAGCGAGTTTCGGATCGTTTACACTTCGGACCCACCATGCGTCAGGCCGTGATGAAGCAACTTCATCGCGATCTCAACGGCGACGCGCCATCTTACCTTGAACTGCTCAGGAGTACATTATGATCTTCCGGAAGCGACTGTTCTGTGTGTCCATGATTTTGGTTTTTGCGGGCATGATCACGTCGGCGCACGCGGATGTGAAACTGGCGTCGATCTTTGGTGACTCGATGGTATTGCAGCGAGACCTGCCCGTACCAGTCTGGGGCTGGGCTGACGCAGGCGAGGAAGTCACGGTGACGCTGGGAGACCAGAGCAAGAAGGTCACGGCAGACGCTGAAGGACGCTGGCAAGTGAAGCTCGATGTTCTGAAGGCCAATGCGGAAGGTCAGACGCTGAAGGTAAGTGGAAAAAACACGATTGAACTGAAAGACGTGCTCGTCGGTGAAGTCTGGATTTGCTCGGGACAGTCCAATATGGAGTGGCCTTTGCAAGCGACGCTGAACGCCAATGAAGAAGTTGCGGCGGCCAATCATCCGCAGATTCGACTGTTCAACGTGCCCGGCCACATCACATCACCGGTTGCCAAAGACACATGCCCAGGGAATTGGCAGATTTGTGAGCCCAGTGCGGCAGCGGGGTTCTCGGCGGTCGGCTATTTCTTTGGTCGCCGTCTTCAGGACGAATTAAAAGTCCCGATCGGTCTTGTCGGCTCGAACTGGGGCGGTACTCTCATCGAACCGTGGACATCGCCAGCCGGTTTTCAGAGCGTGCCCGAATTGAAAGCGATCGCGGACCAGGTAGCGGCATATAAAGAAGATACCAAGGTTGAAGGCGGCTCGCCCTCGGCAATTTACAACGCGATGGTTCATCCGCTGGCACCGTTCGCGATGCGCGGCGCGATCTGGTATCAAGGTGAGTCCAACGGTGGTGAAGGCGAGTCCTATTATCACAAGACTCAGGCTCTGGTTAACGGCTGGCGAGAACTGTTCAATCCGGACCTGGCGTTTTACTGGGTGCAACTGGCCAATTTCCAGAATCCCAATGACAATCCGGAAGGTGGAGATGGCTGGGCCAAACTCCGCGAAGCTCAGCGCAAAGCATTGAACATCAAGCACACCGGGATGGCCGTAATCATCGATATCGGCGAAGCAGGCGACATTCATCCCCGCAACAAGCAGGACGTCGGCTCACGCCTGGCTCAATGGGCTCTGAATCAGACTTATGGCAAGAAGGATATCGTTCCCTGCGGCCCGCTGTACAAGAGCCACAAAGTCGAAGACAGCTCGATTCGCGTTTCATTTGACCATGTGGGTGGCGGACTTGTCGTCGGCAAAAAGGATGGCCTGACTCCGCTGCAGATCGTCAAAGACGGCAAGCTTGAACGATTCGCAATTGCCGGAGCCGACAAGAAATGGCACTGGGCCGAAGCCACGATCGATGGCGTCGACGTTGTTGTTAAGTCGTCAGAAGTTGCCGAGCCCGTGGCAGTACGTTACGCCTATTCGATGAACCCAACCGGTGCGAACCTCTACAACGCCGAAGGCATTCCCGCCTCGCCGTTCAGGACGGACGACTGGTAGGGCCGCATGGCTTCGCCAATGCAGCTCACTGCGTCAGGTAGCCGGGGTTGGAGAGCGAGAGCTCGAAACCCCGGGCTTCCATCGCTGTGCTCCGGCCACCCTTCAGACGGAACTTTACTTTTCAATGTGAACGTGGTTTAGGATCGATCGAGAAATAACTGTCCGCTTACTTATACTTCACGCGGTGCAGACAGAGGTACTTTCAAAGGGAACGTTTTCGATGTCCCTTCTCCCCCTGGAAAGGGGGAGAAGGTGGCCGTCAGGCCGGATGAGCGACGGTCTTAAATTGGGTCAAGAAAAAGATTCAAAAAAAGGCATTTTTGAATACCATTGGGATTTTAGTTTTGGGTGTGTGAGAACTTCAGTGACGTGGCGCATGACATGGGGGCCAGCCCCCAAACC
>JBBQSE010000658.1:0-3502 GCA_038214195.1 Planctomycetales bacterium
AATATCGCATCCATCGGCGCTGGTGGTCAGGCAGCGAGTGATATTCAAAATGTAGCGTCGCAGAACATCGTCGCACTTTGCGATGTTGATCAGGATCGTGCGGCGGGGATGTTCAATAAGTTCCCGAAAGCCAAACAGTTCAAAGACTACCGTGTGATGCTGCAGGAGATGGCACCGCAGATTGACGCAGTGATTGTGGGCACGCCGGACCATCATCATTTTCATGCATCGATGACGGCGATTCGCCATGGAAAACATGTGTACTGCGAAAAGCCGCTGACGCATTCAGTGTGGGAAGCCAGAGAGCTGACGTTGGCGGCTCGCAAGGCGGGCGTAGCGACTCAGATGGGTAACCAGGCTCAGGCGACTGAGCAAACTCGCATCGTACAGGAATTCGTGATGGACAAGGCCATTGGCCAGATTCGCGAGGCACATATCTGGACGGACCGTCCGTCACGAGGACTCTTCGACGAATACTGGCCGCAGGGCGTTTCGCGTCCGACAGACGAACCCGCAGTTCCCGCCTCACTGGCGTGGGATCTGTGGCTCGGCCCGGCACCGGAACGCCCATATCATTCGGCTTACCTTCCGACGAAGTGGCGCGGCTGGTGGGATTTCGGAACAGGGGCGCTCGGCGATATCGCCTGCCATTACTTCGATCCAGTATTTCGAGCCCTCCAGTTGGGTGCGCCGACGACCGTTGAAGCCTCTTCGACTCGAGTGAACACAGAAACCTATCCTGTCGGATCGATGATTACGTTTCACTTTCCGGCACGGGGGGAAATGGCTCCGGTGAAACTGGTCTGGTACGACGGTGGTCTACGACCGCCGCGGCCGGCAGCCCTCAAACAAGGCGACGTGATGGGTACGAACGGACTGCTGCTTGTCGGTGACGACGATGCGGTGCTGATGTCCGACTGGAACAGCTGGAGGATGTATCCGGAAGAACGAGCTACGCAATACGGCACTCCTCCAAAACAATTGGCGCGCTCGGTGGGCCATCATCAGGAATGGATCGATGCCTGCAAAGGCGGACCTGCGGCCGGTTCGAATTTCGACTGGGCTGGACCGATGACTGAAACGATCCTGTTGGGGAACGTTGCCCTGCGTTCACAACTCCGCGAAGATCTGACAAAAACAAAACTGGAATGGGACGCCGCAAAGCTGACCTTCACAAACCACGACGCGGCCAATCAATTCCTGCGGCGGGAGTATCGCAAAGGCTGGAGTGTTTGAGATTTTCGTTCCCCCGTTCCCAGGCTCCGGTGTTCCCTCGTTCCCAAGCTCCGGCTTGGGAACGCATATCCGCGAAGCTCTGCTTCGCCACGCTGGGCTCCTATCGCCAGTCTGTAACGACCTCAACCAAACCCTGCTGTCCTGCATAGTTCCGAGCACTTGACCACCGCCAATGTGTCGGGTCATCCACGAAGCCTCGGTCCACTGGGTTATTGTGCGTGTACTCAATCTTCTGCCACATCATGGAATCGTTCTGAATCTGCTTTGGTTTTCCGCCTTCCTGCCACACCTGATACTCACTCTCCTTCTTATGATTCAACTTTGTGGCTCGGAGTTGTCGCAGCAACGTCTCGCAGCTGCATGCCTTGAGAAGATCAATAATTCTGCGAGCTGTGTATGACTTGAAACTCTGCATGATCGTCGGCAACTCTGGTGCGGAAACGATCATGTGTAGATGGTTTTCCAAAATGACATACGCGAATAACTTCAATTCCCGTTCCTGCTGTAGGTGTCGCCAGGAATCGAAGATGATGTCGGCGGTTTGCTGCCTTGTGAAGACCGGAATCCAACTACTGATGGTGCTGGTGATGAAATATGGATACTCGGTTTCGTAAATACGGTAGCGGGTTCGGGTCATTGGCGTGATGTCCGTACAGCGAGCAGATGGTGAATTTTCGGGGGCTGTGTGGCACGCGGCGAAGCGGAGCTTCGGGGATATGCGTTCCCAAGCTGGAGCTTGGGAACGAGGTTAAATGCACAAACTTTGCTACTTTGACAGCCGATCCAGGATGTTGCGTGTGATTCGCACAACAGCCGGATCGTTGCCTCTGAGTCCGTGAGCCCAGTCGGTTGAGCCCGTCGTGATAACCGTACCGCCTTGCGTGTAAATGCCGAGGACAGCCGCGCCGACTCGATCTGCAGGAAACCGGTCGTACCACAAGCAGTCGTCGGGTGCCCATTGAGCGGGGCAGGAGCCCAGGATCGTGAATGACTTTGGTGTGCCATCGTTATTGGTCGGAAACGGCAGCCCGTCTTTCCACGTCAGTTCGCAGCCGTCGCATTCGTAGCCGACAATCGTATCGTTGCCGCCAAAGCGATCATCGCGTTTCAGTTCCGTGCCTTCGAACAGCCAGTGTTCGGGACGATGCACGATAAACGATGCTGGGCCGTCCATGAACTGTCCATGGCTGCGATGGTAACCGCCCCACAGAAATCCGACACCCGTGAGCTGATTTTCTGGCCGCTCGACCAGATGATGACTCCACGTTGTGCTGAGCAACTTATGATCGCCTTTCCGATACAGCGGGTCAGCATTGTACCACTGCTTCCAGCACGTCAGCGCGCGGCCGTGAGCTTCACTGCGCACCTGCCAGCAGCAGGTATTGCCGCTGAAGAATGCCACGTTGCCGCCATCGGCGATGTATTTTTCAAGATTGTCCCGCATCGGCGCAGACCAGTATTCGTCGTGACCCACACTCAACACCAGCTGGTAGTGTTTCAGGATCTCCGGATGAAATTCGAGGTCGCTGTTCACGGCGTAGTCAATGACATAGCCGTTCGACTCCGCCCATTTGACGAAGGGCAATTCCCAGTTGGCATACTGTGACGTCAGTGGGCGATCGAACGAAACACAATGTCCCTGCAGCCCGTCGCGATCGTGATAGGCATACAAACTGTGGCCGCCCCAATTCGTGTAGGCGTTGTAAGTATTCGTCGATAACTGCAACAGGATCTTTGTGTTCTTTCCCGGTTCGCCCGACCGCACGACAAACTGTACGGTGCTTCGAATCTCCTTATCTTCGCTCTTCAGAATCAGTGTGGCGACGTAGCAACCGCTTTTCCAGTCTTGCGGTATGGTCATGGCCAATGCCGCAGGCCAGTTGCAGCCATCTGACGAAGCACGATCCGGAATTGGATGAGCGGCACAAGCGATGTCTGCTTTTTCGAACACCGTCTCGCTGGCACCGCCCTGCCGCTCGATGACCATGCGGACACTTGCTCCACTGCTCGACAGATGGAACACAATTTCTTCGCCGGGCACAACGCTGAGCTTATTTGCATAACCCAGCACAAACGGTGCGGCGGGTTGTTGCTGGTCTGCCAGTGTCCCCGCGCCTGCGAGAAGAGTGACAAGTACCCAGGAGCAAATCGATCGCATGTGTTGTTCCTTCAATCGGAGAAGAAAATGGTTACGTAATCATTGAATGGTTCGAAAAAATCGTCGTGAATGGCAGCTGGTTTCGCATGTCCGAAAATCACGGCGCTG
>JBBQSE010000659.1:0-3488 GCA_038214195.1 Planctomycetales bacterium
GGGCTTCGAACATTTGTGACACTTGCACAGTTGCTGGAACAATCCGACGCGCAGATTGTGTTACTCGACGAACCGGATTCACACTTACATTCATCGCAGCAGGCAGTCGTCCTTGAATTACTCATGGATGCGTCGGAGAAGCGTCAAGTCATTCTTGCCACACATTCACCTGAAATATTGACGCGAGCACCAAATGAGTGCATACGATGGGTGCAACGTGATCAAAGCCGCGCAGGAACCACGGAAACGAGTATCGATATTCCCGAGTTGTTGGGTCGCCTCGGTGCCAGTGCAGATACGTATCTGTCACGCGAGGCATTTCCAGATGTAATCGTCTATGTGGAAGGTAAAACGGACCGGCCGTTTGTTGAGTCTTTGATTAGATGGTGCCGCAAGAATACGGAGCAGACACTTCCCTCGACATTGGTAATTCCCCACAAAGATGGTCGGTTTGACGCAGTCGCCGTGCAGGCATTAGCCCGCCTCGCTCAAGAACTCAACTGCTCGACACGGGTGGTGGGAATTCGCGATTTGGATTGGCACTACAGTGACTTGCATGCCACAACGCCGGACTTTCGCACAGATGCTGCTGGTCGCTGGGGATTACTGACTCTCCAATGCAAAGAACTTGAGAACCTTATGTGCGACGCAGATATGATGTTTGCGATCTACAAAGGCAAGATTCCGCGGACGCAGTTGTCGAAAATACTGGCGGAGGAATCGGCTTCAACGAGCCTCGTTCATGAATGGCGAATCAACCTACTTCCACGGATTCGGAGTCGGCTAGACACGCGGTTGGATGAAGCAACAAGAGAAGAGACCGCGATGGAGACATTTGACGCATGGACTCGTGATCCGTTGCTTTGTGCCAGATTGGTGGCAGGCAAGAGTTTGCTGGGCCATTTGCGTGAACGAATTCGACGAGACTTCGGGATTTCAGGATATCCAATCCGCTTGCCGGAATACCTCGACAAAGTAACGCCTCCTATCAAGTCGGTCGCGGAAGCCATATTCCCAACCCACAAATTCCCGGCTATATGAAAGCGGAGCCAGTCACTGCTTCGAATCTTGAGAAATCCGTGCCTGTGACGGAAAGCTTCCATCTCGCTGCTGGCGAATTTGTAAACCTAAGAATCAGTGAGACGGAACTTCCCATACATCATCACAAGCATGGACGAAACGCGGACAGTTCATCGGAATCGATCGATTTCGGGTTGTCAGCCTCAGGATTGGGTTTTCGTTTGGCGGCGCACACTTTGAGAAGATCGCGCCACTTCGTAGTTTCGAGTTCCAGACGGGCCAACGCGTAGGCCGCTTCGGAGCGATAGGCTGTGGGCTGATCTGAGTCTGTGACCAGTGCGGAAAGGTCCAGTTTGCGTAGTGCCGCGTGTTTGTTGAGTGCATCAGCCGGGGACGGTGCCTTTCGTGTGCGGCCCCAGCCGCCGCAATGTTCTTACGCATTGCTGCAGCCGGCGAAGCCGAGTAGCCGCCAAAACTCGTTGACCGGGCAGCACTTGATCCTGGAGTTTCAACTAGACCAGGTTCACATTGGGAACCGGATTCTTTTGTAGGTCGGGTCTCAAGGCCCAACCAGAAATTCATCGAAAAAGACGGGCCTGGAGACCCGTCCTACAAGAATTCGCAACTTTAAAACTGACACTTCGGATCAAGATGATCCATCGCTGTTTGTTACCTCTTCTGAAACAAATCCGAAAGCACAAACGCCTCTACCAGATCACGAAGGCAATAATCCTTGTCGCAGCTGACCGTTGCAATCGCGGCGAGGTCCTCACGATCGTCGAAGGACATCGTGCGGCGTAAGCCGTAGGTGGCGAGTTTCTCAATGAACGCGGTGTTGAATGAATCGATGTCGGCGAGCAACAGCTGTTTGAATTCATCCGAGTTCTGATACGTGCGGCCATCGGGAAGTTGGCCACTGGGATCCACCGCCGGATTGTCGCCGGTACCTTCGACCGCTTCTTCAGTGCGCCAGCGTCCGATCGCGTCGTAGTTTTCGAAGGCGAGCCCGAGCGGGTCGATCTTGCGGTGGCACGAGGCACACGATGGGTCATGAATGTGGGCTTCCAGCTTCATCCGCAGCGTCGCCTTGGGTGAATCCACGGGATTGGGTGCGATCGGATCGACATTGGCCGGCGGCGGTGGTGGAGTTTTGCCAAAGATGGCTTCCGACACCCATTTGCCGCGATGCACGGGGCGATGCCGTGTGCCGTCCGATGTGAGCGACAGAATCGCCGCCTGAGTTAGCAGACCGCCGCGATGACTGTCCGGCTGCAGCGAGACTCGCTGAAATTCACCGCTGCCCACAGCGGGCAAACTATAGAACTGGGCCAGCCGCGAATTGGCCATCGTCCAGTCGGAGTCAATAAATTCTCGCAGCGTCAGGCCACCTTTGAGCACCTCTCGGAAGAACGCCGTCGTCTCACCAATCATGCTTTCTTCGAGCGAAAGGTCATAGTCCGGGTAGAGATTCTTATCCGGCGGGAACATGCCAACTTTTCGAAGATGCAGCCATTGTGTCGCAAACGATTCGCAGAAGCGATCCGCTTTCGGATCAGCCAGCAGACGCTGGAACTGTCGTTCAAGTTCGGTCTTATCGCGGAGCTGACCCTGCTCCGCGCGTGCCAGCAATTCGTCGTCGGGCATCGTGCTCCAGAGCAGATACGACAAGCGGCTGGCGATCTCCCAGTCATTGAGCGTGTTCCGATTTGTGTCTTCGTCGCCTTCCGCAATGAAGAGGAAACTCTTCGAACACAGTATCGAGAGCATGCCGGCTTTGACCGCATCGACAAACTTTTCCCCCGCCGCGAGTTCAGCTTGCACGACGCTCACATAGCCATCCAGTTCTTCCGTCGTAACGGGACGTCGGAATGCGCGGCGCGCTAGCTTGCCGAGTCCCTCGCGAACCTGCACGATGTTACCCTCTTCGCTCGGCATGTATTCATCGCGGTGGCGTTGTTCTTCGTCGGTGATAATGGGGCCACGGAACGAGACCGCGTCCATAATGAGAAACGGATAACGCGGGCGACCCTGCTCATCAGTCAGCTTGATCTGCCACGGGATGCGACCATCTTTGGTGCTGATAAACGGTCGATTGCCGTGGCGGCCGGAACGAGGATTGTTTGACGGTCCCGGAACTTCATTGATCACATCAATATTCGGCCGCCCCTTTGGCAGGTGAGCGCGGAAAGTCACCGTAATCGGGGCTTCCTCGGGAGCAATGATGTCCTGTTCAAAGAGGACACGATCCAGCGTCTTTTCGTAGACAAACAGTCGCGGGGCGCGTCCCTTCTCCGGCTTCAGTCCACTGAGCGTGTAGCTGATCTCGTAGATTCCGGCTTCGGGCAGCGATTCTGAGACCGAGTAGCGAAAAATGTCCCCGGGCCACATTTCGAAGCGCACCTTATCCAGCAACCCGAGAGCACGAAGGCGCTCGCGATGTGGTTCATCGATCTCGTTCTCAACGATGG
>JBBQSE010000660.1:0-3441 GCA_038214195.1 Planctomycetales bacterium
GATGATGCCACAGTCGGTTCACGATGACTCGGGCGGTCAGCGGATTCTGCGGCGAAACAATCCAGTCCGCCAGCGCTGTGCGGCGTTCGGCATCAGTCACCTCGCTCACGCCAAACGATGCTGGCGCGGGGACACAGGAAATTGTTCCCGGTGGAACTTCGTCGCCCGGTTGCTCTGGATTGCCTCGTAGAAGGACGTGAATCGCGGGCGGTGATTCGGCATTGACGGCGTAGATCATTGCTGGCGTCGGCAGAGCGTCCAGTTGCTTCTGCAGTTCCGCAATTTGTTGCCTCGCCGCAGCAATTTCCGTGACGTCGTCGGAGTCTGGTTTTGTCGATTTCGGCAACAGCACGGCGTCCGCGAAACAGATTTGATCGTGGCTGATGTTGTTGCCGTTGTCGGTGGCCATCAGCGTCAGGAACCGCGCCGACGGAGCGATCGCGATATCAATCTCGACCAATCCGTCATCGCGTCCGATGCCGAGTTGTTCGGTGACGAGTTTACCGTCCAGGAATACGTGAAAGCTGGCACCGGCCGTTGGCGTTTGTCCGAAATAGCCAACTTGAGCACTCAGGCGAATCGATTCCGACAGCCCTGCGGCGTGCATCGCGGACAGATCAAACGTCACAGCGGCGTTGGCGTGTAACGACAACAGCGTGTGTCCGTCTTTTGCGAAATCCGTTCCGCCCAGAACGGTTGAAAATTGTGAATTCACCGGGCCGTTCCGAATCGCGTCCCATGTGCTGCCGCTGGTATCCGGGATCTTTGTGGCGACGATGCCGGTGGAGGTGATCGGCACGTTGCCGGATTCGCCGCCGTCCGGAATCACAACACCATCAACGAAGGGCAGGGGCGACGTGACATATTGGTTTGTTGGCGCTCCTTCGAGAAATCCTCGTCGGGCTTCTGTGATACTCCCGGTCATCGGATCGATGGCAGCCCCGGCTTTCCCGGAACCGTGCCCATCACCACCGCCCACAATGTCCGTGAGACTCCAGCCATTTCCCTGTAGCTGTGCCAATTCCGTTCGAAGCACACTGAGTTGTTGCTCGATATCCGTCTTCTGCTCTGTCAGTTGATGCTGTTCAGTGGATGACAGGATCCGGTCACCTCGTTTCACTCCGGCAAACACCGCCGACAGCGCGTAGTATTCGCGCTGCGAAATCGGGTCGAGTTTATGGTCATGGCAGCGAGCACAGTTAATGGTCACTCCACACGCCGCGGTCATGACCTGAGTGATCATGTCGTCCAGATCATCGGCGCGAGCCAGTCGCTTGAGAACCGGGCTGGGAGTTTCCTTCTGGCCGACAAAATCCCACGGTCCCGCCGCCAGAAAACCGGTCGCGGCAACCGCGTCCGGATCGTCCGGTCGCATGATGTCGCCAGCAATCTGAAGTCGCAGAAACTGATCGTAAGGCATATCTGTGTTGAGGGCTCGAATGACCCAGTCGCGATAGTGCCACGCATTGTCGCGCCGCTGATCACGTTCGAAACCGTGCGTGTCGGCATAGTGCGCAATGTCCAGCCAGTGCCGAGCCCAGCGTTCTCCATAACGCGGCGACGCGAGCATCCGATCAACGAGCTGCTCGACGGCGATCGGGTTTGCATCGTTGATGAATTCATCGATCTCTTCGGGCGTGGGAGGTAATCCATGCAGATCGAATGACAGTCGGCGAATCAACGTGCGTCGATCGGCTGGCGGCGAAATAGTCAGTTGCCGGGAGTGTAGTTTTGCCAGAATGAATCGATCGATCTCATTGATCTCCGGTTGATCCCGTTCGAAATTCAGCACCGGAGATTCTGGATGAGTGATCGATTGCCATGCCCAGTGTTCCAGTCGCTGATCGCGGACCGCTTCACGATCGTAATCCGTTTCCGGCCAGTTCGCACCGTCATCAATCCAGCGTTTCAGCAGCTCAATCTCGGCAGAGTTCAGCGGCGGACCTTCCGGAGGCATACGATCGTCCGGGTCAGCACTGCTGATCCGCTGCCACAAAGAACTCTCTCCGCTCTTGCCTGGCACAATCACCGCGCCGTCATCACTGCCCTTAAACGCCGCGTGCCGGACATCCAGCCGCAGACCACTCTTCTGCACTTTCTCGCCGTGACACCGCGCGCAATGCTGAATCAGCAATGGTCGGACTTGTGCTTCGAAGTCGATATCACCGCTGTCCTGACCAAACGGCAGGACTGTCGCCAGAGACATCAGAATTGTGAGAACAATTGTCATGAAGAACGCCATTCGCGAGCCTGGTTGACTGAATTCAAACCCCGATTCTATCGTTGGCAGCGATGGATTCACAATCACGCCGACCAATCAAAAATCGGTGCGCCTCCGGCCCCCGCCACAAGGCGTTGTCGGACTGCATTCCATTGATACGAAACTCGCTGCTGTTTCGCTCCTGCGATCAGGCAACGAAACGCGTGTGGCATCTCTTTTGATTCGAACGACCGCGATTGCCCGGTTCCGGCGAATGACCAAGTTTCGTGTGAAAACGAACCACTGCAAATCGGCGTGCATCGCATTGCACTTGAGCCAATGAGTTCGTCAATGATCAGGCCAACGTGCATCTGAGACGCCACTCTGAGACTGTTGTTGGTGCGATGCAAGATGACTCGTCAAATGAAGAATCCGGCAATACGAATATGCGATTGAGCCCGCAAAGATGGGCACCACAAAGAAGACGGCTAAATACCATGTGAGAAGAACGATGAACCCGATTTGCGGAAGAATAATGATGTAGGTCTGCATAAAACGCAGCCAGAGCCAAAGGCCAAGTAAACATGCGATGAATCCACACAAATGCGCCGTGACTGGAACCCAGTGCCGTGTCTGCGGTGTGCATCGCGCCGCAAAAACTGGCGCAATTACGAATGAATTTAGCATTCCGACTGGAATTGCCAATGCAAAAATCAGGAACCCGTAAATGGTGAGTCCCGCAGTATTGATCTCACCATCCGACAGTAACAGGATGCAGAAAATGAATGAAAAAGGAGCAAGTCCGATTGTTAACAGAGCGCACAACCACTTCGAGTAGTACGAATCTGATGGATGATTTTCAGTCACGGAAGTCAAATCCTTAAATCCATTTGATTGAATGCAAACTTAGGTAACTGCAACCAACAATCAAAATCACATGAGCTGGCGGGGTTGGATCGCAGCGAAACCCCGGTGTTCTTCAATATGGCACATCGGAACCTCCGGGGCTTCCTTCGCTGCGCTTCGTCCAGCCCCGGCCACCCCCAGTCTTAAGTCCACGCCATTCGGGCGTGAAGCCGGTGGGGATGCAATGTCGCGACGGGACGGAACACCATTGAGATCATGGCGAAAGGGCTCGCCGAAGATGTCTGCGGCGAGCCCTTTGAAAAATGTCAGGTTACACTTCGGGAAGTAAACCCGGTGAGTGGTATCACCGCACCGAGTTTGGGTACCGGCGAGTT
>JBBQSE010000661.1:0-3418 GCA_038214195.1 Planctomycetales bacterium
CGAACACAGTGCCCCATGATTCCAACGAGTGCTTGAATACATCGTGGTCAACATCTGGTGCCGCAAAAATTGCGTCACGTAGTCGCGCTGGTTGTGCAATCGACGACTGCGTTTCAGTCCAACGTGCAAGCAACCTGTTTCCCATACTGTGAGCCAACAGTGATAGCGGCTCGCCATCGACCGATTCTCGAACAACCTGCATAAACTTTGTGAAAAACGGAATCGACGCTTCAATAGCAGCCTCGTCAGATGCGTACATAGCGGGATTTCCAGCCGAAGGCCATGAGAAAAGGTAGATGTTGCCTTTCAATGCGAGGTCAGCCTTGAGTCTTGCAGCCTGCGCCATCGCGGAATCAAACGCAGTGTTAAAACCATGCACATACACCAAATGGTGTCGCGATTTTACGTCTTCGTTGAGGAAACGCGAGAGGCTTTTGAAACCGTTTGCATCGACAACGTTGATGCGAGACGCGTCTTTTTCAGACTCTGTGAATCGGGACACTAACCACGTGCAAAACTGGATCATGGATGCTCGCCAAGTCCTGCTGGCAGATCCAAAGCTCTGCATGTTCTTCACCTCAACTACTCTGAAACCATAAGTTAATTCAGGATTGCGAGCGTTTCCAAATGATACCGCATCACCCTGTATTTCGTAATTTCGGTTTGTGCCAAACAGTACCGGTACCCTTACTGGTTCAATCAATGGTGGGTCTTGGCGTCGCCGTAGCCACTCTAACGGAGATGCAGCTGGCGGGGGCGGGTCTCTTGTCAACGCGATCGTTGTACCAATAGAGCCTTGACCGGCAAAACCATCGAGGCAGTACAATTTATTCGTTGATTCACTCAGCTCAACGCCGAACAGTTTCCCAACAGCCAATACTCCTTCCAGTCTTCCACTTAGACAATCGACGAACGGAACTCGCAGTCGCGGTTTAAGTCTCATTTCATTGCACAGCTGCATCATCAGCTCGGCAAGCTTCCGTCCTAAACCGCGAGTACGGTAAGTGGGCCAAACGAAAAACTCGTGAATTACCAGCTCGCCTCCTCGTCGCGTACCAAAAGCCCAAGCCATTCGTTCTCCGGTATTGCCTTCAATAATTTCTCGACCATGAATCGAGAACTTCTCCGACAACGCCCATTTCCACCCAACACAAGCATCTTGCTCATCGTCCCACGGCAACTGATTCATGAAGCCGGCAAAGCCAAGGATTTCGGCAACGTGTCTTTCAAGGTATTCACTACTAAACGTTCCTGAGCCTTGATCACCCCATTCCCAGCCCCACGAGTTGTCGAAGTGAAAAAGCTGAGTCGTAGCGTCGTATGTCGGAGTGAGCGAGTGAGTACCGCACGGAACCGTGTCAGAGCTTGGCATTGGGATCGAACCATTTGCTGGGTCGTACCAGTCGCTATTGATGAAGAGCGAGCAGCTTGCAATTCCACATAGTGCTTGGAACTCAAGAAGGTCAGCGACATCGTCTAAAGGCAGGTAGGCAAACTGGCGAAACTGCTTTCCATGTTCTGCTAAATGTTTGCTGACATCTTCAATGCTGCTGTCATGCCCGAACTGATCGTCCGGCACCGCTCCCAAGAACCTCTCTGATCGTTTCTGGCTGATTCCGTAACAGCCCTCTTGACGAGAAGCGTCATTTCTGTCCTCCAGCCATCTAGCGTGCTTCCAAGCGTAGGGATTGCCTCTACAACGCCTCAGGTATTCTTCTTCATTCGCCCTCCGGAGTTGTACGTTACGCTTCGAGTAACGCCAATTTGAAGAATTGACCGGCTTAACCTTTAAATAGTGCAGTTCGCGTTGTTTGGCAAATTGCCGACGGGCGAATGCGAATTTTTCGTCATCACCAAGCGTTTGGGAAATCAAGTTCTTCATAGGATCACTTGTTCATTCTGGGAAACGCTTCGCGGGGGTCCAGGCTTGGTTTTCGGTTTTCAGTTCTAGAGTGTATTCGATTTCGTCGATCGCATTAAAGTAGTCTTTCGATTCGTCCATTCGCTTCTTGGCTCGGCTGCTCAGGTTGGATGGTCGCAAAAATGCCAGCGATTTGAAGTGCCATGCACTTGAAAAATAATGCACTTCAAGAATAAATTGTGACGAGAGAAATCTTGGAAATCTCAGTTGGCATCAAACTTCACGCCTGGGCCGCCGTGCGATTGGATCTGCGACGAGATGAGACGGATTGCAGGGTCGATGGAAGACCGATTTCGACTCTGAAACGTTTGCGGAAATTCCTCACCAGATCCAGCCAGGTTTCGCGGCTGCATTGCAGACGCTCCAGCAGCGGGTCGAGGCCATCGTGAATCGAGCCGCGTTTGTCCGATCGCAACTGACGACCGGTCCAGTCCAGCAGCGCCAGATACTGATTCAATTACATCATCAGGCAGCCCTTGTTCGATGCGCGACGCGAATTGGGCTTCGCGCGAACTTTCCTGCGCGGCGGATCAACCGGCACCGGAGCCAGCCAACCTGCCTGCTCGCCGTGTTCGATGCGAGCGTCTTTGGTATCAGGCTTAGATACGTCGCACGCCGACTGCCGGTGGGTCACACGCTCATTGGCACTCGTGAATTCACTGGTCTCAGGAGTCGCTGCGATTCCCGCTCGAATCGGATTCAGGTCAACATAGACCATGCAGGCCGCAATCGCCGTCTCATCCAACAGCGGCTGAGCCTTGAAGCGACCCTCCCAAAAATGGCCGGTTACCTTTTTTCTTCTTTGTTTCCCAGCCGGGCAATCGGTTCCGCCAGACACTTCATAAACCACGACACATTCGACAGCCGCTTCCGCTTTTCCTTCATCCCCGAGACATCGTTGCGGATGTGATTGAGTTCAAATTCCGGGGATGAACTCTGGGGACACACATTTATACTTTGCAAAACGTGGGTTTTTGATAGGATTCCAAATCGGAAGCATCAAAGGGGTCAGGAAGCATCAAAGGGGTCAGGTCTCTTTGTTGACGTAGAGTTGTGAGTTCTGTAAACTCTTGCAACACTATCAAAGGAACCAACGATGCCAAGATCACCACGGGCGGACGAAGCCGGCGGATTATACCACGCTCTGAATCGGGGGAATCTCCGTGCGGACATTTTTAAGAAGGATGCGGATTTCGTTGCCTTCGAAAAGATCCTGCACGAAGGGTTGGCGATTCATCATGTGGAACTTTATGCCTACCAGTTGCTGTCGAATCACTATCACCTTGTCCTCAGACCGCTGGTGGATGGCGAAATGAGTCGGTTTATGGCCTGGATTGGCGGCACTCATACGATGCGCTACCACGCCCACTATCACACCGGTGGCATGGGTCATGTTTACCAGCAGCGTTACAAGAGTTTTCCGATTCAGGATGACGAACATTTCTTTGTCGTTTGTCGTTACGTGGAACGAAACGCACTCCGGGCTGGCTTGGTGAA
>JBBQSE010000662.1:0-3396 GCA_038214195.1 Planctomycetales bacterium
CGGACCGGCACGCAAACAAAGATCGTATGCACGCTGACCGGCCAGCCGATTACCGCGCCATTGACTATCGTGCCGTCCGTCGCGCGATCCCGCTGTCGCGGGTGCTGGAGCTGCTGGAGTTTCATCCAACACGGAACTGCGGCAGCAACCTCCGCGGTCGCTGTGTGCTCTGCAGCACTGCCAGCCCCGACAGAGGTGGCAGGCCCGACAGTAGCGCAAAACAAACACGACCCAGCTTCGCCGCTGACCTGTCCAGGGATGTCTGGCATTGCTTCGGATGTCATCAGGGAGGAGATCAACTGACATTATGGTCACTGGCCACTCACCAGCCACTGTACGCCGCCACCAAACACCTGTGCCAATCAACCGGCCTCCCCATCCCCTGTCGCACCTGACCACCGCTCCTGCAAAACCGCTCACCGATCGGTCGCTGCTCACTCAAAATCACCACTCGTCAACCAGCCAGCCAGCGCAATCCTGACCGGAATTCTGGCTCACTTTCTGGCCGGAACTGACATGAAACGAAGTCAGGAGCCTGGATTACGACACACCTGTCACAGCAAAACTGCTTCCTTCGGAGTTATTTGAAGGAAGTTCGCCCTTGAGCGAATACGTCCAGATGATCTTCCATCCATTTCTGCATGGACATCGCGTTGCCGAGGCAGCTGTGCGTCGGCATGGCGGGTCGTGCACCAGAGAGAGGGATGAACTGCACCGGGACAAAGCCCGCCTTTCCCTCGATCTCAATACGTTGCAAAATCACCTCAGATGTCCCCCGTGCATTCTCGATCAACAGGGACACAAGTGACGAGGGGTCGTTTACGAATGGTTCGGGCATGCGAAGGCTCCATTTTTGTATCAGGACGGCTGCTGTGCAGTAGATTTTCGGACCGGACTGTTAAGGTGAAAAAACGTAATTCCGTTGCATGTAATTCAAAGCCATCACAGACACGTGGCATTACGAGGATGACTTTGTGGCAGTCGAGCGTTTCGATTGGCGGTCGGTCGCATTTTCACGCTTCGTCATTTGTGATTGTCAATCCTGGCACAAATCGGTTTTTCCGTAATCTGCGTTGATCAATTGGCCCTGCCGTAGGTTCCTCGCTAAATGCGAATTTGTTAGACCAATATTTAGCCACACCGCAAGTCTGGTACTTTTCTTAACACGATCAACAGCGATCTCCTTTGACCGTGACCAGTACGATGCGTGGCGCGTTTCGCAGCGATCCTGCGAGTCGGGCAGAACCGATCTCGCCGATCAACATGCCGAACTGTGTTCACCGTTTGCTTTGGGTTGGTTAGAAGACATCGGGCAACAATCCAAACTCATCGCCTGATTGTTGATGTTGCGCCTGCCGAAATCTCCGACGTCATCCGATTGAGTTGCTCGCTGATTTTCGTCTGACGCCTGCGATTTCAGTGTCAGATTCGATGACGCGAATGACAGTCTCGGGAGCAACGATAAAGTGACTTTGTTGTGGCGGTCAGTCGCTTCAAAATCCCGCTCGCTTCATTTCAATCGAATCAAAATCTCATTCCGTCGGAATGGACTTGGCGTCCAGGGAGGATCATAACCAGCAAATTCGACAGCGTCAGTGGGAAGTAGTCCTTTGTTATCGATCCAGAGACGCAATTCGCCTTCGTTTTTTGCCCTCAATTCGTGATCCGTTCGTCCCGCGAATCGGATGACAGCAAATCGCCCACCGGCGCGTTCTTGGATTTTTACGCTTTCGTCTGTCGGATTGGGAATGTATTCCGAAGAGACTTTTTCAGGAACGACAAAACCCATCTGTCCGTCAGCATCTCGCCCCTCGGATTTCATAAACACAGGTGTCGTCATCGCGACTCTGAGATCATCC
This sequence comes from Planctomycetales bacterium, assembly GCA_038214195.1. Taxonomy (GTDB): domain Bacteria; phylum Planctomycetota; class Planctomycetia; order Planctomycetales; family Planctomycetaceae; genus SXXK01. Next base: position 1,860 of record JBBQSE010000662.1, read on the forward strand.
TCATTTCCGCCGCTGATGTATCCAAACAGCTTTCCGAAACTGTCGTCACGGCCCTGCGACTTCATCGGCGTCGTGACTAACATCAGATCCGGATAATCACGGATTTCAAATGGCCCGTCCGATTCGAGCACGCTGTAAGCAGCCGTCTCGTAGGAAGTGCGAGCCGTCATTTTCCAACCGACGCCGGCAATCACCAGAAGTAGTATCAGCATGGCTGCATAAACCATTTTTGGAACCGTCATTTTGATTTTTATTGCGAGATTTCATTGAGCGAAACGCTCAAGCTGAGGGAAGTTTACAAAGAACTCAGGAAGAGCGACATCACTTGTAACGCAATGCAATGATTTGATTGGCATGATTTCATCCACTGTGGTCTCATGCACTTCAACCTCGAAAATAACAAAGCAAACCACTGAAGAGCAAGGCCTCAGCCGAAAACACTGAGAGCTAATCCCGTTTTCCGGTCGAGAGCGAAATGCAGAAATTCATCGATCCTGGTGGCTAGTTCGCTCCTCCGTTGGATGGAATTTGGGTTCATCGACAAATAAAGTGCGCGGTGACATTTGTGCGTTAAATGTATTGGCGTTGATCGACGATGTGACTGAGCCTGACAGGCTCGCGCAAATCAGCCTGGGGTAAGAGAATCCGCGAATGCGGATGAAAGCCGCCCCAGGTTGATATCCGGTCTGAACACAAACCCTGAAAGGGTTCCACAATGCTGGTTTCCATTGCCCTTTCAGGGCAAAATATGTTGGTGCCGTGGGAACCTGGTGCCGCGAATGCGTGGACGCGGCCGTCGAGGCCTACCGAAGAGGCAAGGCGCCCCTCAACAGTGTCGAGGGTTTTGTGCGGCAGATTCTGGGCTGGCGAGAGTTCATTCGCGGCGTTTATTGGCTGAAGATGCCTGAATACATCGAACTGAATCATTTCGATCATCATCTGGAACTTCCATCATTCTTCTGGGACGGTGAAACAGAGATGAACTGTGTCAGACAGTCGATGCCGCATGTGATAAATCACGGTTATTCGCACCACATTCAACGTCTGATGGTGCTGGGGAATTTCGCACAGTTGTGGGGTGCCCACCCGCGGCTGTTCCACGAGTGGCACATGGCCATGTATCTGGATGCGAATGAAATTCCCGATCAGCAACGTGGCGAAGATGCGAGAAAAGCCGCAGGAAATGGCGGACATTCGCACACGCGCCGACCAATTACGCAGCGACTGGGGTGGCTCGCCACAGTCGCGTTGATCGTGACAGATCAGTCGGAAAAACCGTATGATGGGCGACACGCAATTTCAATCCGAGACACAGTTGTTTGAACGAACAATTTTTGCGGGAGAAACAAACGTGGAATAAATCTCTCTATCTTCGCCAAACACGGTTATCGCATACAAGGGACGGCTGTTGCCAGCCGCCCCCCGCACAGATCCGTACTTGAGGAATTACTTCATACGGCTCCTCCGTCAGGTCAAACGATCGCGGAAATTCCGCTACCCGTCGTGATTACCGTGCCACTCCGATTGATGCTCGATC
>JBBQSE010000663.1:0-3382 GCA_038214195.1 Planctomycetales bacterium
CCATGCCAACAGAGCCGATCAGCAGCAACGCAAATCGAAACGCGCCTGGTGTGTCAATGAAGCGATCAATCAGGAAAACCGTCAGGTACGAGACCACCAGGCCAAAGAGACCCGCGAGGACCCCTTCGGCGATTTTGACGATGCGTACGCGTTTTTGAAATTCGACCAGACGAAGTCGTGTGGATTCGGGTAGCTGCAATCCGTGTGTACTCATCGTCTGTCGCTCCGGCTAAAAGTTTGATTCGCCCTGAACCTCGCGGGATCGGAACCCCACCTTGTCTGAAAGACCGTTGTTCAATCGCTGGCGAATGGCGGCTGGACAGTATATCCGTGGACTCTGAGCTTCGGGAGTAGCAAAGTCGACTCTCCTTGCAGAAAATGACAGACAAAATGACTGGAACTTTTTGTCTAAGAAAGGCGTCGGTCGTGCGACCATGCTAATAATGGCATGATTTTGAACTGAAGTATAACCCGCCAAATTCGGCGATCTGCTTGCCACGGGGCCAGTTTCTCCCAACAATCTGCTCCAGGAAGTCTCGTCGTATCTCAGGACGGTGCTGCGATTCGTTTGCGGCTCGTGTTCATGTTTCCAGATGAGTCGAGGATGTTGACACAATGTGCTGTCTTGTCGTTTCGTTCGGATTGCAACGAATCATTGTCTCGCTGTGCCTGACGGCATCATCAGCGATGATGATGCAGGACGGCGGCCTCATCAGCGAGATTGGCAACTTTTTCGGCGAGGCGCTCCGCGGGTTGACGGACGATGACCGTGAATCCGCCGCTGAAGCCGAAATGAGAGCTTTTCCCGTGGAACAGCAGCAAAAACTTACGCCGTCGGAATCGGACCGCAAGGAATACGGGGAACGAATCTTCGCGTTGTCAGGTTCGCTCCAGGTCTGGGTAACGCAAATCTGTGAACTGGACGAAGCGCAGCAGCAGCAGCTGTCGGAACTTGTTGTCAAACGGGTGAGCGACATCAATGATCGCTATGCGAAGAAAAGCGATCCGGAGCGGCAAAATCGCCCATTCGGAGCCACCACCCCACTGCTGTTTGTGCAGCCAGACGGCGACGGAACAAAATTCACCAGCAGCCTGCTGAAGTTGATTCGAAGCGATCTGTTGAACGACGGCCAAAAGGAGAAACTGGATGCCGCCGTCAGCGAACGCAGTGATTTTCAGCGAGCCGCGTTTCGCGAATACATCGTTTCGATCTTCGATCAGGAACTGTTTCTGACGACCGAGCAACGAAATGGGATGCTGGAACATTTCGCGGCAACACCTGATCGGATCACGTCGCCGTTTTATACGTTCACTGCTCAACCTTACTATCTTCCTTACAAGTCACTTGGCGAAATCCTCCGGGCAAACAAAGCCACCTTTCTCGACGATCGGCAACGAGCGAGACTCAGCGACCTGACTTCCGGTACGACCAACGGAAATCAGAACTACATTATGTTTCAGTCGTCGGAAGGTCCCGAACAATGGGCTGAAAATGTAAAACAGGCGACAGTGGCACAGCGCGATATCTACTTGCGCGCCGCCGCAGTGCGTATCGGTTACCTTGAACGATCATTGGATTTGACCCCGGAACAGGTTGCGTACCTGACGGTCGCAAGCAAAGGTGCGACGACGGAAGCTCTGGAATCGTGGAAAGAAAGCACTCAACAAACACTCGACCGAATGCAGCAGCAGATGGCTCAGATTCAGGGCAATTTTTCGTTTTCAGCACAAAACATCACGACGGACGGACTCGACGTCAATGCAATCTGGACGCACGCGATTAAAAAAGTGAACGCTGACAAACAATCAGGAGATCGCATCACCGCGATTCGCAATGCAAAAGCAATCGCAGTGACCGCCATGCTGGATCAGGAGTTGTGGCTTCTGCCGAACCAGCGTGCAGAAGTCCGCGAATTTTCAGCGGCGTCGCTGCCTCGCAATCCCTCCGCCAAGTCCAGCTACGATGACTACGTCCGAGATCTGATTGTGCTCGCCTATCCACTCCACAAAGGAGCCGAACCTCGGATCAAGACGGTCTTAAGTGAACCTCAGCAGGCCGTCTGGAAGGGTCTGAAGGAGTTTATTCGCTGGAACAAAGCACGTAACTATCTCGAAATCCCAATGAAGAATCAGGGTGGCAGCTTTACAGTACCACTCGCCGACTAAACACACCAAAGTACTACAGTTGTCCCAACTGTTTCTTCGATTGATCACCCCAAACCAAACCACGGAGCAGTTGAGACAACTGCGCTCCACTAACCGACAGGACACCAATGTCTTCCACAACAACGACGTCTCCTTCACTGCAGTCAGATGACGTCGCGGCAATTGATGAATTGAGGGACGTGTACCGCAGACTCCGCGCGGAGCTTTCAAAGATCATTGTGGGACAGGAGCAGGTCATCGAGCAACTCGCCATCTGCCTCTTCGCGCGAGGCCATTCGTTGCTGATGGGTGTGCCGGGACTGGCAAAAACTCTGCTGGTGAGTCGCCTGGCGGAAACGATGTCGCTGAGTTTCAGCCGGATTCAGTTCACGCCGGATCTGATGCCGATGGACATCACGGGAACTGATATCCTGCAGGAGACTCTCGATCGTCGCCGCGAATTCGAATTCGTCAAAGGTCCGGTGTTCGCGAACATTGTGCTCGCAGACGAAATCAACCGCGCTCCGTCGAAGACACAGGCGGCGATGCTTGAAGCCATGCAGGAACATCGCGTCACCGTCGTTGGTCGTCCGTATCCGCTCGATCCGCCATTCTTCGTGCTGGCGACGCAGAACCCCGTCGAACAGGAAGGCACCTATCCACTGCCCGAAGCACAGCTCGACCGTTTTATGTTTCTGATTAACGTCGATTATCCGTCACGCGATGAGGAACTGGAAATTGCCCGCACGACAACCGGTGGCTCAGTGCCAAAACTGGAACATATTCTGAACGCGGAAGCCGTGCAGCGATTTCAGGAACTCGTGCGACGTGTCCCCGTGCCTCAGCACATCTATGAATTCGCAGTCGATCTGGTGCGCCGTACGCGGCCCAAGACCAAGGAATCTCCTGACTGGCTCAAGCCGCTCGTCTCCTGGGGTGCCGGTCCGCGAGCTGTGCAGTATTTGATTCTCGGTGCGAAATCACGAGCCGCGCTGACGGGAAGCTACATGGCGCGTCTGGAAGACATCATGGCCGTCGCTGAACCCGTGCTGACGCATCGAGTCCTCACAACCTTCAACGCCGAATCCGAAGGCATCAGCAGCACCGACATCGTGCAACGGCTGGTGGACGAACTGAACGCAGAACAGGTTGGGTAATAGTCGTGGGGGGGGGCCCGCCCCCCACCCGGCCCTAAAAAACGCGGGAGGGGGGTGGGGTGGGGGGGGGCGGCGACAAA
>JBBQSE010000664.1:0-3352 GCA_038214195.1 Planctomycetales bacterium
ACTGTACGCCCGTCGCTCCGCCGACGGGATGTTTCACCGGTGGTAGAACAGAATCAGGCCTCGCCAAATTCGCGAAACTAATTAGGGCTCAGGTTCGAGTTCGCTAAGCTCCTGAATTGCAGCAGTCGCCAGTCGACGGGATCCTGGGTCCCGATGAACAGCACGAGATTGGGGGGCAGTTCATAGATATCTGCAATGCCTTCTGGATTCAAACTGAAAACGGGCGAATGAGTATTGGACCGCCACGCATCAGGTGTCGCCAGTATGGCACATCCAGTTGCCACGGTGGATTTTGCCTGATTGCTGATTTGAAAATTCGTTTTGGCCGCTTGCTTTGCATAGAAGAACGGATTCCCCGACCACGGTTCTTCGTAGATCAGGTAGTCCGTCCCATCGCCATTCATCAGGTCCAGCAGAGTTTCTGGAAAGGCACCATGTTCGAGGCGGTACTGATGCAGCTTGATCGTGAGCAGAGTCGCTCGTTCTGACGCGACGGTATCGACATCCAGCGAATACAGGCCGTATGGCACATAGATCGCCTCAAGTGCATTCACATCCGTTTGCAGTTCTGGAAGCGATGATGATATGCCGAGGAATTGCTTCAGTTGGCGAACAGGCTCAGTCAGGTCCGGTCCGCGGTATTGGACTCGGCCAGTGATGACCATTGCCTGATATTTTGCAACCAGGAGCGCTTCGCTGAATTTCATCACTTCAATGAAGCGGGCAGCGCCAATTGACCGCAAATCGCGTGCGAACAGAAACTCCATGTCCTGCGTTGTATCGACGGCTTTAAATCCGCGTGCGGCAACGGGTAAGCTTCCCAAAGCTGTGAAGAATTCAAGCGGATTCGCTGCCGCCGCCGAATAGAATAGTGTTCGCCGCCGCAACATCGGTTGCACGTCATTCCATTGAAAAATCACATGTTCGCCTTGCCTGCGACAGACCAGTTCAGCTTTAAGTTCCTGAAAGAGTGCTTCCAGGTCCACTGATGCCAGGTCGGCAGTTCCCAGCAGAAGTCGCAGTCGTCCCAGTGCCACGCGCTCGGCATCAAGACACTTCAGCCAGTTGCTCCATGACGACGTTTGAATGGCCAGTGCGCGATTCAGCCGAATGGCACGGGTGATTTGTCGTACGGCCCCATTGATATCAGCGGCGGCTTCCCGAAGTCGAGCGTCTTCGAGCAGAGCCGCTGTGATTGTTTCGGCGGGCGTTCCGGACCAGGGAGTTGTCCACGTGGTGGGCAGCATTGGGAAGGCCCCTGTCGTCTCAAGAATCTCATCAAACGGTCGGAGCAGCTCGCGAACGGATTCGGGAGCGATCTGCGGTTGCAGGCAATGACTCAGCAAGAATGCTGGCTGCTGTGGGAAGTCGCTATTCCGAATCAGCAGTCCGGGTTGAGGCAGTTTTTCGACCACCACTGCGAACTCGTACCAGCATTTTGCTCCAGTGGACTCATCCATTTGATTCCACATGGCTGGTGGCAGTTTTCCCAGCCTGTTGAGTTCGTCCATTTGAGCCACGACTTTCGGATCGACTATCATCTTGATCTGATATTGCCGTGACGACTGAATCATGTCGCGATCGAGAGCGGCCAGCGCGGCCGTTGGCTGATGGAACCAGAAATATCCGGCCAGCAAAGGACAGCACACCGTTGGAACGATGATCCATGCAACCTGCCGCATTCGTAGACGCCACGTGATCGTCCGATCGATCCAATGTCGTGCCGTGGTGAGTGTTGCGAATAGAAAACAAAAAGGAACAGGAACCAGAGCAACCCAAACCGACCAGTCATTGAATACGACGTATGGCACCAGAAGGCAGGCCGCAGACATTGTGAGCACGAATGAAGCGGCGAATGCCAAAACTTGTCGTTGAATCCAGGAGGCTGTCACTTGACCAATACTGAAGAGACCGAGCACGATCGAAAGATATGTGCCAGCCTGCAGCCAGCGATCTGCCACGGTCGCAGGCGGTAAAACATTTCCATATCGCTCACGATCAGGGATACGCAGCAGATCGATGATGCTGAGAATTCGAAATTCCCTGACGACGTTTTGAGGGTCGGGGGCAATCGACGGAATCAGAAAATCGACAGCGACGATGCAGGCTGTTCCGGCTATCGCCACCGACAGCCAGCAAGACATCTTTGACGAATAAATCTGGCGCGGTGATATGCCAACGTTTGCAAGGAACGAAATTGTTCCCGACCTTTGATCTTCCCGCATCATCAGCTGTCCACACTCGTGAATAAAGACAAGCAGAAATAACAAGGGCCATGGATACTCGACAAAGAACAACCGCCCCGAACAAACGACCAAGCCAATGACAAACCACATGCACGCGAATGGAACAGCCGAGCGACATTCACGCCAGAACAGTGTCGAGAAGACTCGCCGCTGCGACATGGGCTGAGAAGCAACGGCTTGCAGCCACGGCCTCCAAAAACCAGCAAACGATGGCAATCGTCGGTCGGCTCGTTCTCGGATCGCATTCGGTACGGACCATGACCATGGCAACCTGCCCAGATGCCAGGGGCGGGCGAGGGCAAACATCGACACCGAGAGCAGCAACACCGAAATCGAACCAAACCACACGGCCGCAACACCTGATTGCAAGTGGTTGCCTGAAGTCGCCAACGCGGAAACACCGATAAAGATTGCAGAAATCAATGCTGCCGCAAGCCCCACCGACGAAATCACCTTTCGGGAGATCAATGACGCGAACAGGGAGGCGGCGCAAAATAATCCCACGAAGAGGCCAAAGATCAACGTGTCCTCAATCGCTCCTTCCACAAGAACTTCCGGCCTGACATAGAGCCTGGGAAAGAATTGTGCCATCAGTTCAAACGAACCGCACAGGGTAAGTGACGCAACGGCCAGAAGAAAACAGCCGCCGAAGACGGCCGTGAGTTTTGCAGAGAACAGCGTTTTCGTGCGGCAGGGCAGCATTCGCAGCAGGCCGACAGTTCCTTCATCAACTTCACCGGCGAACGCGATCGCGAATTCGGCGACAAGAAAACAGATGCTGAAGATACTTGTCAGGGCAAGACACACAGTCCATGGCGCGCCAAGGGACCGCATCATGGCGTACATTGCAAATGCGCCGAACAGTAGTAACAACCAAAGGGCTCGCTGAGCGCGGTATTCTTTCCAGACAAGGTGTGTGAATGCAGTGTTCATGAGGATCGATCCAGTGGGAACATTCGATTGACACAAATTGGAGCCCGGCAAACTCTGGGGGGCATCGACTGATTCGTAACGTCGTGTGCGGCAAGGCGCAAGCCGCCGGGGTTTACAGTGGTGTGCGATACAAAAACGGCGGCTAAACCCATGGCGCACACAAAAAAGGACGG
>JBBQSE010000665.1:0-3325 GCA_038214195.1 Planctomycetales bacterium
CTCGCCTGAGCATCAGCAGCACTGCAATCTATTTATTTCGGAGAAGCGACGATGCCTGATCAGTCCCTTGAGTCGGACTTCATGACTTTCGAAGTCACGCGAGCCGATCGGCGATTCCCTCGGCTTCAGAAGGAATACTCCAGTCCCCCGCAAAATCGCATTCACAAACTTGAAGACCAACCCAACGGACAGGCGCTGCAAGGTAGGTTATCGCTTGCAATCTCACAACGTTTGCCGTGGCATGGATTCGGGAATGGTGCAAAGCTTGATCGCGAAGCCCTTGTCGCGGCGTATGTTGCCAGTCTGAAAATGCTGGGGCAGTTCCATGACGACATCCAGGTTGTTGTTCGAGAGGCATGTCGTGCAAATCTTGAGTTTCGCACCGACGAAGTTGAAGCACACGCGGAAGCTCGTGACGCTGTCCTCGGCATGAAACTGGAAGACATGATGTCACAGGCATTCTCCGCATGGTTGCCTGCCAGAAACGCCTTGACTGCCAGCCTCATGTCACTCTCTTCCGATTCCATTGTCATGCAATTGAATGCATCGCTGTCGGCAGAAGTCACGAACTTCTCCCGGCAGTTTGTCGAGCTGCTTGAGCGCATGGTGGATCTGGAATTGTTCGGCCTTGTCGAGTGGCTGCCAAAACAATGCTGTCGATATCACTTCTTTCGGCAGGTCGTGATTCAGGGACCCGAACAAAGCACCGATACGTTCAATGTGTCCTTCGCTGACGATTCCGATGATTCGGCAGAGAGTCCAGTCCGGCGTCGCCGTGGGCAACGTCGAGTCACCACCACTCGAACCGTAAAGCATGAGATCCGCTTCGCCCGACATCAGCATGAACTGATCAATGCTGTTCGGACCAGTATTCGAAACAGTCCCGTCATCATGCCGCCCCAGATCGTGCGATTGATCAATTCGATTCCGGAATGGCTCTATCCATTTGTCGAAGTCATCGACGGTCAAATCGTCCGCGAGCTGATCATCGAGCGGGATGTCTCAGTCGAAGACTGGACTCAGGTGAACGTCCGGGACGAGCCCATTAACGATATTGACCCAGGGATTATCATCGGGCCCTTTGTTCTGAGCGGTTGGGGTTCGTTTGAGATTCGGGCCGAACAGGAACGGCGACAGACAATTCAACGTCTAGTTACCGAGGAATCCGAATTTCGCCTGACGCCCGTTTTCACAGTCGCGGCAATTAGCCTGAGTGGCATCGCTCTGTGGTTCAGATATCGGTCAGTACTGACACGCGAAAAGCAGTGGGTTGTTGTGCTGGTCACCGCTTTCGCCGCCTACTCAGCGTGGCAGGCCAGCTTGACTTATGCCAAGCGACATCGTTTTTCCGCACCGGAGTACTACGCCGTCTGCATGGCAGGATGCACTGGAGCCGGCCTGATTCTGGCGCACTGGGGTGTCGCCCCCAAATTGGAATCAATGTCATGGGTGACCCCCGTCGCTCTGTGTGCCGCCGCAACTCTTTGTTTTCACCTTGGACGTCTGTTTCGATAACGCCTTGCTTGACGCATCACCGTCGTATTCTTTCTCTGAAAGCCTGTCATGAGCACCGACTCCCCTTCAACACTTCGTCCACGATTTTTGATAACACCAACGGTGAAGATCGCGTTTATGGCATGGGCAATTCTATTCATCGGGGCATTCGTTCTGTACGAAATCAACAGCACCCATACCGCAGCCCTTCGCGACGACGTGAACAGCACTCGCAAGAGTCTTGACGATCTTCGCAGTGTTCACGAATCCGGCAACCCTGAATTGCAGGCAGAGCTGAACCAAGCCCGTGAAGAATCTCGGTCACTCTCGGATCGCATCAATCAATTGGAATCCAGCCTCGGGCAGGAGAACACCTTTTCTCCGGAACAGAACCTGAACATATCGGAGCTGGCAGTGCAAAAAACGAATGCAGCCAGGCATCAGGCGTTGGCCAACGCAGCGATGCGCGACCTGGGTAAGCTCAAGTCCCTTCAGATGGAGTGGGCAGCACTTGAAGTGAAATTGATGCACGGTGAAGAGGGAACTCGTTTGGCTGGAAGCGTCAAGCATCTGCAACGAGTCAATGACATCTTGCAGCAAGAGCGGCCAACCGCCGAACAGATCGTCGAATGGGAGAGTCGCCTGACTCCGTTGACGGAGCCATTCACTCTTGCAGCGGCTGAATCCACTCTCGTTGCCATCACGGAAGAACACGCAAGCCTGCTAAGTGACCTGGGTAAGGAACTCAAAATCGCTACCTCGGAATTTGAACGTCAAAAGCTGCTTATGGAATCGGTTCAGCGAGAAACATCCGCGTTGAAACCAAGTGGCCTGACGCTCGCCGCAGCGATTGAACAATACCGGGAAGCACAAGAGTCGGCAGAAGCAGAACGATTGGCGCAAGTCAGGCAGACAGCAAAGAGCGAAGCGGAGAGGGCCGGTGCGGCGAGAATCGCGAAAGCAGAACAGGATCTGGCTGACGCGAAAATTCAGCAGACGGAACAGAAAATCACGGCCGAGAAGGAGCAGGTGGCAGAAGAAACACGGGTCGCTGACATGCAGCGAAAGGCAACTCTCGCCGGATTGAACGAGGAAGCCACTCGAGTGGCCGATGAACTGCGATGGACTCAACTGGAGCGTGAAATGCGACGTGACATGAATGAAATCCATGGCCTGTTGATGGCGTACACAGCCCCCGGTTTTGCGTATCGACCTGATGACACCAAAGGCCCCGTTTCATACTCGCTGATCAAGAGTTCCGGCGGACTGGAACGGACACGCAAAGGACTCGGCAGTCTGTTCTTCATCGCCACTGGAAACAGTGATCGTGAACGTGGCGGACTGCCCCAAGGAGTCGGTGGTCACATCGCCAGCGAGACTCCTGTCGCGCCAATAGAGCGGGCTCAGGAACTGCTGATCAAGTATGGTGAATTGATGGTTCGCAAAGGTATGCTGGCACCGTAGCACTCCTTTCTGCTGTCTCAGATATTCATCGTATCGGACGCTGGAAATCGACCCCGAAAACTTGGCTCACATACCGGCTCACAGACTTACCCCCATGACAGCCAGTATGTCGGCCACCAAAGTGAAGTCACTGCAGCAGGTTAGTGCAAGTTTCTTCAGCAAGTGTGAGATACCCGTATCCGGCGACACAATGCCTGACGGATATCGTTCATCCGGCGATTTTCTTCAAGGCGTTTCAGGTATCATGTTGGACTCCAGAAAACACACCAACGATCGAGGGTGTACGGTCCTCATCAAAGGCAAAAGCGTCCCCTGTCTGGAGAGCCGTCGCATCCGTCGCCGAGACTACTTTCTACTGGATCGCATG
>JBBQSE010000666.1:0-3310 GCA_038214195.1 Planctomycetales bacterium
TGCCGCAAAGACAAACGAGCGTCGCTGTTGCCAAAAGAGCCGCCTCCAGAATCTTTCGCCAACGATTCTTCCAGTCCTGCAGCACGTAACTGCCGGCAAATATGCTCAACATCACGACGACTGGCAAATGAGCGAGACTCAACAGCAGGCAGAAAAGCAGGATCAATCCGGCCAGCATTGAGAATATCACGCGATTCAGGCGACTGTCCGCCAGCAAAGAACTCACAGTCACCCATGACAACACCATCCCCGTACAGGGATACAAAACATCGGATCGCGGAACAAAGATTCCAATCGTCGGCACCGTGATCATCAGAACGGCCGCGCGCCAGGCCGTTTTAGAATCCTTGAGTCGCCGCGTTAATTCAAACACAGGAATCACAGTCAAGGCGGCCACGAGCGTAGACAGCAGAGCAGACAAATGCAGCGCCGCAAGTTCCGGTCTCGACAGTGGACGGGCAATTCGCGCCTCCGTTTCGAGTTCGCGAAACATGCGGACGGCTTCCTGACTTTGGAGTCTCTCTGAAAGCTCCACAATCGCGGGCGAGGACCTGCAGACCGCCAGCAAACCACGATTCAGCAATAGCAGGCCGGGAGGATGTGTGCCCTCGTGAAGCACGTCGCCCTTCGCGGTTCTTGCTTCGTAGCCAGCAAGCATCTCAGATGTGGAAGTCACGTTGATCGCCGCTTCAAAGAAATATCCCGACGCATTTTTGTCGTACAGAATCCAGAGGGGGCGTAGTTCACGATGAGGCGACGGTGCTGCTTGCCGCTCGGCGTTCAGCCAGAGAAAATTGACACTGGCCAGTCCCAGCAAGAGCAGCAGACGCTGAATCTTTCCGGCTTTTTCAATCCGTCGCATTCCAACCGTCGCAAAGATAACGACGAGAACGCCGCACAGCAGCGGTAAGGCCACTCGATCGATTGCCTCAAACCAGTCCGCCGGAAGCGAATGCCGGGGCCAAACCCACTCCCCGGACACACCCAGTGGCGGCCATGGCGACAACAGCAAACTTACCCCGGCAATTGTCGCGAGGAACGTGATGATACGACAACGCATACAAAATGGAGTCCAGCTGCGGGCGTCCGAAGGAAGAAGTGATGAGCCGAAGGTTCCCTGATCGCCCCGAAGAATAACAGAGTGGCCAAAGATACTCACGACCGCTTACGCAGTTCAAATATGGACCGCTGTCAAAGGATTGTTCTCCTCAGTCGAATTGCGTAAGTTTCTGCGAGATCGCAAAGCGATTGCTCTGCCTGTTCCGGCGGACTGGTTTTCAATGGCAAGCGGCAGCAACAATTGCCATTGACTGAACCGGACGCTAACGCGTTCCGGCTGATGTTATCAGCCGCAGGGTGTTAGCCCAATCGGCACAATTTGGTTTGTCGGGACGTTTTTGTTCTGAGTGTCACCGAGGTGCGTGCGTTTCTGAGTCACGTGTTCAGAGATGGCGAGCCATGTTCGATGAAACGAAGTAGAAGTCGCCGGAGATGTGAACGGCGCTTGCCTGGCTTACGGTGGTTCTTCCCACAATTTGGGCTCCACGCTACGCCGGTCACATCCCCTGGTCCTTTAAATCATTCACGCAACTGCCATCGCTGACGCACTGCATGGCCGACAAATTTTAAATCCGCCCAAACTATTCGATCGTCATCTCATCAATGTCGAACTCCTGGATCGGTTCTGCGTCCGTCTGCCTGGAAAATGACTGCAGCCATTCGTTTGATGGCCAGCTGAAGGGGCGGAAGCGGTCGGCGGTTCCGGTTTGGTCGCGGTACAGAATCGCGCGGCCCTGACTGAGGGCGGCGGCGACGGGTGTGTCGATCAGGCTCGCCGAGTCTGTCTGATTTAATCGGAACGCGACGCGATTGTCGAATTCCCGCAGCAGCGACGTCGATAGCCAGCGCATGGCGTTGCTGAACGTGTCAGACCAGATAATGACGTGGATTCCCACCAGCGGGCCTTTGCGAATCAAGTCGCCCAGTTGTGTTGCCGGAGTCGCTTCTTTTTGCGCTCCGAAGCCTCCCAAGCCGTAATCATCATCGTCCCGCCGCCGCGCGCGTATTTGTCCGATGTTGCTATTTGCAAGTATCAACTCCGGACTGTCCGGCGGCGTCTCGCCATTTTCTCGTGACGTCATCTGCTGCCACATTTCAGACACAATCTGATCGGCTACGGTCGTGTCCGCCAGACGCAATCTCGGCGCGATTTCCGGAGTAAACGTTTCCGCAAATCGAGTCTGCGACGCTCGGTCACGACCGTCGTGCAGCAGCGTCAGTTGCGATGTTCTGTGGCCTGCACCGTCAGCGTTTCCAACTGTCCAGCTGACGATTGTCGATGCCAGAATCATGTCAGCAAGGTCGCCTTCCTGGCCGACAATCAGGACGTTTTGTCCACCGGAGCGGCGAAACTCAACGCACATCGGGGCCGCGATCGAAACTGGTTCGCCGATCCATGCCGGCAGCGTATCGACGAAGTGTCGCGTCGCATCCGGAGTGTTGGTCAGCCAGGCATTGAGCGGACTGCAAAGTTCGACGCTTGGCGCGACGTTGCCTTCAAAAACGATCATCCGACCTTCGGAAGCCTGATGGTAATCGGGGCGCTGAATCATTTCGTGGATCATGGACTCGCGCTGCGATTCATCCAGCCACGCAATCTGGAATGGATGATTTCCTTCGACCATACCATTGGCATCGTTGTAAATCGCTTCACCGGGACGGGTGAGCAATCTCGCGGCGGAGTTCTCTTCGCTCAAAATCAGATGCGCGTCGCTCTCACTGCACTGCAGAGCAATTCGCACGGCGACCTGGCCCATGGTGCTGCGCGCCAAAGAGTACGCTCCGCCGAGCGTTTGCGAGCCCAGCAGGACGTGAATCCCAAACGCTCGGCCCTGGCGGATCAGACGGTCCAGCAACAGAGACGCGCGGGATGAGACGCGATCTTCAGTCGTGAAAAATTCCTGAAACTCGTCAATCAGCAGCAGCAGACGCGGCATCTTTTCTGACGGAAACTGCTTCCGAAATGAAGGCACGTCCTGAACTCCGCGAATTCGAAACAACTCGCCGCGTTCCTGTAGAACTTCATCAAGACGTTCGAGCACACTCAGGCCGAACTCCCGATCACTCTCAATCGCAACGACGCGGGCGTGAGGCAGTTTGTTGGCGGCGTACGTTCGAAATTCAACACCCTTCTTGAAGTCAATCAGATAGAACTGAATCTCGTCCGGACTGTAATACAGGGCCAGGTTGGTGATCAAAATGTGAAGCAACGTTGATTTGCCGGAACCCGTCTTTCCGGCCACAAGGACAT
>JBBQSE010000667.1:0-3310 GCA_038214195.1 Planctomycetales bacterium
AGACGCTGCTGTTCTATCATCCTGCCGTCTGGTGGCTTTCTCGCCGCATACGCCACGAACGAGAACTCTGCTGCGACGACATCGCACTCGCACTGGACGTTGATAAGGCCGTTTATGCTCGCATGCTGCTGACTCTGGAAGAATTGCAACAGAAGACTCTGACTCCCGGTTTCGCTGCGACAGGCGGACATCTTGCCGCCCGCGTGCGACGGTTGCTGCCACGTTCCGAGTCCATTAACACGTCGAATCACCGAGCCTCTTTCGCTGGACTGTTGACCATGCTGACTTCCCTCGTTTTGTTGCTGACGGTTGTTGTTTCGCAGAGCCAAACGGCACCTGCTGAACCGATTGGCGCAGCTTCGGTTCAAGTTATTCCGCAGGACGAATCAAAATCTGAAACGCCAGCAAATGATCCCGCCGCGACACCAGTCGAAGAGACTGCGCTCGTCTCGAACAAAGACAATAATCCGGCTGCTCCAGGCCTGCGAACACGCACCGTCAAAGTCGTTGATGAAAATGAACAACCAATCTCCGGGGCGGAAATTCGGTTTCAATTTGAACATCGTAGTCCACTGGGCAACAGACTTAGCGGCCTTCTGACGGAAACGACTGATGCGACAGGAGAAATCACAATTGAAGCGCCTGAAAATTCTGAGGAAGTTGTTCTGTCCGTGAAGGCTGAAGGCTTTGGCGAATTTAGCGAGACGCAGTCTGCAACGGGAAGTTCGACCATTCACATGAAACGAGGTCGCTTCATTCATGTGCGAGCCGTTGATGAAGCGGGCCATGTTCTCAGCAAGGCAGTGCCTCTGCTGGAAGAGGATCGAATCTGGGGCCGTGAATTCGTGCCGCAGGAGGACGGGACATTCAAGTCGCCTGCGGTCGCGATGACTCGGCGGCTGATGCGAGTCGTCTCCGCGCAGGACAATGGTCCATTCCTGTTCAGTGACCTGATTGATGTGGAAACGGCCCAGCCGGGAGAGGATGGCGTTGTGCAGCTTGTGCTCCAGCCAGGCACAAAGCTCACCGGACGACTGAACGATGCCGTGCCACGACCAATTACCGAAGGGTACGTGAAGTTAACTGTCGTCGAAGGAGCTGACCATAAGTTCCGGATGGATCCTTCGAATAACAGGCTGCAAACGAACGAATGGACATGGGAAGATTCGACCTCTGTACAGCCCGACGGAACATTTTCATTTGAGTCTGTTCCAGGCGGAGGCCACGCTCAGATTCACGTCGTCATCGACGGCTTTATGTCCGTGAATCCACCGATTGAAGACCTCCTCAGCTACCTGCAGGAACATGGTTTGGCGGATGAAAAGACGCCAGAGTATCTGGAACGCATCAGTTCCCGTGCCATGTGGCCAATCCTGGTACCGCTCGATCAAGACAACGTTTCGGTCAACGTCAAATGTGGTCCCACGGCGTCCTGTGATTTTCGAATTCTCGACCCCGCCGGAAATCCCGTGCCCGATGCTGAGGTGAGCTTCAGTCCGAATGGAATCTTCCTGAAGGGACGGTTGTTCATTCCCGGATCAAACACTTTCCAGAATGCTAATCTTGTCGATCAGTTGTTTCATGGTGCTTCGCCTTTTGCAATCAACATCGGACATGTGAAAGAGTCCAGCCACAGCAAAGCGGTCGAGCGTGAACAAGCGTGGGCGAAGCGATCTTTTGCCTTCGCGGAGTCCGACGCCAGCGGACGTGTGCAGATTCGAAACTTGCCGGGCGGGACGCGAGAGAGTTTCCGTGTGACGGCAGATGGGTTTGTACTGCCCCGGTCGCCGATTTATTTTGACGTCCCTGACGACCGCCGCGAAGCGTACGTGGAGTTGGTTGCTGGTGAGACAATTGAGTCGACGATCTATCTGGATCGGGAGCAATCGGTTGAAGAGCGTGAAGTCCTCGTGATCGATGACGAAGGGAATCCACTTGAGAATGTGGCAATTACTCTGACAGAGATGCGTGTTGGACCTAAAGACTGGCAACTGTGGAGCGCTCAGCGATTTGGTGCCGTTCAAAGTGCAAAGAGTAACGAGGATGGTCGTGTTGTTCTCAGCGTCCCCAGTCCGGTAGGCGAAACTCCGGTGGAACGGCTGCGACTAGCGATCAATTATGATGGGTCTCCCGGCAAATCGTCTGGGCGCGGTCGTGACCTGCGATACTGGCTCAACGGAGGGCTTGTCAATGTGCCTCTCAAACCAGATGGCGGACTTGTCGCGGTGATTCAAGACCCGGACCCCGGTCGCCAGGGAAAGGCTGTCTACGGAAAGCTGCAGGATCTTCTTCTAAAGCGAAGATTGGCAGAATTGCTCGAGGCGATGTTTGAGAATCCAAGTTTGGCCGTGTTGCGGGAATTGCTGGCAGAGACAAAGACTCAACAGCCCGAACCCATCGAACTCCTCGACGAATCCCGAAACGGGGGCGATCACAAAGGCATTCGTGTAGAGATCCTGCCAGGTGGTGAAAGCAGCGTCGCGGTGGTCCTGGCAAAGGTTCGTCCCGCAGACGGAAGTCGTCGCGAAGAAAACGACTTTCAATCCTTACCGGAATGCGCTTTCGTCTTCGATTTGAACGGGAAACTCATCGCAACGCTGGGAGGCCGCATCGGCACGACCGGTTCGGGCAGCGCTGAGAACGTCGATGTCGTCTGTTTGGGTCCAGCCGAAGACTGGTTTGTTCGTGTCACACGATTCCAGGACAACGGACCGTTTAAGTACCAGTCCGAGTATTACCGCATGGCGAATCCCGTCGTGCCTTCGCTACGGTACTTTCACTACGCGAATTCTAATGGCTGGTCCAATGGACCGGAAACGGTGCCTCGATACGGTCGGCTCCATTTTGGGTTTCCGGATGATCGCGGACCTTCACAAATCGACCGAATTGGAACGACGCCTGATGGAAGAACTTTCAACGATACGATTTTTTGGGATGGCGACAAGAATCAGTTCGTCGGTGCAGCGGAGCTGACAGTCGAAAAGCGTCCTTTGTTTCGGGTCGATACGGAATGGTCAAAGGACTTCAAACTGCTCACCACAACGTCCAGCCAGATCACATTGTTAGGCGGAGAACGCGAGTTTGATCATTGGTATGCGTGGGAGACCTGTGTTCCCGTTGGTTTTGAAGCGATCGTCAGCGTTTCGATTCCTCAAGAGGAAGGTGCGCCAAAAGTCATCGAACAGAAATACACGTCGGGTCGGCAAAACATCCAATTCCATGCGAAGCCCGACGAAGGTTCGGCGACTGTCAAACTACAACTTGGTTATGGCGAGACCGAAACAATTCAAACCGGCGAAATCCCATTCCC
>JBBQSE010000668.1:0-3308 GCA_038214195.1 Planctomycetales bacterium
ATTGGAGTCATCGTTCCCAGGAAGGAGATGATGGAACTCAACAAACGACTCGAACGCTCCGAAACTCTCGCCAAATACGATATCCTCATCCGGCCAGCAATCCCTCGCGGCAGGTAATTCATTTCCTGCCGCTCGCCTAACAGCGATAAGGCGGCTCCCGTGACGCAGAAACGAACTGCGCCAGCACCATCCGTTTCAAGTCCAGACATCACGACGGTTCAGATTTTACGACTGGATGTGGCCAACTGGCACAGCTTTGTGAGACGCACATTTCTATTCACACACCGCGTGTGTGTGCTGATCGGCAACAATGGGACTGGCAAGTCTGCCACGCTGGAAGCTCTGTCACTGGCGTTGTCTGCATGGACCGGGGCCATTGAAGCGTCCGGTCAAAAGCAAATTCATTCTGATGATGTTCGTATCAGCCGCGTTCACGATTCTGATCCGCCAACCCTGATCAAGAACTGGCCAGTCTCCGTCCGATGTTCTGCGAGCTGGATGGGCGAACCGCTTGACTGGTTGCGGACTGGCGAATCCGACTCGGAATGGAAGCATCCGCAGGACACAGTCTGGGCCGCCGCCAAAAAAGCGGAACGACAGGTTCGCAGCAGCGAGCCCGTCACGCTTCCACTTATTGCCGGCTATGCCGCCCTGCGTCAATGGGCTGACCAGGCTATTGCTTCGGGCGATACTCTGGCACCGGATTCCCGGTTGGCAGGTTATGCCAATTGTCTATCGACTGCCGCAGATGTGCGTCAGTTGAAGCTGTTAATGAAAACACGGACCCTGGCCGCTCTTCAGAAAGGGACGCCATCCCCGGATCTGCTGGCGATCCAGGACGCCGTTCAGAAATGCCTCCGCGATGTAGACTTTGCCGTGAAATCGGGTCTGTCCGGTGAAGGAGCTGTGCCCGGCGATTCCAATACTGGCGAACCTGCGGTGACGTTGGTGTCATTTTCTTATGACGTCAATGCAGATGATCTGGTGATTGGTTTTTCTGACGGACGCCTTCTTCCGTTCGGACTTCTGAGTGATGGGCAGAGAACGATTGTCGCTCTGGTGGCCGATATTGCTCGCCGTGCCGCAACTCTTAACCCGCACTTTGGGCGCAACGCTGCGGCAAACTGCCCTGGGATCGTGCTGATCGATGAAGTGGAAACGCACCTGCATCCACGCTGGCAACGAAGCATCGTCAATGATCTGCGAACGACATTTCCTTTGATGCAGTTCGTGATGACGACGCATTCACCGTTCGTTGTACAAAGTTGTCGTCCCGGAGAAGTATTCAGCTTTGACTGCCATGTTGATGAGAATCCTCAGGCGTTAAGCATCGAGGATATCGTGGAATTCTACATGGGCCAGGAAGTGCCGCAGCGCAGCCAGGCCTATCAGCAAAAAGGCGAAGCCGCCGAAGAATACTTTCGCCTTGTTCGCATGGGAGAAGACGCTCCCAGGGAACAGCTGGCCGCCGCTGAAGCACGTTATCGAGATGCCAATGAGCCGTTCACCATGAATCCCGGCGTCAATGCACTGTTGAAGCTGGAAGCGATGGCTCAGGAGAAACATGAAAAGACGACACCGAACAATGAACGTCATTCTGGCGGGCAGCTGGAGGCAGGACAATGAGGCCGGTTGAACGCGGTCCCGCTCCACGCACCTACGCGAGTTATCAGGATGCGGCGGACGATCTGCAGAAACGTCTTGACGTCTACTGCAGTTATTGCGAACGCCGGATTCCAGTAAATCTGGCGGTTGAGCATGTTTCCCCCAAGAGCCTTGACGAAGATCGTAAGACAGACTGGACAAACTTCCTGCTCGGTTGCACCAACTGTAACTCCGTCAAACTTGACCAGGCGACAGACAATCGGCGATTTCTGTGGCCGGATCAGGACAATACTTTGCGGGCCTTTCAATACACAACGGGCGGGTTTGTTTCTCTGGCAAAGGGCCTGCCGCGAGGCATCCCGCCCAAGGCCGCGAGACTCATGGACATCGTGGGACTTGACCGACATCCGGGCAATCCAAACAGCCGCAAACCAGCCCCGAAAGACAGACGCTGGGAACAGCGCGAAGAAGCGTTTCGTGCGGCACAGCGATGCCGTGAACTTGTCATGCAGATAGGAACTGATGGAGCCCGCGAGCAGGCGACCATTGCCGCAAAGTATTGCGGTTTCTTTTCTGTCTGGATGACGGTCTTTGAAAATGACGTCACGATGCGGCGAATGCTGATCAGAGAATTTCTCGGTAATGCCAAAGATTGCTATGACGACACGACAGCTTCCGTTCGTCGACCGAACGGAAAGCTATAGTCAGCCGGTGAGGAAAGGAAAAGAGGTTAGTTTTTCCTGATTGGCCGTGCTCCCGGTCGGGATGAGTATTCCAGTCTCTGAACCAAGATACTCGTTCTGGTCCGTTGATCATCACTAGGCCGCAGTTTTTTCTTGACGCTCATGATGCCTGCGAGCGATTCCACCTCTGTCTGGACTCTATTGACCCAAGAACGCCAGGTTCGCAGAGGCGACGCAGGGTCCAGAATCTGCTGCGGCACCATTCGGGGCTGGAGGCATTTTTATTGCCAGTGCCCGTGGGATTCACCCACGGCTACATGCTGTCGCCACATCCGTGGCTGAATCGCAGCGAAAAATTGCTGTTCGGCAGGCTCCAGCACGTGAACTTACGCAGTCTCATTGCGGTGCCGGAATCGAGAGGAACTCACTGCGCAGGACGTCAGTGAGCGTTGTTTCCAGCGGTTGCAGGATTTCGGCAACGAGGGCACCGTCCATCAAGCGATGATCGTAGGCCAGCGCGACTCGCGCTGCGCCGTTCTGATCGAGGGGACCAAATGTGAGGCAGTTTGACCCCAACTCGGATGGCACTTCCACGAAGTGGTAGTGTGCCGTCAGGCACAAGAAGCCGATGTGAACACGTTTCCAACCCACACGTTTTCTCCGAGCAGGATGCGTCCACAGGGGCCGCTTGTCGCTGCGCACTCAGGTCGCGGCAAGCCGCGAAGTCCTGCCCGGCAGGCAGGATCTGGGGTGCGCGACAAACAGCAATTCTGCGGAAATCTGGATTTTTTTACGAGGTGCTGTTTGTGCCATGAATTCGATGACGGGCACCGCCCCTTGCCGACTTGTCCGGCAGGTACGCAAGATTTGAAATTAGTTAAACCATCATCAACACGGCCGCTCCCCTGCCCAGCTTGCCTGGCGGGAAGCCAAGTTTCGCAGCGGGGCATCATGTTTCATCGTGCAAAACTTTTCGTTCCGGTTGGACAAGCCAACCGGGGCGGCCTCGTGTTCGTGTAC
>JBBQSE010000669.1:0-3266 GCA_038214195.1 Planctomycetales bacterium
TACGAAACGCAGGAACGCAATGACCTGGATGTCGATATTGATCGCCTGCTGGACGCTCAGCGTCGCGTTGTCGAGGCGGAGATTCGCTACTTTCGCGCTCGCGTCGAATATGCCGTTGCGCTCAAGAATGTGCATCTCGAAAAAGGCAGCCTGATGGCCTACTGCAATCTGGAAATCTTCGATGGCGAAAGCCCGCTGGTACGGGAAGAACAGGCCCCGCAGAGCGAGGCGTTGCCGCCAAAAAACGCTGATGCCTCCGACTAATCCGCGTCATCCCGCACGCTGAATTCCAGCTTCCAGCGTTTGTCTGCGGATTCGTGAACGCACCAGAGTTCCAGCACGCCCAGTTCGGTAATGCGCGAATGAAATCGAACGGGCACGTAGTCGTCTTCAGCTTCGTCACCGGCAGGCAGGGTCGCCTCGAGCGAATCGGTTTCGCTGAGTTCCTCCGGCGACCATCGCGGCAGCAGGTCGCCAGGCCGGTCGGTTCGACGGCTGGCTGAACTGAAGAAACGGAAACGAGCAGCTTCACCGACAATCAGGCCAATGGAATCGGAAGGCACATCGACTTCTGTGCCTTCTTCCATTCCATTCGGTACGACACACAGCGCCTTCAGCGGACGACCAGCTCCGGGAATCGCCAGTCCAGCCGTTTCGATTCCGATGTAATACGATCGCGCCGTACCGCCTCGAATTCGTACGCCATTGTGCAGTTTCGTCCAGCCGTAAAAGCAGGCACCGCGTGCCACAGAGAAATCCAGATCGTCCGATCCTTCCACGGGATTTGGCGGGCTCTCCGGAAACCAGTTTTGCAATTGCTGCAGCAGGCGGCTTCGCAGCGCCTGCGCCTTAAACACACCGCCGTTGAACAGGACGTGTGTCAGCGGACTGCCAGCGAGCGACTGATTCAGAAACGCCGCAAGATGCCGCGTGATTCCCGTATCAGCCTCATACGGGAGTCCGATCTCGCGAAATCCCGAAGCGCGAGCCTTGTGCGGACGCTCTGAGAGTTCGGCTTCCGGCAAAAAGCCGTTCATCAGCAGTTCTGTCGCCTGCGTGCGATCCACACTGACCGACACGAGACCGCCAATCAGTTTGCTCCCGCGCCCAGGGACGGATATGGTTTGTGATTCCGGCCCTTCGCCTGACAGCAGCGATTCTTTCGCATTGCGACACGAATGCCACAGTGATACCGACTGCCAGGGATCGAGGCTGGTTCCCTTTTCTTCGAACAGCTGAGCCACATGATGGGCCAGCGCAAGGTCCATGTTGTCGCCGCCGACGAGCAGATGATTTCCCACGGCAGCCCGCTGCAGCGTGAGTTCACCATTTTCTTCGGCAACTTCCACCAATGTCAGGTCTGTCGTTCCACCGCCGATATCGCAGACCAGCATCCGGTCGCCGACTTTGACCATCTTTCGCCAGCGGTCGCCCACGGAATCCAGCCAGGCGTAAGTTGCCGCCTGTGGTTCTTCAAGCAGTACAAACGAATGCGGCAGCCCGGCTGCCAGCGCTGCCTCGCGTGTCAATTCCCGGGCACTGGCGTCAAACGATGCGGGCACCGTCAGCACGACATGTTGTTCGACGAGCGGTGCATCGGGAAACGCATCATGCCATGCGGCGACAATGTGTTCGAGATACCGCTGAGAGGCCATCACAGGAGAGATCCTGGTGACGTCACTCGCCGCCTGCCAGGGCAAGATCGCCTGATGACGATCGACTTTGCTGTGACCGAGCCATGATTTTGCGGCACCGATCGTCCGATCAGGAAACTCCGCCGACAACTTTCTTGCCGCATGACCTGCGACAAATGAGGCATCGTCGCTCCACAGCAATGCAAACGTTTCCGCCGCCGTTTCTTCCTCCGTACACAGATAAAGAAACGACGGCAGCATCGGCAGGGATTCGATGGAATTCGGAGCGATCAGCTGTGGAATCGGCAGTAACTGAACCTGCGGATGTTCCTCGTGCAGCGGACTGTAGGCCAGCACGCTGTTGGTCGTGCCCAGATCAATCCCGATCACATACTGAGCCGACATTATCGCACTTCCACTTCGGCCGGAGCGACGATTGATGCCGAGTCCGCGTCACCAGTCCACACAGGAAGGTCACTCTTTGATACTTTCCAGCCGTGATGCACGAGCGCCCCGGAAGCTGGTGAACCTTCGCCAACCTTGCCTGTCAGCTTGATTTGGCCCCCTTTTGACTGTCCGCTCAAATTCACGGAACTGCCTTCTGGCTGATCCAGAACCGGCCGGATGGCGAACTGCCGTTCCAGAACCGCACTGCAATCCCGGTGAATGTCGCGAACGGCAGCCCCGACCTGGGCGTCCGAATAGGCGTCGATTTGTTCCTTGAGAAAGTCGATAAGTCGCCCTTCGCGCTGCAGGGCGGCGAGCAGACTCACGGCATCGCTCCGCAATGGTCGCGTTGGAGCCGCAGGTTTCACCGGGGCGGCGATTGCTTTCGGTGCCTCAGGTTTGGACGCCTGATCCAGAAGTTGTGTCACCGTTGCGGTAAACGCACCGCTGGTCAGGATGCGCCAGGCGAGTGAAATGCGTCCCATGAAACGGGTGGCCTCAACGGTTGATTGAAACGGGAAGGAAAGGGAAGACCAAATTGAATCGGCAATTTACGGCAATCGATCACAGGCCGCCAGTTTCCGCCATTGAATACCCGCGAATCGCAAAAAAGGCCGCAGGAAATTCATCGCCAAATCAGATTCACTGCCAAAACCAGGAGGAAGGAAACCCTTTCAAAAAAATCTGAATCCTCCGAAACTTTGTCAGCGGTCTGGTGTTCACCAGCCATTCCAGCAGGGAAACCATCAGAATCATGTTTGAGGAACGGGGCCGATTGACTCTGGCCTTCCGTGTTTGCAGGCTTCGGTCGAACAGACCAGTCGGCCCCATTCCTTGAACATGATTTGTGGCTTCCGAGGATGATCCAGATTCTGAGAGATCCACTCCGGGCCTGCAACTGATCTCCCTCGTCGTGCGGCGAACAAAGAAATTTTGCCCGACGAATTCCCATCCGGCCAGCCCCATGCACAGCAAACCGTTGGAATCTTGTATTGCTGAGAAGAGTTTTATTCGTCGAAGTGTCGCATTTGGGCATTCGGGCATCACCGACCCTGCGTCCAATGGCGTGGACTTAGTTGAGCGGCAAGGCGCTAGCCGCCGGTGAATATGGTTAAAAACACTAAAAAAAACGGCGGCTAGCGCCTTGCCGCTCACAAAACCGTCGTTAAGTCCACGCCATTGGAC
>JBBQSE010000670.1:0-3254 GCA_038214195.1 Planctomycetales bacterium
CGTTGGCGTCGGTAAAGCTAGGCGCGAAACTGCCTCGGTAAGACCCACCAATGCGACATTTTGCATCGTGGTTCACTGCTCCGGTCACATCGACCGGAGCAACCAATCACCTGCCTCCAGCGCGCGTCGGTCGCCCAGACCGGAGCGTCCAGGAACCTCGCGTCATGGTGATCTGGCCGCATCGACTGACGCACCGAACAGCACCACCTGTTTGGACCGGCGAACCCCGGCAATACCTGCCCCTGTCGGCCAGGTAAGTCGGTTGGATTCACAGAGAGCACTCGCCAAACGCGTATTCGGAGCGGCGAGGGGTAAGACGACCATTTTCTCCTCCGCTCTCACCAAGCTCGGCAGAAATTCGACACCAGCTTCCTCGATGCTTCGACCGGGTCCGCGATCGCGTTGTGTCCACAAACGCACTGGCATACTCTATATCTACCCGACGAAAGCATTTATCAAAAGGTACTCCCCCATGAGTCAAAGATTTTTGTCTTGCCCGAAGTGCGACGGCGAGATGGTTCAGGGCACCGTAGTAAACCCATTCCGATTGAGCATATTGCCGGTTGGCCGTTGGATAGAGGGAATCCCGAAATTATCGCTTTGGCGGGGATTAATACTGCCCAGCGGGAAAACACCGATTCCCATTGGCACATTCCGTTGCCAATCATGCGGTTTCCTTGAAGCGTATGCCCGTGAGGACTTAGACGTAAAGTGATGTGGCTAAGTATGCAATCTCTGCGGATGAGATTGACTGATACTCTTGCCGACCTTCCGAATCGCCTCAGCATCGTTGAGGGCGATCTGCTCGATCAGAATGTGGACGTGATCGTCGATGTCATAAAGATTTGCGACAACCTACGATGCACGACGCTGAAGCAGCAGCTTCAGGTGATGTAGATCGAAATGGCGGGAGCGTGACCAGAACGGGACAAACAATGATTCTTGAGGAGCATGAAACGATTGTCCGGCAAATCGTGGATGAATCGAATCACGAACCAAAGAATGCTGGCAAGAGCCGTGTTCTCATGGAATGGCGTGCGAAGCTGGAAAAGGAACCGCCACATTTGCGGCTTCACCAGATTGACGAGATCGTGCGAGAAGTCCGGCGAAGACTCGGATCTGCACCTTGATGCTTAACGACAGGTGCAGGATCGGGGACGATACTATGCGCCGGTTTGGACTTCGGGGCGTCGAAGGTGATCGGCACAGAGCAAGAGAAAAAGTACATCAAGATCGCTCAGAAGAGGATAGTTGAGGGGTAAGCGGCGTGCGAGAAACGGCGGTCGTCGTGTATCAGAACGTACCCTGCACCTTTTTGGCGTTTCTCGGCGGCTGGCCCGGTGCGTTGATCGGGCGTCGCATCATTCTCAGCGATGCAGAAGGATGATCGGCAAATCACATTCTGTGTCTGGGGAGACAACGTCGATTCTCTTTTGCCTCGCACCGAGATCGTCGTATTTGCCGCTGGCAGCGGGATTGTGGCTGCTGGGCGTTGGGAGCATGTGGCGAGCGTCGTCGGCGATTTGATGTTGCCAGATGACAATTACTATCCGCTTCGATACAGGGTTCGAGAGTTTCCCAGTGCGGATCAGATTGCAAGAATTGGAATTTGCGAGCCGTTCAGCCTGAAGCCATGACAATTATCGTCGCAAATCGCAGCCCGACACCCTTCGAAAGAAGATCGGTAAAGACATTGAGGTCATTGATGGCACCTCGAACGCCGACGAACCGTGGGTTCACTTCAGCCCATTCTGAACACATGGAAACATTCCGGTACCCTGATGACGCCTGCCGGTGCCGCCGAACTGCAGGCAGCCCTGCCTGATTGCGTCGTGATCCGTGAATCGCTTCAGGACACTCCGTGGCGGACACCGGTGATTGAATAGTCGACTTCCCGCGCAGCGGCCAGGAGCAGCCGCCTCTTTTTTGATTCTCTTGAAATGGATCGCCACAGTATTGAAAGTGACCAACACTTTGGATCACTTCCAGCGTCCATTTAGCGACTCAGTTCTGACGTGCCGCAACAGCAAATACTTTTTAGAAACTGCTTCGAGCTAAGGAAGTACTTACTTAACCAGCCGTAATCTGATGGACAGAAAAACGACCATTTCGTTGACAGACAGAGCCGATTGGCCATTCGTCGTACCCAATTCTCTGTTGCCCCGGCGGCTGCCATCAACGAAACTGCGAATCACCCAACTGCAGGAACATGGAGGTTGTCATGATGAGTCGCACTGGCCCAGGCTGGCAGGCACGACGCAACGGTCGCGAGTACTTCTATCGCCGCGTCCAATTGCCGGACGGTACGCGAGTCAGGAAGTACTTTGGCCGTGGCATGAAGGCACTGATCGAGACGATGCGACGTGACGACGAGATCAAGGAACGTCAGGCGTTCCTGCAAGAACAGCAACAGTCACGCAACGACAACAAGGTGATGGACGACCTGCACTGCCAGGTAGACACGCTGATTACAGCGGAGCTGCTTACGGCTGGATACCACAATCCCAACGGAAGAGGATGGAGACTCAAAAGGATGAAAGCACAAACCAAGACGAGCCGAAATGCAAAGGTCCAGGAGAATCCTGAACCACCGGAATCGACGCCGGAGGAGGAATCAACGAAACGGATGATCGGTGAAATCGTAGAAGCCGTCAAAAACGGCGACGAGTCATCGATTCCCGATCTGCGGGAGGCCATGAGACTGTATCCGCAGCTGTATCAAACAACTGGTGATCTTGCGACACGGGTCAAACTAGCTTGGATCAATCGAATTGCTCGAACTGACCTGCATCGTCGTGAGTGTCTGCTGCACACGGTAGGAGACATGCGCCGGGAACTGTTGAAAGACGGCGATTCGAAGGCAGAGCAGATGCTGGTTGCCGAGATCGTGGCTGCCTGGCTGCTACACCATTTCCATTGCGAGCGAGAAGCCCTTTTGGTGACTGCAGACGAACGCACGGTGACGTATTTGAGCAAACGGTCAGAAGCGTCGCAGAAACGCTACCTGCGAGCGATCGAGTGTCTGGCGAAGTACCGAGCGTTGATGTCAAAATGCAAACCGGTTGCGACAGCCGATCCTGCCGACAGCACGGCCATGAAGAAGAACCCGCGAAAGACGGCCAGGGTTGCTGGGAATCGCATCAGCGAGTTCTTTACGGAGTCGGCCCTGAATTGAGCCAGCTATTGAGCTGATGGTCTCGAAACCCACTGTTTCGCGGAAGAATTGACGTTTCCGAATTCAAATCAGAGAACCA
>JBBQSE010000671.1:0-3239 GCA_038214195.1 Planctomycetales bacterium
GAACGGATTCGGTTCATCACCAACTTTCCCCGCGACATGACCGACGATCTGCTGCAGGCCGTTCGCGACTTGCCAAAAGTAATGAAATATCTGCATGTTCCGCTGCAGTCCGGATGCGACGAAATCCTGAAAAGAATGAAGCGTGGCTACACCGTTGAAGAATATCGCGAGATGATGCACCGCATCCGCGAAACGATTCCTGGCTGTGCGGTGTCGAGTGACTTCATCGTCGGCTTCTGTGGTGAATCCGAAGAAGCGTTTCAAAAGAGCATGGACCTTCTGGAGGAGTGCCGTTTCAAGAACAGCTTCATCTTCAAATATAGCAAACGTGAAGGCACCAAGGCGTTTGAGATGTTTGAAGACGACATTCCCGATGACGTCAAACGCCGTCGCAACAATGAAATGCTCGACCTGCAGAATCGAATCAGCGAAGAAGACAACGCCGAGTTCATTGGTCGTCGAGTTTCCGTGCTGGTCGAAGGTCCCAGCAAGTCCGCCGCCAAACGTGCGGCTCGCGAAGGACAACCAATCGACCACGGCAACCTGTTGCAAATCATCGACGAAAATTCTGCCGCTCACGAAGCCGATCATCACGATCACCATCATGACGAAGAGCCGCAAACAATTCAGCACGTATCCCCAGAAGCCGCGCGATTGGCGTTGCAGTTGACCGGGCGTTCAGAATGTGATCGCATTGTTGTCTTCGACGGAAACCCTCGTCTCATTGGAACTACGGCCGAGATCGAGATTCACGATTGCACGAGCACCACTCTGATGGGCTCCATTGTGACTCGCGAACTGCAGCACGGCACCGGGCTGCTGCTGCCGATCCTGTCGTAATTCTGCCGTTGGCGATAATTGCCTCATTTCGCAGTTCTACGCGCATCGATCGCCTCTTTAACAGCCCGTCTGGCCTCGCTGAGAGGCAGACTCGGTGCGGGTGCAGGAGTTGCCAGTCGATCGGCAATCACCGCCCCGTGCCATTCCGGCGAAGGAAACAACGCTGGCTCTGCGGACAGATCTCGCCAAATCAACTCCATAGCAGTCATCTTATCCTGCAACGAAAGACTTTCGATCATCGCTTCGAGCGTCATACCCAGTCTCCCTTGGATTGAAGTTTGTTGCAACAAGAAGTGCAACACAACAAAATCATCGGCACCATCCCATTCCCCTGAACTCGATAACCACTAGAATCGCTTCGTTTGAATTCGCGAAGTCAATGCCATTAAAGCTAAGCGTCGTCTTTGTGAAGGCTACACCAATGCGGAAACTGTTCAATTATGAAGGCGATTTGAGCCGCCTGTTCTGTACTTTCGGTTTGCCTCATAAGCCACATACGACCGTCGTCCTGTGCATCGCATTCGCCGTCATCGGAGTCTGTCGTGTCGTCAGGGTCTGGAGGATACTCAGACCGCGAGATTGCCCATTGGCAGTACAATGCAACAAGTCGAGCGTTCTCGACCCGCTGATCGCTGAAATACATACTATCCGGAGCCGCGCAATGGCACACACCGTGTGCAATAGCCTTCGCAGCATTAAAGCTCCGTAACGAAAGCGAGTTTCCGCCAACGTTCACTCGTTCGGCCAATTCGGGCGAAACTTTACCTTCGCACTTCAATTGCTGGAACGCAAATCTTGCTTCTTCGGTTTCAAAAAGGCGCTCGATACGGTCAATGCAGAATACCACAAAAGCGTCGATCTCTGCGTCAGGAGGCCTCGCAATGGTGGCAAATAGCTGATTGATCGACTGGGAGTTAGACATTTCAGAGAACTCAGGTTTATTCGGCGGGCGTTGAAAGGTTATCGAGGGGCGAGGAGGTTGTCGCCATCGATGATCAAACGGTATTCGTGTTTGACCACATCGTTTAACCCGAGGCCGCGCGAGGGCAGGCCGTGAAAAACTGGCCTGCGACCGCAGGCTAAACGAATATAACAGCTCTCGAACGATTTGGATGAGTGAATCTGACGGTATTGTGTTTCAATAGCGGTTTTCGCTGGAAATCTCGAGCTCGCATCTACAAACTTCACCGAGGAATGTTTCTGGACTTTCTGAGTCCAGTGATTGTTCGTGATGGAGATTTCCTGATGAGTCATCAGATCGTCGAGTGCCCGGGTTGTCTGACGAAACTTCGCCTTAAAGAATCGCAGACAGTGATCAGGATTTCATGCCCGCGATGCGGCGAACAACTCGCCGTTGATCCGGTGCAGCAGAATTCTGACTCCCCCAAACGACCCGTGTCTTCGCAGGTCAAGTCACCAGCAAAGTCTGCGACGCCGCAGCGTCCAAATCCACCTGCTGCGGCGAAACCGGTTGCACCACCGCGTACTCAGACGGCACCTCAACTGGCTCAGGTGCCACCAAAGACACAGTCGCCACCGCGCGGACAAGCCCCGCCGCGAACTGAGTCTCCCGTGCGACCGCGGCGTGATGTGTCGGGAATCCGGAAACCAGTCGGAAACGACGCTAACGGCTGGGAGAATGTCGATCCAGGACCATACGCGGCACCAGCTGCGCATCCGGGATCGCAGCAGACGGTGCTGCAGAAACACGGTCTACTGATTGGAATACTCGGCGGTGGCGGTGCCTGTCTGTTGTTATTGCTGGCGGGCGGTTTGGTCTGGCTGTTGATGAAACCGGGATCAAACACCCCCAATATCGGCGTCGCACAGAACCCGCAGGTTTCGGCAACGGCTGGCGGTAACGGATTCGTGCCAAATCAGGCAGGAAGCTCTGGCGGGAATTCAGCGCCAAGCGATTCGCCAGCTATCGCCGCATCGGGAATTCCAGCCCTTGAAAATGCAGCAGCGATCATTCCGCCGGCAGTGGCTCAACCTGCAGTGATCCCGCCTGCGAATATTCCACCAGCAAATATTCCACCAGTAGTTCCAGCCCCCGCTCCTTTCAATGGCAACGACGGCGGGAACGGAAACGCTGTTGCGGCGGTACTTGGTGATGCTCGAAAGTTGAGGTACGACTGGAAGCCCGGCGCGGAATTCATCTATCAGTTTTCCATCAAGGAAGGTGAAGGGGACAGCTATTCAACAACCTCCGGCGTCTGTTCGTACAAAGTTGAAGGCAGCGCTAATGCTTCGACTGACGAAGAAGAAAGTTCGGGCACTGGTTTTGTCGTTGGGGCCGACGGTGTTCTGGCCACCTGCGCCCATGTGGTTGAAGGAACGAAGCGACTTGAGGTCAATCTGGGTGGAAAGAGTTACGCGGCGACAGTCCTCACCGTCGA
>JBBQSE010000672.1:0-3223 GCA_038214195.1 Planctomycetales bacterium
CCGGTTTTCTCAAGGAACCGGACGCTGGCGCGTTGCGGCTGATGAGACAGTCATTGACCGCTCGCCCTAAAGAATTCTCGTCCATTGTTCTTCGAGCTTAGCGGCGGAAACACCGATAGCAGTGCCAAGCTTTTGAGCGAATAGTTGAATGCGAAATTCTTCCAGCATCCACCGGTAGTGCGACAGCATGGGGTCAATCCGATGCTGACGCTGATGATCGCGTAGCGTTTGCTCATATCGAGCCAGCCAGGGGGCGAATTCTGATTCGAGCGAAAGCTCCGTCTTCAACCCGCCTGACGACAATCGCTGCAGGCGCTGGCGAATTCCCATGAAGTAACGCGGATACTGAATCAGCCACGGCCAGGGCGTTTCAATCAGGAAAGTCGCATGAACAAGTGAGGCCAGCTGAGTCTTCATGTTGTTGATCAAATGATCCCAGCCAGGACCGCGCGTCTGTTCCAGCGCTCGTCGTGTTTCATGATATTGCTGAAACAAGTGCGGGAGGAACTGCACGAATTCCTGTGCGACGACACCCAGTCGTTCGCGGCCGCGTTGCAGCGTCTTCTCAAACGCGGCCTTGTTTCGAGCGAGCGGCTGATCGGAGAGGTACGCTCGTTCCACCATCAGCATAGACAGGTGATTCATCAGCTCCAGGCCCTTGATGGACGATGCCAGTACCTTCACCTGGCCGATCTGCGGCATGTTGCCGATCTGAATCAGGATTCTCTTGCGCTCTGTAATCAGAATCAGTTTTTGCAACCCTTTGCGAAGAATCCGCGCCGCATCTTCCGGAGTCTGGCACAGCGTCAGGCCAACCGTTTCCCCATCGTCATTCAGCGAGGGAAACGATCGCAGCAGCAGTCCGGCTCGTTTGATTTCGATGTGCTCGGGAATCGCAGCGAAGTCCCACGCCTTAAATCCTTTTCGCTGCCACGGAGCTTCTTCCGCCGAGGGACCACTGGCCGCAGCCGCCTTTTCTGCAGAAACGAATGCCGCGTTCGCTCTTTGAATCAACTCCGCTCGCAACTCTTTCAGATCGCGGCCCTCGATGATCGTTTTTCGCCGATCATCAACTACACAGATATTGAATTTCAGGTGATCGTCCAGCGCGCTCAGGTCAAATTCGCGTGAATCGAAACGTTCGCCGCCAAGTTGCGATAATCGAGATGCGACGCTTGTCAGCAAATCGCCCTTCCCAAATTCCAGATCCGAAAACACCAGCTTGGCTGTATCCGGAGCAGGCACGAAATGACGCCGAAGCTGCTTCGGCAATGCCCGAATCAGGGCCAAAACTTTCTGTTCCAGCAATCCCGGCACAAGCCACTCCAGCCGCGTGTCTGTAAGCTGCCCCAGGCCCTCGACAGGCACCGTCACCGTCACGCCGTCGGCGTCGCGACCGGGATCCAGCTGATACGACAACGGCAGATGCATCGCTCCGAATTGAGCGGATTCCGGAAACATCGCCGCCTGTTCAAAACGATGAGCTTCGTCAGCGAACTGATTGATATCGAACTGCAGCAGCCTGGCGTTGCGCGTGACCGTTCGCTGAAACCAGCGACGCATGCGGTCACGATCACTGCACTCTTCCGGAATCTGCGACGCATAGAATTCAAACAGCGTCTCATCGCCCGGCATCAGATGATGCGAACGCGTGCGCGCCTGCAATTCCTTGAGCTGTTCCAGCACGTCGTGATTATGCCGGAGAAAAGGGAACTCATGCCCCCAGCCTTTGCGCTTGGCGGAAGTGTTCGACGGGGAGCTTTTCCCCGGCTGAACGCGCGACTGCCCGCGCGACAACGCTTCTTCTTCGTCATCGTAGTCTTCGCCAGGATCGCCATCCGTGTCGGCGTCGCCGAACAGCAGCCCGAATTCCACCAGGCCGTGCTGGATGAGCATTTCGCGAGACTTTGCAGGATCAACTTTCGCATACGTCACCTTGCGGCGTGGAACAATCGGCAGGCCCCAGAGACTGATTTTTTCAAAGACCATGATGTTGCCGAGGACAGGGTCCCAGTGCGGCTCAGAGTGTTCGCGTGTCACCAGATGTCCGGCAAGCGGCTCGATCCACTCCGGCTGAATTCGAGCAATTGTGCGAGCAAACCGCCGACTGGTTTCGACCAGTTCCCCCGCCACAAACCACTTCGCTCCCTTCGGTGCCAGAGCCGAACCAGGCCAGATCGCCAGGTTGTTGCCACCCGCTCCCAGAAAATCACCATTCGGCGTCTGGCAGCCAATATTGGCCAGCAACCCCGTCATCAATGCTCGGTGAATGGCAGCGAAATCATTGTGACGCCCTGTGCCTCCTGTAGCCCGATCTGTCTCAGATCGGGAAGCTGCAGCTTGTTGCGCCGCGCGGTCTCGATCTGAGACAGATCGAGCTACCGTTTCCGCTTTCCGCTTTCCGCTCTCCGCTTTCTGCCCACTCAGCGCCTTCGCCGCCTTCGCAATCACCGGATCATCGCTCTCCGCCAGCAGATCCTTCAACTGCGCATGCACATCGATCCATTCCCGCATTCGCATGTACGACAGAAAATTCTGCTGACACCACTTGCGAACCTGACCGTGCGACGAACTTTTCTGCTTGTCATGCCACGCATCCCACAGATTCAGAATCGTCAGAAAGTCCGAATCGCGATTGTAGAATTTTCGATGCGCTTCATCTGCGGCCTGCTGCTTTTCGATGGGTCGCTCGCGAGGATCCTGACTCTCCAGCAATGCCGCGATTGGCAGAACTTCTGACAGGGCGTGTTCATCGACGGCGGCCAGAATCATGCGGCTGATGCGAGGATCCACCGGCAGCTTTGCCATTCGGCGACCGATCTCGGTGATGGTGCCTTCTGGGGAGAGCGCTCCCAGTTCTTCCAGCGTCTTGTAGCCTTCGCGCACGGTTGTCGATCGTGGCGGATCGAGGAACGGGAACTCCTCGATGTTGCCCAGCTTCAGATTCAACGTCCGCAAAATCACCGCCGCCAGATTGGTTCGCTGGATCTCGGGCGATGTGAATGGCTCGCGGCTGTCAAAGTCTTCCTTGCTGTAGAGTCGAATACAAATCCCCGGCCCGACGCGACCACATCGACCAGCCCGCTGATTCGCCGACGCCTGGGCAATCGGTTCTATCGGAAGCCGCTGCATCCGCGAACGGGCTGAGTAGCGACTGATGCGAGCGGTTCCGGTATCAATCACGTACCGAATGCCCGGCACCGTCAATGACGACTCCGCCACG
>JBBQSE010000673.1:0-3101 GCA_038214195.1 Planctomycetales bacterium
AATTCTCCGGCCGACAATGTGCGGATGCTGGAAATGGTCAGTTCGGCAGAAATCCCAACGGTCGGTTTCTGCATGGGTGAAATGGGAACCATCAGCAGAATTCTGTGTGGTCAGGCGGGATCGCCATTCACCTACGCCAGCTTCAGCAGTGAACGCGAACTGGCCCCTGGTCAACTTTCGTACGCCGAAGTTCGTAACCTCTATCGATTCAACAAGATCACAAAGGACACAAAAATCTTTGGTGTAATCGGCGATCCCATCGCACAAAGCAAGAGTCCGCTGATTCACAACGCGGCGTTTCGCAAACTGGGCATTGACGCCGTCTACCTGCCTCTTCGCATCCCGGCCGATTTGCTGCTGCCATCTCTTAAGGAATTCGAACGTCTGAAGATCAGCGGCTACAGTGTGACGATTCCTCACAAGGAAGGCGTGCTGCAGTTTTGCGACACGATGTCAGAAGAAACCGATCAGATCGGCGCGGCGAATACGCTCTATCGACAAAATGATCAATGGGCCGCGACAAACACCGATGCGCCTGCCGCGCTGGAAGCCATTCAGGATACACTGAAGAAATCCAGCAGCGTGACCGATGTTGCCGGTCGCAAAGTCCTGATCCTCGGGGCAGGGGGTGTCTCGCGCGCTGTTGGACACGCATTGATCAGCGCGGGCGCTGTGGTCACAATCACAAATCGCTCGCGTGACCGTGGCAAAGGACTCGCCGCGGAACTTGGCTGTCAGTACGTGTCCTGGGAAAATCGAGGCGCGGAGACCTGCGAGATTCTCATCAACTGCACGGCCGTCGGCATGCATCCGAAGCTGGATGAATCGCCATTCGAACCGCACTGGCTGGGAGATTCGACGCTGGTGTTCGACACAGTGTACAACCCGGAGCAAACTCTGCTGCTGAAACACGCAAGAGAACGAGGTTGTCCCACAGTGAGTGGCGTCGAAATGTTCGTGCGGCAGGCGGCGAAGCAGTTCGAACTCTTCACCGGCCAGCCCGCGCCCGTCGAATACATGGCGGAAACACTGCGAGTTTCCACCTCGGCGGCCCATGCGGTCGTGAGTCCGGCAGCGGCTCCGGTCACAACACCTCGACCGATCGTGCGTCCTGTGATTGAGTCTGAGGATGACGATGAAGAGGATGACATTGAGGAAACGGAAAATCAATAGTCACCTGGTTCTTGTTCCGAGGCTGGAGCCTCGGAACAAGCAAGTCCCCAAGTCAGAAAGAATTCACCAGTGCAGCCGATCGACAAGCCGCGAATTATCGCCGTCATGCCCGCTTACAACGCGGAATCGACTCTCGAACGAACTCTGCGTGACATACCGCCGGGGACAGTTGATGAGATCATTCTGGTCGATGACTGCAGTAAAGACCGCACGGTTGAACTCGCCCGTTCTCTGGGACTCACCGTGATCTCTCACGAAAAAAACACGGGGTATGGCGGAAACCAAAAGACATGCTACACGGCGGCACTGGAACGCGGCGCAGACATCGTTGTGATGATTCATCCCGACTACCAGTACGACAGTCGCGTCATTCCCATCGCCGCTGAATTGATTCGGATCGGCAATTGCGACGTCATTCTGGGCTCCCGCATTCGCACGCGAGCCGAAGCGTTGCAGGGCGGAATGCCGGCATGGAAATACATCGCGAATCGCTGCCTGACGATTTTTGAAAACGTCATGCTCGGCCAAAACCTTGGCGACTTTCACAGTGGCTTTCGAGCCTACCGCCGCGAAGTGCTGGAGACAGTCCCATGGCAAAACAACTCCAACGACTTTGTTTTCGACACACAGTTTCTGGCGCAAGCCGTCTACTTTGGCTTTCGACTGGGCGACATCCCCGTCCCCGTCCGTTACTTCGCCGAAGCGTCCAGCATTAACTTCCGCCGCAGCACGCGTTACGGTCTGCTGACGCTATGGGTCATGTTTGAGTTCTGGTGCAACCGCCTAAAAATTTGTCGGTCGAAGATCTACCAGAAAAAGACCCACGAGTAGGTCCTTTCTGCCGGAAAGGACTTTCGCCACAAGGCGAACCCGAGCGCGGGTTACAGCGGGCTGAAATCAAAAAGCGTGAGCGTGATCTCCGGGGATGTGATTTTAAAGTTGACACAATATCTGGTCGCCGGTCGCGGCAAGCCGCGAAGTCCTGCCCGGCAGGCAGGACCTACTTTTCGGGTACCGAATCCTGTTGGATTCGCCACGTCTTCGGGGTATAGTGACAGGCAGAATACGTGTGTTCATTTAGAGCGCTGCCTAGTTGGACAGCGCCACTTTGGGTTCAATTGTAGCCCGAAGCGTAAGCGAGGGAACGAGTAAGGAACAATCCCTCGCTGACGCTTCGGGCTTCAAAAACTCTGGGTTTTCGCCAATAGTGGCGCTGTCCAACTAGGCGCGTCTACTTCACGATCTTGCAGGCAATCCCATGTCCGACTCATCGCAAACCATCCGCAAGTCATCGACGAAGCTGACGTACGACGAGTACGTTCTGTTCCCGGACGATGGCAAGCGGCACGAGATCATTGATGGACGACACTACATGAACGCCGCACCGAACCCTCGACATCAGGCTGTTTCGAGACATATCCAATTTCAGCTGTACGAGCAAATTGAACTCAAACAACTGGGCGAGGTCATCAATTCACCCATTGATCTGCAACTCAGCCTCTGGGATATCATCCAACCAGATATCGTCGTCGTGCTCGCCGCAAATCGCATCATTACGACGACGAAAATCAAAGGTGTGCCAGACCTGGTGATCGAAATCCTGTCGCCATCCAATCGAAACCACGACCTTGAACTCAAGAAGCAGCTCTACGAGCAGTCCGGCGTTCCCGAATACTGGATCGTCGATCCCGAAAATCAAACGGTGACCCAATATCGCCTGGGCGAAGGCGGCACGTTTGCTCCGCCCCTGGTCTTCACCGAGTCGATCACTTTCGACGGAATCCCAGGCGGTGCCACTGTGGACCTGCATCGAGTTTGGTAGTGGGATAAGCTTCCAGCTTGTCAGTCCGAGCAGGAAATCTCCAGTGTCAGTACACAGCTGCAATCCCTACCTTCCCCTTGCCTTCGAACCAACCCGCGAAGATCCC
>JBBQSE010000674.1:0-3101 GCA_038214195.1 Planctomycetales bacterium
GGCTGGCCCCCATGTCATGCGCCACGTCACTGAAGTTCTCACACACCCAAAACTAAAATCCCAATGGTATTCAAAAATGCCTTTTTTTGAATCTTTTTCTTGACCCAATTTAAGACCGTCGCTCATCCGGCCTGCGGCCACCTTCTCCCCCTTGCCAGGGGGAGAAGGGACATGAAAAACGCTGCCTTTGAAAGTACACCAGTCTGGACCGTGTGAAGTATAATTGGACGGCCCCAATACGGGGAGAATCCCGTGTTTCTTGCCGGTTGGTGCAGTGTTTTCTGGGAACCTCGCCTGAGTATCCGGATCCACTTCGGCGTTGCCGATTTCCATTTTCGTTATGCGTAGTGTTGATGGACGAATCGTCTGTCCGGCGAAAACTTTGCCTCGATCGTAAAATCTTCATCACCGGCATTTTCTCTTCGTGAGTCGTGGTTAGCCGCCGGAGGCCGTTGATGTTTTTCCCGGGATGGATGTTGACATCTACGACACGCTTCGTATATCGTGCCAGACATACGACGATGTTCGTAGGTTTCGATTCGCATCACGAGAATCAGATTGAAAGACAAAACGATGGTGGCCAGTGAGATTCCGCGACCGACGGATGCTGAATTGGAGATTCTGAGTGTGCTGTGGGATCAGGGAGCGTGTACCGTGCGGGTGGTGCATGATGTCTTGAGCCAGCATCGGGACATGGGTTACACGACGATCCTGAAAATCATGCAGATCATGTTCGAAAAAGGTCTGGTGACTCGGGACGATTCGCAACGGTCGCATGTTTATCGGGCTCGGCAGAAGGAGCAGACCACTCAGCGGATATTGCTGACCGATCTGGTGTCTCGCGCGTTTGGAGGTTCGACGGAAAAGCTTGTCATGCAGGCGCTGTCGGCAAAGAAGGCGTCGAAAGAGGAATTGGCTGAGATTCGTCGGCTGCTGAACGAACTGGAAGGAGGTGCGTCGTGAGTCTGTTTGCGTCTGTTTCGTTCCGAGAGGTGTTTCAGCACCCGTTTTTCGAGTCGCTGGGGTGGACTCTGCTGCATTCTGTGTGGCAGGGCGCTGGCGTCGCGGTCGTGCTATGGATCACGCTCGTTGCGCTGCGGCGAGCGGCGGCGAATGTGCGCTATTTGGCATCGTGCGCCGCACTGTTGCTGTTGCTTGGCATGCCCGTGATAACGCTGGCATTCCTGGCCCCGCGCGAATCGTCGGCAGATGCCTTGCCTGTAAGTCATGTTGCGATGATTTCGAAGCGACCAGTCAAGAACACCAATCGTCCGCCGGTAATCGAATCCATGATCAGTCATTCAACTGCCACTGTTCCGTCACTTGAGGAATCGTTTGTGGTCCGCAGCGAGCGGCTACTGCGGCCGTGGGTGCCCCGTGTGACGATGTTCTGGTGTTGTGGAGTGGTGTTGCTTTCGATGCGACTGTTCGTTGCGTGGTTTCGAGTGGAACGGCTGAAGAACAATGCTGTGCAATCGAAGGACGGTGCGAAACTCCAGATGCTTCACTCGCTTTCAGAGCGACTGGGCGTGAGGCGTGTTGTTCGTTTGCTGGAGTCGTCGCTGGTGGAAGTGCCGACAGTGATTGGGTGGCTGAAACCTGTGATTCTGTTGCCTATTGCGACGGTCAATTCCCTGTCGGTGTCGCAACTGGAAGCGATTCTGGCTCATGAACTTGCTCACATCCGTCGCGCGGACTACGTTGTGAATTTGCTGCAAAGTGCGATCGAGACGCTGCTGTTTTATCATCCGGCGGTCTGGTGGATTTCGTCCAGTATTCGCCAGGAACGTGAGCACTGTTGCGACGATCTGGCCGCGTCGATCAGTGGTGACAAGGCCGGTTACGTGGCTGCGCTGGTTCGGATGGAAGAACTACGCAGTGTTCCGCGCGGCGTTGCGGTGGCGGCGCGTGGTGGAAATTTGTTGATTCGCGTTCGGCGTTTGTTGCGACCTCCTTCGCCGGATCGGCTATCTGCGTGGTGGCTGACGGGATTGATCACGTCGTTGATCGTCGTATGTTTCCTCGCGCTGCCGTTGAGGGCGAAGTTGAAGGCCGAGCCGACCGTGGATCAGGAATCACCATCGAAGAGGAACAATGACTCCGCAGAGTCCGACGATGCCAGCTCGAACCCCCTGGGCTTCCCTCCCTCCGCTCAGGCCAGCCCCGACGACCCGTCCGCGAAGGCTCAATCGAAGACGATCTTCGGCACAGTCACGCACAATGGCAAGCCGGTAGCCAGCGCAAAAGTTGGATTGCAGGCCTGGGCAGCAAGGAATGAGATGGCACACAATCGCGGTCCATTCGTTGCCACAGCAGTGACCGGCGACGATGGACAATATTGGATCACGATCCCCACTGGTCTCGACGAAAAAATGGAAGGTGCCGTCTGGGCTGTTGCAGACGGTTTCCAGCCTAGTCGTGAAAACGAAATTCAAACGCTGGAATCGATTGCGAACGAACTTCAGCAGATTTCACTGACGCAAACTTCTGGTTGCGTCATTCAAATCAACGATGACGCAGGCTTGCCGATCGGGAACGCCAGCGTGTTTGTGGCAGCTCAAACGTTGCCTGAGAGTATTGATTTCGATATTCCCGACGATTGGCAGAATCTTGTCAGCGGAAAGACGGATGGGACGGGAATTGTCGCTCTACCGAACGTGATTCCGGAGGCGATGACCGACGTTCGAATCGTGGTGCCGGGAAACGATGCAACAATCCGGGTCGGACCAAACTTTTTTTTGAATCAAAAGGCAAATGCAACCTCGCCACATTTTGAATTTGAGCTTCCAGCGATGGGTTCGCTCGAAGGTCAGCTGCAAGTGGCGGATGGGTCGTTGTCACCGGACTTGACACTGGAAATCTCAACAGCATCAATGTTTACCAATTCCCGCTTTGAGATCTTCGGCGAGGCGACTGCGAAGGTAGATGCCGACGGTCATTTCAAAGTCGCGGCCATTCTTCCTGGGCCGGTCTCTATCAAGCCGTTCCTTGCTGTCGATCAACCGCTTCGAGCGGAAGTGCCTCGCAAGATTGCGGTCACTGCGGGCGATACGGCGAAGTTTACGATTCCAATTCAGAAGGGCGTGCATGTTCGTGGCCAG
>JBBQSE010000675.1:0-3094 GCA_038214195.1 Planctomycetales bacterium
GAACGCCTATGGTGGGGGGGGGTTTTTTGGTTTTTTTTTTGCTTGTTTTGCTTTCGGCGGGTGCCAGCCCTACTCGGCGAGTGGGCACGCGCCGATCTGATGATTTTGACCGACCGACCGTTACGGTATGGCACACGCGTCCAGTTGGCCCTGTTCGGCGACATGGCGACGTCCGTGGCACAGAATCGCGGAATCGTTCATTGGTGTCGCCCTCATCACGTTGGTTGGCAGATTGGCGTCTTCCTCACAATGCCGTTGCCCGACCGACTGACGGAGCGTGAATGGAGCGATCTCCGCAACTGTTTGCGTTACGAATGCAACTGGAAAGCATGGATCTTGTGGGAGGATGACGGACAGCTTGAACCTGTCTGGATTTCAAATTACTCGGTCAGTGGACTTTGCTTCACAACAAAGCGAGTTGTCTCTCTCGGCAGCAAATTTACCATGTTTGGCGGTGCCAGCGTCACGGAAAAGGCAGTGCTCACAGGCGAGGTTCAATGGGCTCGTCAAATCGACTCCGGCGTGTCGGCTGGCTGTCTGATCCACGGCATGCGTGGCCGGGACTTGCCTCGCATGTTTGGCAACCTTGACGCGCTGCACGTGGCAACGAATGAAAATTTACCGTTTCGAGTTCCCTCGGAATCGCTGGAAACTCAGACCTGTGAACTCGCCGCCCGCGAAAAATTTATGCCAGAATCCCTTCCACCAATCTGCCATGCACGTCGGTGAGTCGATAACGTCGCCCCTGAAATTTGTACGTCAGTCGTTCGTGATCGATGCCAAGTAAATGCATGATTGTCGCGTGCAGGTCGTGAATGTGCAGACCGTCTGTGGCAATATTGTACCCAAATTCACAGGTTTCGCCGTAAACCGACCCCGGCTTCACGCCACCACCAGCCATCCAGATGCTGAAACAGCGTGGATGATGATCGCGGCCAAAGTTTGGTTGAATTTTTCCCTGACAGTAGTTCGTGCGCCCAAATTCGCCGCCCCAGACGACCAGGGTATCATCCAGCAACCCGCGACGTTTCAAATCCTTCACCAGTGCCGCCGCCGGCTGATCAGTTTCTTTGCAGATCGCAGGCAACGCATTCGGTAGTCCGCCGTGATGGTCCCAGTCCTGATGATATAGCTGGATAAAACGCACTCCGCGTTCGGCCAGCCGACGCGCCTGAAGACAGTTGGCGGCGAAGGTACCAGGCGTTGTGACATCGGGGCCGTATTCGTCCAGCACCGATTTCGATTCACCGGACATGTCGGTTGCTTCCGGAACGCTGGTCTGCATCGAATACGCCATCTCGTAATGATCGATGCGACTCTGGATCTCGCTGTCGGCAGTTTCTTCCAGCTGATGTTGATGCAGCTCCTTCAGTCGATCAAGCAGCATCCGACGACTGTCGCCACTGATCCCGGCAGGATTTCCCAGGTACAGCACGGGATCTTTGGCCGCTCGAAACAAAACACCCTGATGCCGCGACGGCAGGAAACCGCTGCCCCACAAATGAGCCCCCAGCGGCTGTCCACCTTTTCCTTTCGTGATCAGCACAACAAACGAAGGCAGATTGGCGTTGTCCTGGCCAAGCCCGTAACTCAACCATGCCCCCATGCTGGGACGTCCCGCAATCTGGGTTCCTGTCTGCAGAAAAGTGACGCCGGGGCCGTGGTTGATCGCTTCCGTGTACATCGAATTGACCACGCATAGATCGTCCGCAATGCTG
This sequence comes from Planctomycetales bacterium, assembly GCA_038214195.1. Lineage (GTDB taxonomy): Bacteria > Planctomycetota > Planctomycetia > Planctomycetales > Planctomycetaceae > SXXK01. Next base: position 1,719 of record JBBQSE010000675.1, read on the forward strand.
GCCGTGTTAGGCAATAGTTCGCTGAACCACGCTCCTGCTCTACCGTGCCGAGTGAACTTGAACGGCGAACCTACCAGCGGAATCGATGACTGATTCCCCGACATCCCCGTCAGACGCTGTGTTCCCCGCACAGAATCAGGCAATTGTTCACCATTCATCTGATTCAGCAGCGGCTTGTAGTCCAGCAAATCCAGCTGCGACGGAGCGCCGGACATGAAGAGATAAATGATCCGCTTCGCCTTTGCCGCAAAATGTGGCTCACCCAGTACACCGCGATCCGGAACTTCCGCCGCGTTTGCATCCCGCGCCAACAAGTCGGCGAGCGCGATGCTGCCAAGCCCGATACCGGATCGGGTGAGAAAGTTTCGACGGCTTGCGATCGAGGGAAAGAATTTCATAGGTGTGATTCTATGGTGAAGCTCCGTCCAAAGTACAGTCCCGCCCGGTGTGTGCTTTGGTGGTGAATGACAACTCAAAATGTCCGGTCCATTCCTGCAATTCCGTGCAATGCTTGCCATTCTCGAACGAAGCCGCTTCGAACAGCGTGCGGTGGACAGGTTCCTGACTTACACTGCGTGACCGAAAGTTTCTCGACACTCTCACGACATCAACACATATGACTGAAAATCTGAAATTCACAATGCCTGATCAACCGGAGACAACACTACGGACTGCGGCATCCGTCGAAAACCTTGAAGTGAAAGACGCTCAGGTTATTTTCACAAACGTGTGGAATGAACTCGAAGCCGAGTTCGGACATGAGAATCTGCGGTTTTCAAAGGAGCTGATTTTACTTGGGGGTGCGCCGGGATCAGGCAAGGGAACCAATACCGGATTCATCATGGAGGCGCGCGATATGACGTGCCTTCCGATCGTGGTGAGTTCACTGCTCGACACTCCGCAGGCGCGTCGCATCAAGCAGGCCGGTGGCATGGTTGGTGACCGGGAAGTCGTGGAACTCGTCTTTCGGAAACTGCTTGAGCCGGAATACCGCGACGGCTGTGTCCTTGATGGCTTTCCACGCACGCGAGTTCAGGTCGAATGCCTGAACCTGCTGGTGCTCAAGATGAATCAGCTTAGTCGCGAGTATCGCGAAACCCCGCTGGCGATCAATTTTCGTAAGCCGACCATTCATGTCATGGTGCTGTTTGTTGACGAGCAGACCAGCATTGAGCGTCAACTACGGCGTGGTCGCGAGGTGGCCGAATGGAACGTCAAAGCCGCCGCAGAAGGCAAAGAACTTCGGGAGTTACGTCAGACTGACCTGGACCCTGAAGCCGCCAAACGCCGTTACCGCGTCTTCAAGGATGAAACCTGGGAAGCTCTGCAGTCACTCAAGGAAATCTACCACTATCACTTTGTCGATGCTGAGGGGT
>JBBQSE010000676.1:0-3090 GCA_038214195.1 Planctomycetales bacterium
TTCTCCGCACTGTCGTGGCGGAATTCATCGGCACATTTCTGCTGATTTTCTTTGGCTGCGGTGTGGTGCATTCTGCAGTGCTGACCGGCGCGCAGAGTGGACTGTGGCAAGTGGCCATTGTCTGGGGTGTCGCCATCATGCTGGCGATCTACGCCGTGGGAGCCGTCAGCGGGGCGCATATCAATCCCGCCGTAACGATTGCCAGCGCCGTGTGGCGAGGATTCCCTGCTTCGCGAATTCTACCGTACATCGGTGCTCAGCTGGCCGGTGCATTTGTCGCGGCGGCTGTGTTGTTTGTGTTGTTCGAGCCACACATTGCGGCGAAGGAGGCCGCTAAAGGCGTCGTCCGCGGGGAGCCGGGCAGTGAGATGACGGCCATGTGTTACGGCGAATACTTTCCAGCACCGGGATCACTGGGCGACGGCGACGGCCCGTACTCTGCAGAAGAACACGCCAAACTGCGGTCCCGGATGTCGCAGGGGCGTGCGTTCATTGCGGAAGTGATTGGCACGATGATTCTGGCATTCGTGATCTTCGCCGTGACCGACCCTCGCAACGGCGGCGCGCCGGCACCAGGCACTGCGGCGGTCTTCATTGGACTGACCGTGAGTGCGCTCATTTCCGTCATCGCGCCGCTCACTCAGGCATGCTTCAACCCCGCCCGCGACTTCGGGCCGCGCGTGTTCGCCAGTCTCGCTGGCTGGGGCGCAATTGCATTGCCGGGTTTCAGTGACCTGGGCTGGCTGACAGTGTACATCATCGCCCCGATCGTCGGAGCAGTCCTCGGCGGCGGGCTGTACGATGTCGCCATTCGTCCTGCCCACAAGAAAGAGTTCGTCAATTAGGGGTGCCTCAAGAGCAAAGTCCCCCTCACCCTAGCCCTCTCCCCCCGTGGAAAACGTGTCAAGCTGGAAATTCAGTTGCGGGGAGAGGGGACAATCGCAAGTAAATCCACAGCTTTATTCCTGACCGCGTGAAGTGTAACACACTCTTCCCAACCGCGTTACTCTTTCGGCATCGCGCGGCTGCTGGTCTTGTCGGCTGTCGGAAAGTCGGCGGGGATTGGAATCGTGACTTTTCCGGTCGCCGCCCATTCGGTGCCGCGCTGCAAAGTCGTGATGAAGCCAACGCACTCCATCGAGTATTCCGCGTGTCCCATCGGCGTGTGGAAGACGCGACCTTTGCCGTAGTTGATGGTAAAGATCATCGGTTCGTTGCGGCCGGTGACTTGCGATTCGGCAGTGGCGAGAACCTGCATGTTGTTGGCCGGTCCACGCAGCTGGTCATACAGTTCATCTTTTGCGTGAAGCCATTCGGTTGGCATCCCTTTGGTAATCGGATGCTCCGCATCGCGAACGATGACAGGGAATTCCCATTGAGCCCCGTGATTGCCACCATTGCCCTTTGAGTCGTCGCGCACTAATTCGCCGTCCTTGTTGTCGTACACATAGGGACCATCTTTCTCGGTGCGACCGCCCCAGCCACCGAGTCCGATCATTTCGTTGTACGCGGGCCATTCCGGGAACGAATTGTCTGCCGCGTGGATCACGACAAATCCGCCGCCGCCACTGACGTAGGCTTCAAATGCCTTCTGAGTCTCTTCAGGCCACGGGGACGCGCCGTGACCGAAATTGCTGATAACGACAGCGTATTTGCTGAAGTCCGGCTTGAAGTTCGGGTCGGTCCCTTTCGGTGCCGCCGTTGCGATATCGACGGTAAAGAGTTTGGTTTCTTCAAGATATCGCTTCATCATTTTCGTCGTGACCGGCCACACGCCGTGATTGTTCTGGCCATCGACGATCAATGCCTTGAGGGGTTCCGCAGCCTGCGCTGACTGAGGTATCAATTGCATGAGGCCGTAAACAACAAAGACTGCCAAAAACACGTGGGCACAGCGACGAAACATGACAGACGTACTCCTTAGAGGACATGACTGAAAGCGAAACGAACCACAAGCGTAACCAATTCGCGGGCTTGCGGCAAAGGAGCAAGTTATCGCCATGAGGCGGATTCAACGAGAAAAGCCGACCAGCATTTCGCAGATCGGCTTTGTGTCAGGCGGATGTCTTCAGCCAGCGTCGCCAATTTCAGCCTGACGCCAGTTTGATTTCGACTTTTCGTGGCTGCGATTCAGATCGTTTTGAAATCGAGATCTTCAGCACACCATCTTTCAGTTCAGCATCGACGGATGACTGATCGACGTCTCGGGACAGCCGAATCTTCCGCGAGAATTCAGCATTCGAGCGTTCGTCCAGAACAATTTTGGCATTTTCGGCGCTGGTGACACCGGCCCGTGTGCCGCTGATCGATAACACCTTATCTTCGATCTCCAAAGAGATTGCGTCGAGAGCAACACCAGGCAGATCACACTCAAACACGTAACGGTCGTCGAACTCAAAAACTGTCATGCGCGGATCATTTGAAGCGACGGAGTCGCTTGCAAGGACACCTCGCATCAGTTGATTTAATCCGCGGTCAATCTCTTCGAAGACATTCGGACGACACCGATTGGTAGAACATTTCATTTTGAAACTCCTCAATTGTTTTGAAACTGGTAAATCAGAAAACAATACATCCTTTTGTCCCTTCGCCCCCGAGACCGGCGGACACGGTGACCGCCAGGCCGGATGAGCGACGGGGGTTGAAAGGGAGTTGATCAGCCAAATGGAAAAGATCACAACGCAGCACTGCGGACGACAATCTTTGTTGGCGTGGTTTCCGGTGTACGACGCAACGTCAACGTCAGGACACCGTCAGCCAGCGAGGCATCGATTGCATTGCAGTCAATCTCTTCACGAACCTTAAGAACGCGGCGAAACTTGCTGAACGATCGGTCGTTGAACAACCCTTTTGCGCCTTCTGCGGATGGTGACATGCGTTCGCCTTCGATGATCAGTACCCCATCATTACAGGTGACATCGAGGTCCTCCTGTTTCAGCCCTGGGACGTCGATCGATACGGTCCAGTGATCGCTGTATTCAAGAACCGTCATCCCGGCCAAAGCGGGGGATTGGTCAACGACAGGTTGACGCTCAACGTTGTTCCGCCGGACGACAAACGGGCTTCCAGCAGGAAGAAGTACAGTGTTCC
>JBBQSE010000677.1:0-3090 GCA_038214195.1 Planctomycetales bacterium
CATCAGTCAGCTGATCCGCAAAACAGACATTACATCGACATCGTTTACTGTCCCGACACCGTTGCCCATGAGTCTTTATCGAGTGTGGGTCCGCGCAATCGATGCACGCGGCCAGTCGACAGCGTGGTCAATGCGCAATGAGTTTTTTATTGCGCCACGCCCTTCAATCACGCCGACTCCACTGTCTACGTTTGACCGCACTCCAACGCTGCAATGGGAGGCTGTTGCTGGTGCGAGGAAATATGAGATCTGGGTCCACGACGCATTTTCGGGGGCAGACACACACTTTGTCAGCAACAGTCAGTTGGCGGAATGGACGTTTCCGTCAAACCTCAGCGACGGGCCGTATCAGTGGTGGGTTCGAGCGATTGGCGACTTTGGTGCGACGGGCCTGTGGAGCTACGCTCGCAATCTGTATGTCGGCGGCCGACCAACGCTGCTGACACCGGTCGTTAACGCCGGCTTGAAGGTCACGTTTGCCTGGACATCGGTGCAGGGTGGGTTCGCTTATCAGCTGCAGGTTGACCGACTGGACGTTCCTCAGTTGCGTGTCGTGCGGGAAGAAAGCCTTCTCGCGGCAACGTTTCAAACTCCTTCAGGTCTGGCTGCCGGAACATATCGAGTCTGGGTCAGTGCGGTCAGTTCCTCAGGCGAAATGAGTAACTGGAGTCGGCCCCTGGATTTCCTTGTCGCCGAGGCACCGTCGGTTGAGTCTTCACTCGGTTCCGCATTGGTTTTACTGGTTCCGCCATCGAATCAATCCGATCGGATCGCATTGGGCTCTGACCGCAAAAGTTATGATTCCGACACAGCGGCATTTTGGTCACAGGAAGACCAAGTCGCCGACATCATCGCCTCGAACGCTTAAACGGAATCGAGCAGCCTCGGGCGGGAACGGCTGTGGTCACTGGCATTTCATTTTTGAGGGCCGCCTCGACGGCCAGTTCGACGTAGCGGTGTTCGACCTCGTCGGCGTTGGTTTTGTCGTCCATGGCTCCGATGTAAACGACGCGGCGATCTTTGTTCAGCACGAAGAACTCAGGCGTGAAATTCGCTCCATAGGATTCAGCCACTTTTTGAGTCTCATCGACCAGGTACGGAAAGCAAAACTTCTTCGCTTCCGCGCGTTCTTTCATCTTGTCGAGTTGTTCCGAGGGTTTTCGGTTTGCGTTGATGGCGATCAGCGTTACGCCTTCACTGCGTTCGGCAAACTTCTGTTGAAATTCGATCATCCGCTCTTCGTAGTCAACGGCATACGGACATGAATTGCACGTGAAGCACACGACGACGACCTGCTTGTCTTTCAGATCCGCCAGAGAATGTTGCTTGTCATCGGTGCCGATGAGGTCGCTCCAGGCCGGTGCTTCGTCGCCAACCTTCAGTTTGACGGTCTCGTCGTCGGCCGCGAGCGATGGAATTGTCAAAAGTCCGCTGAGCAGACTGCAGAGTGCGATAGCCGTGATGCTAAGTGTTTTCATGAGACGTCTCTTCGTAGTTCTCGGGAAAGCATGATTTTATCGATGTGGGAGATATAACGCATTGTGATCGCCTCACCGCCGATGGGCAATGCACTTGGCTCAACGATATCGACGGGACAATTTCGTGAAGAAACCGGACTTGAGCGAGATTTCCGGATTAGCTAAGAAATCCGGGACACGTCGAGGGCAGGTTAGTCCGACTGCGGCAAATTTGGCCTCCGACGCACTGCGAACAGTAAAAAATCTCTGCAAAACACAGTCTTTTTGGCCCTCTCTGTTACTGAATTCCATATCGTTGTTTGGGCAAATCCCCATGGCCTCGCAGCGATAACCGAGCCCGAACACCCTGCCCTGAACCCGAATCACGTCGATTCCTACCCCGTTAGTTTCAGCAATTTGTGCCGAATGAATTCTCGTCCGGCAATTCTCTCCTCTGGGCAGCACTCGACGTGGTGTTCAGCTGGAAAAAACTCAAACACATCGGAGGCACCGCCATGCGTGCATTCGCCATTGTCGCTTTTTTGATTTCCGCAGCGTCAGCTCAACTTCTTGAGGCGCAGATCCGCAACTTTCCATACGAAGCAAAAGTCGTGGTGGATGAAGTCTTCGTACGCAGCGGAGCCGGAGATTCGTACTATCCGACGCAGAAGTTGCCGCGCGAAACCGTGGTGAACGTTCACCGGCATGATCCCGGTGGCTGGTACATGATCGATCCGCCGAAGGGCAGTTTCAGTTGGATTCCGGAACGCTACGTCAAGCGGATCAGCGACACGGAAGGCGAAGTGGCAGAAGAGAGTGTCATCGCTTTCGTCGGCAGCGAATTCGGAGATGAAGCTTCTGTCTTTCAACGGCGACTGAAGACCGGCGAAAAGATAACGATCCTGGGACAGCGGCAGCTCATCACCGGCAGCGGTCCTCAGTCGATGCTGCAGGTCGCGCCACCTGCTCGGGAACGGCGCTGGATTCCAGGATCGGCCCTGGTACCAATTGACCCCACACAGCGAGCTCAGATGAACGCCGATCCGTACGCGGTTCCCCCCAACGCGGCGCGTCCGGACGGAGTGCAGGTTTATCCATCAATCGCCGGAATTGTCCCATCGACAGAAGGTGTTACCGATGTTCCTGTCGTCGCGCCCAGTGAGGCGCTGACGGCGGCTCAGCAAAAGTACTCCGAACGCCAGCAACTGGCCGATATCGATCGCCGCTTCGGTGAGATGCTGCGCCAGGATTCCTCGACATGGAATCTGGACGCCATCGAAACTGAGTACCGAATGCTGCAGCAGAGCGTGACGCAGAAGTCGCTCTCCGGAACCATCGATATGCGATATCCGGCGATTGAACGCTATCGTCTCCGTCTGTCGAAACTCACTGAACTTCGAGAATTGACGTCACAGACGGAACGGCGGGATGCCAGCCTCGTCGGCAGAAATCCGACTGCATCTGCGTCGCCCATCGCGCAGGCGTTTACGGCGGCCAATGGTCCGGAATCCGTCATGATTCCTGGTCAGACTCCGCAACTTGCAGAAGCCTTCGAGCAGTACGTCCAGAACAATTCACAGGATCGGTCCTCAATCGTCTCTCTGCGAGAAGACTCCGGGGTAGCGCCGGATTC
>JBBQSE010000678.1:0-3077 GCA_038214195.1 Planctomycetales bacterium
GCATTCGAGCCAATCGCTATGACCTGTGAGCGTGCGAACTTCCGACCATGTCGCCGTATCCCAGACTTTGATCGTGTTGTCGGCTGAGCCGCTGACCAGCTGCTTTCCATCCGGGCCGAAACTCACGCTCAAGACGCGACCCGAATGGCCTGCGAGCGTGCGAACATCGGACCACGTAGCCGCATCCCAGACCTTCATCGTGTAGTCATCTGAACCGCTGACCAGCTGCTTTCCATCCGGGCTGAAACTCACGCTCAAGACGCGAAATGAATGGCCTGTCAGCGTGCAAACTTCGGACCAGGTCGCCGTATCCCAGACCTTGATTGTGTTGTCCTCTGATCCGCTCACCAGATATCTCCCATCGGGGCTGAAAGTCACGCTCCAGACACGACCTGAATGGCCTGTCAGCGTTCGAACTTCGGATACCGTCAACGCATCCCAGACCTTGATCGTGCTGTCCTCTGATCCGCTGACCAGTTGCTTCCCATCCGGGCTGAAACTCACGCTTAAGACGGAACCAGAATGCCCGCCATGCGCTCGGTCTCCAAGCTCATGATGCTCAAAGCCTCGAAAATCCCAGCGGCAAGTATCAAGCAGTTCCCGGCAGAGATCCGGCTGGCCGCCCTCCCATGCCCGCTCCGCCGACCTGATTTGGCTGGCATATAACCAATGTTCCGATTGATCGAGCATCTTGTCGGCTCGCTGAGCTTCGGCTGATGCGATCTTGCTGCTTGTAATCGCAGCGTCCTCGTTTTCAATCGCCTTCTGCTCGTTTTCGCTTGCGGTTTTCTGAGCGTCCTTTGCTCGTCGCTCAGCGAAAGACGCCCAGACAAATAGACCAATGGCAACCGCCGCGACGGTCCCTGCTACCCAAAGCATCCGCCAGAAAGTTTTTGCCCGTCGTGCTTCTGTCGCGGCAAGATCCTGAGCCAGTTTTAGCTCCCGTTCTTTGGCCCGGGCTTTCTCCTCAGCGTCTTTTCGTTCCCTGTCTTCGTTTCGTTTCTGTACCTGCTGACTCAGTTCGAGGAACTGCCTTGCCTCGACCCATGAATCTTTGTGGATTCGCTGGCCCCAGCCACGAGTTGTCGGGACCGTTTCGTGATTCCACCAGCGTTCGGCATTCAGCAGGCCGAGTCCATGTAACGGTTCCCCGTTTCCGGCATTGTATTCCTGCGCACTTCGGACAAGGCTTTCAAAATGCGACGCTGCTTCTTCTTCAACTTCCAGCCAGTCGTTTAAACGCCGCCAGTTACGGATCAGACTCTCGTGACTGATGTCCAGATTCGTTTCGCCATCGTCGGTTCGGGAAGCGTAGAGGAAATTTACGCCGTTGGCTGTGAAGACGTTGATCACCTTCTGAACGTCTTCAAGGTTAACCTCTGCGATGTCGGCCACCTCAGCGATGGTACTTAGCCGACGAACGCGACGGCCATCACCGCCGCTGCGGCACAACGCACAGAACAGCCGACGGGCGATGTGCTGAGCGTTCGGCAGTCCGGTTACCTGTGGCAGTGAATCGAACAGCTGATCGGCATGTTGGTTGAGTGCGTTCGCAACGCCACCCATCGCCTTAAGATGATCACGCATGATCGTGATTGAGCCGACTGATTCCTTCGCAGAGGTGCCTGACGCCGCGGATCTGTCCTGTTCCGCCAGTTTCCACATCCGCAACAGGGCATGCTGAATCAGCGGAAGCTGGTCCTGACGATCGCCCATCGCGGCGATGAGTTCCGACACGACTTCCGGTTCAACTCGGCCGCTGAATTGCGGATGCCCGGGCGGACGGGAGATCGCGTCTTGAAGTTCATCGTGCGTCAGTCGCGGCGGAAGAAACTGGCAGCGAGTAACCCATTCCGGCAGCCCCGGAAATGCGTCGCATTCGCCCAGAAAATCGGACCGCATCGTCAGCCCCACGCAGAGACGCAGGTTCCGTTGATTCGCTGTGGACAGCAACATGTCCACAAACGCCTGGGCATCGTTGCTCTGTTTGTCCTTTTCAATCTGATCGTCTCGATTGTCGGCGGACCTGTCACGGTGAGAGAACCGAAACATCTCTTCAAACTGGTCAATCAGGACCAGGACATGCACATTGTCCGCAGGCAGCGTGTCGGCGATCGCATCGACCAGTCCCAGCGGTCCGCGTCGCAATGTTTGTTCGCAAAACAGAATGGATTCCTGAATGGCTGCGGCATCATCCGACGGATCAAGCTGACGGGTGAGTTCACTGGCGAGATTAAAGTACGGAGCGCCACCCGGTCGTGCCACAACACAGATCCATTCAGCATCCGCACTGCCGAGCACACCCTGTTTCAGGGCTGGCAGCAATCCGGCTTTGACCAGCGACGACTTGCCGCAGCCGCTGGAGCCCACGACCGCCAGTCCCTGCTGCTCATACAGAATGCGGAGCATGTCGCCCAAATGGCTGCCTCGCCCGTAGAACAGCGGCCCTTCGTCACTTTCGAACGGGCGGAGTCCAGGATACGGGGCGTCGAATTGACGTGGAGCGGAATTCACTTTCCACCTCCCAACGCATGAATGGCTTCCACCAGCCGGGGAAGGTCAGCCCGACCGCGAAATTCAAGCACTTCGGCATCGTTCAGCGGCGGCACGAGGTTAAAGTTTTCCGACTGATAATACAGCCGCAACGGCGTTTGATCACGAAACGCCAACTGCACCTTCAGCAATTCGAAGCCACGCTGCGTCAGCCACTCGGACGAACATCGCCCCAGGACGACGATCAGTGCTTCCGCCTGAGCTTCGCGAACGGTATCGACCAGTGACAACCCGTTGTTGCTGGCCAGACACGTGACATTCGCCGCCTTGAGTGCCGCCAGCACCTCATTTGTGGTGTCCCTGTCGATGTCGTTGTACTTGAGCAGTGCCAGTCGTCTCGGTCGATTCGTTCCGGATACTGATTCAATTTTCCTGGCCGTCCGGGCTCGCTGCACTACTTCCTGATGAAAACTGGCCAGCAAGTTGCGTCGCACGTCCGGGTTCTGCAGAAAGGCGAGATGCGGATCGCGGTCATCCAACTCACTGAGATCCGCATTGGGGTCTCGCCATTGCAGAATCTGTAT
>JBBQSE010000679.1:0-3066 GCA_038214195.1 Planctomycetales bacterium
CCGCGAACGAAACGAAAGCACTTGCGAGGTCCGTTTCGTTCGCGGAGCGAACGACGACTATTTCACTTTGCATACAATTCGGCAAATGCCTGTCGATACGGAAGTTCGTCTTTCGGAAACAATGCGTCGAACGTTGATTCCGCAGCCGCTCCCTTTTGAAAGCGGCATTTTTCAAAGACTGGCATCGTGTGTCCTGTGATTTGTTCGATGCCGCGACGGACGACCTCGCCCTTCAAATCATAGAGCTTGCCGTGGTCCCATTCGGTGAGTTCGATGAATGGGATGCCTTCGGAGACTTCAATCACATTGGGCAATGCGAAGGGACTGAATCCCCGGAAACCAAGTTTCGCCACCGGAGCCCACGATCGAACATGGCCGCGACTCTGACCGCCGCTGTACGTCAATGAATGCTTCACGGCGTTCACGCCCCAGCCTTCGTGATAGAGCAGGGGATTGTTCAGCACACTGCGGATGGTTAGTTCGCTGTTTTCTTCGATTGGATAGTCCTTCAGGTTTTCATCGCCGCCATCGCCGTCTGCCAAGTAGATCCATTCCGGATAGCGTTTGCGGATTTCGCGGCACAGAGCCAGTGACATCGCGGCGGACTGCACGTCGAGCGGCTTGTAGTCTTCAATGACCTTGACGGCTTCACGATAGTCCACCGAAGAGCTCGGCACGTCGATCACTTCCAGGAACAAGCCAAGATCCAGTGCCGACAGAAACTCGTGCGACTGTGAGGCATCACGGCCCTCCGAATCAAGCGAGAGAGTAAACGCCTTGAGTCGACCCGGTGATTCGCCGCGTTTCAACATGGCGTCGTAGATCGCAAGGAAGACAGCGCCACTGTCGATGCCGCCGCTGAAGAGGACTCCTATCGGTTCGGTCCCCGGGATCTGATCCAGCCAGTGATAAATCTCCTGCTGCATCGCTCCAATGTATGCTCGACCGATCTCATCCAGATTGCTGCTCAGCCGATTTCGCTGTGGTGTAAAGAAGCGGGTGCATGACGGACTTGGGTCCGGACATCCAATCAGAGCCAGTTCCAAAATGTGGTGCGCGGGCACCATACGTGTGTAGGACGGATGAAACTGCTCGGCAAGTCCTTCCTGTTTCAGCCATGTCGCGATCTCATCGATCCGTTCGGCAACAATCAAACAGGGTCCGGCGACCTGCTTTGCCAGGAAGTACCGCATCGGCCGACCAATCGAGCGAGCCATGCGAATGATGTGGCCGTTCTGATGAACAAGGGCAAATTGTCCGTCGATCTCCCGCACTTTGGTCGGATCACCCGAACCCAACCGCGAGACTGCTTCATCCACAGTCATGTTAAAAATTGTATTGGCCGACGGATCAAGCAGATTGATGAATCGTTCGACGTAGGTATGAGTTTGCATGAACTGGACTCCAGCAACAAAGGCGAGCGGCAGGGTGTCAGCCCTCCGAGTAAAAGACGCTCTGCCTATGAATATAGTCAGTGATACGGAATTTTTTCGGTGAAAGTGAGATCCTATGGAAGTGAGGCAAGAAACTCCTCGGAGGGCTGACGCCCTGCCGCTCGCCGGTACAGAATCAGTTACGTCAGCGGGCTTCCGTCCGTGAAAAAAATCTACACCAGTCGCCTCTTTCACACTAAAAACGGAGCGACAGCCGCTTCCACCGCCTTCATCGACTGGTCAATCAGTGCCAGTGCATCCTTCGTCTCAGGCGCTTCGGCAATGATCCGAATGATCGGTTCGGTATTGCTTCCCCGCACCTGGACCCAGCGATCCTTCCAGTCGAGTCGCAAGCCGTCGCCGTCGCGGGCTTCGGCATCGGGAAATGCTTTTCGCAGCGCATCGCAGGCGGCGGGAACTGCACTCGCCGGGCAGGTAATTTTGTCTTTGACAATCGTGTAGAAAGGCAGTGAATCCGCCCATTTTGCCAGCGACTTTTTCTTCTCCGCCATCCCCGCGAGCACATACGCCATTGAGACCAGACTGTCCCGCACATAACCAACCTGTGGATCGATCACGCCACCGTTCCCTTCGCCTCCCAGCACGGCATGGACCGCCCGCATTTTTGCACAAACGTTGGCTTCGCCGACAAAGCTGCGGTGAAACTGACAGCCGTGCTTTGCGGCGATGTCAGCAGTGACTCGACTGGTGGAACCGTTGACAACGAATGGCCCCTTTCGACGCTCCAGGACAAAGTCCGCCGCCAGCGCCAGAGTCAGCTCTTCACCGATGTAGCGGCCGTCGTTGTCCACAATCGCCATGCGGTCGGCATCGGGATCCTGAGCAAATCCGGCATGAGCCTTGTGCTGAATGACGGCTTTGCAAAGGTCACCGAGATTCTTTTCCGTGGGCTCCGGAATATGTTCGAAGCGACCGTCCGGAGTTCCACCGAGCACCACGACTTCGCAGCCGAGAGCTTCCAGCAGTTGCGGTCCACATGTCGCACCGGATCCGTGATTGCAATCGAGGACGACGCGATATTTTTTCTTGCGAATGGCATCCACATCGACCAGTGAAAGAACCTTGTCGATGTGTGGCTTCGCTGGCTCAACTAACGGTGTCACCTTGCCAAGTCCGGCCCAGTCCTTCCACGTGATCGCTTCGGATTCAAGAATTGACAGCAGTTGCTGACCGAGTTCTCGATTGAAGACGGACCCATCCGGCGCGAAGGGTTTGAGCCCATTCCACTCGATCGGATTATGACTGGCCGTAATTTGCAGACCACCTGCTGCGTGATGATGCCGCACCAAAACGCCGCATGTTGGCGTTGTGCAGATTCCAGCATCCAGAACCTCACACCCGGTCGCCATTAACCCGGAGATAACAGCGTGATGAATCATGGGGCCGGTCGATCGACCGTCGCGAGCCACAACGACTTTTCCACCACAAAAAATCGTGCCGAGTGCGGCAGCAAATCGCGTGATGTAGATGGGATCCAGACCATCCCCAATGATGCCGCGCAGTCCTGAAATACTCAGTATTCTTGTCGTCACCGATGTCTCCTGACTGTACCTCGTGTCGCCTGGACATTCTTGTCCGCGTCCCTGCCACAAATCGCGGCTCAGCAAATGGA
>JBBQSE010000680.1:0-3037 GCA_038214195.1 Planctomycetales bacterium
CGAAACGCCGTGGGCTGGTGCGTATACGGTCCCGCGAACCCTTCGCCCTGAACAACCATCTCCGCGTGAGCAAGGTAGCCGTCATTGTCCGCAGTCAGATCCGCCGGAAGAAACCACATCGCGCCGAGGCGGACGGCGATCCCGAGCACCATCAGGATTGTCAGTGCGGACACAGATCGCATCAGTCGCGCTTTCCATGACGCATCATTCTGACTTCCATGCGGGATTGGGTTGTGGCATGGAAGCCTGCATCGCAGTTTGCCAGTCCGATAGTTTCTTGCGCAGGGCGTTGAAACGTGTCGGCTCATCGCTGGCAAGGTTGTGTTGTTCGCCGGGATCTTTCGACAAGTCGTAGAGTTCGGCATCGCCAAATTCATAAAATTCAATCAGCTTCCAGTCGCCATCGCGAATCGCGGCTCCGGGTGTCCATTCGGAACCGTGATAGTGCGGATAATGCCATGCCAGCGGCCGTGTTGCCTGTGATTTCTGCCCTTTGAGTTCCGGGATAATGCTGTCGCCGTCGAGCACAATGTCGGCAGACTTTTCCACGTCAGCAAGTTCCAGAATCGTCGGAAGGAAATCCGTACTCAATACGGGCTGCTCGCAAATTGAACCCGGTTTGGTCATTCCAGGAACGCGAACAATCAGAGGCTCGCGAATGCCGCCTTCGTACAACCAACCTTTGCCGGACCGGAGCGGCAGGTTACACGTCGGGCCTTCTTTGCGCGTCGTACAGAGTCCGCCGTTGTCCGACGTGAAGATAATCGTCGTTGAATCATCCACGCCCAGTTCGCTGATCGCGGCCATGACCTGCCCGACGCTGTCGTCAATCGCGGACACCATCGAAGCGTATTGTGAGTTGCTCTGCTGAGCTCTCGACATTCCGCGCCGTTCCGCGATCGGTTCCACATCTGTCCCCAGTGACATGCGTTTGTCTTCGAAATGCGCGAAGTGTTTATCGTCCTTGTGAATCGGCGTGTGGACGTCGTAGTGCGACAGATACAGCAGAAAGGGACGCGAGGCATCGTGGTTCTTCAGGAAGGCAACCGATTCCTCGGTCAGCCGCTCCGTGATGTATTCACCATCGTGATTTTCTTTGAGATACACATTCTTCCATGGCGCAAAATATCCGGCGGGCGGCTGCCCCCAGTGACCTCCGCCGTGATTCACGTCAAACCCCTGATCGGTCGGCAGGAATCCTTCGCCACCCAGATGCCACTTGCCAGCGAAGAAAGTCTGGTATCCTGCGTCGTGCAGGTATTCGGCCACCGTCTTCTCGCTCAGCAACAGTTCGTTGCGATCCTCCACCTGCAGAAATCGATGCTTCGCATCCGGCTTCGCCTGCTGGCCAGGAATCCAGTCTGTGATGTTGACTCGCACCGGGTGTCGCCCGGTCATAATACTCGCCCGTGTCGGCGAACAAACCGGACACGCGGCGTATGCCTGAGTAAACTTCATCCCCGAAGCCGCCAGCGCGTCAAGATGCGGCGTCTCATGATACGTGCTGCCATAGCACGACAAATCCGCCCAGCCCAGATCGTCGATCAGGACAAACACAAAATTCATTCGCGGCGTGGATTCAGCCCGCGCCGAAGTCAACGGCCACCACAGGACGCAAAGAATGAACAGTAAGGTCCCGAGGAAATGATTTCTTTGCATGATGAATTCCGTGTCGTGTCAGGATCAGCGAGCGGCAAACGGTGGGCGACTGACTCCGCAGTGTAGAACAATTGTCTCAATTGTTCCGCTCCTCCACACGATCCAGAAACTCGGGACCGAGCAGCGCGGCAGGGAGAATTCAACCAATCGGCTGGTTGCAAGTCAAACGGCACATGGAATGCGAGATCGCCCCAGAGTTGTTTTAGCGAAAGTAATCCCATTTGCTCCAGCCACTTGTTCGGCATCGCGTAGCGCATGGCGGGTATCCGAGACAAACGCCAATAGCTCTTACGACTGACCGCGTGTTTGATCGTCATGTCCAGACTAACGCCGAGTCGCACGAGGTTACGCACGTTCGTAGTCAACAAAAGGGGTCAGGTCTCATTGTTCGTTACAGCACCGCGAAAACGAGAATCACGCTAGAGTTGGCTGTTTCCAGCCGCCCCCTCGCGTTGGTCCGTACTTGAAGGACTACGTCATGGGGCTCCTGCCTTGCGTCGGGTGCGAAAGCGGTGATGCGGATATCCTCTGCTGTGCCTGTTGACTCAGCGCGTTGCCCCACAGGTGAATTCAGATGTAACCGCTTCTGCGGACTTCTGCCATCGGGAATTTCGTGAGCATCGTTGACGATGCTTTTGAAAGCCCCCCCATCCGGCCTGCGGCCACCTTCTCCCCCGATCTCGGGGGCAATGGCGTGGACTTAAGCTCTCCATCCGACCCCGTGTCGGTGGGAGCAAGACTGGTCGGCTACAACGGCAACCCACGAAACGAGCCACTCCTCCCCGGTTTTTGTTCGCCTTCGGCGAGCAAAAACCGGGGAGGAGTGGGAGAATGATAATTTCGCGGAGCGGAGTAGCTTCAAGTCTGCGGTCTACCGACACGGGGTCGGTAGAGCCGTGGAGTGCTGCATTTTTACTTAAGTCCACGCCATTGGATCTCGGGGGAGAAGGGACATCGGTCGTATCGTCAGCAACAATAACCACGCAAGAGATCATTTCTTAGCTTGCTATTTGTCGTGCCGCCCTGGGCGAGCCTTATTCGGCGATCCACCGCCGCTCGCCGCGGTCAACTCAGCACGAGCACCCGTTCGATAATGTCAGCTTCATCTGGGCAGCCATAGAGGCCGCCCGTCGGATGAAACTCCGCTTTTCTAAAGAGAACATGGTTGAGCAGCGGAGGTTATTGCACCGGACACAGTCTGACAATCGCGGGAGATGAACTGCGAGTGCATACACGAAAAGATGCCCGGCTTCTGGTTGTCTCGACCACTATGGAACAGCGTCTCAGCCTTTCACGACTACGAACCGCGACGCTTCACCGAATTTCACGAGCATCAGCACTCCATCCCTGAGCGACACGCCTTTCATGGCGGACTCAA
>JBBQSE010000681.1:0-3014 GCA_038214195.1 Planctomycetales bacterium
CATGCGGGCAGCGTGAAGGCGGTGCCCAATGAAGCGGCGACGCGCGTCATGAAGGACTCACTCGATGTCGTCCGCCGTCATCGCGAGGCCGGTACGGTGCTGGATGGTGAGCGAAAAATCAGCGAGACGGTCCTCAATGAACTGGCTGCCGTTGGCTACTGGGGTTTGCTGATTGAACCCGAATTCGGCGGGACCGGCGCTTCGTTCACGCAGTTTTCGCAATTCATCACGCAGATGGCCATGCTGGACCCAACGATTGCCGGATTGGCGTCGGTGCATGGCTGCATCGGAGCGGTCGATCCGTTGATTACATTTGGCTCCCGTGAACAAAAGGAACGCCTGCTGCCATCACTCGCCAGTGGTCGTAAACTCTCCGGCTTTGCCCTGACCGAACCCTGCGCTGGGTCGGATCTTACCGCGCTGCGCACGACGGCCACTCGCGACGGAGACGACTATGTTGTCAACGGAGAAAAACTGTTCATCACCAACGTCTGTCCTGGACGGATGGTTGGCGTTGTGTGTCTGATCGATCAGGTGCCCGCCGTTCTGATCGCCGAACTGCCGCCCGAAGAGAACGACAGTTTCCAACTGAAGAATTACGGCCTGCACGCGCTGAAACATGCCCACAACAAAGGCATCATTTTCCGCAACTTCCGTGTCCCGGTCGCCAATCGTCTCATACCAAAGGATGGTGACGGGCTAACGGTCGCCTACCACGGATTAAATCGCGGACGAATTGCACTCTGCGCGAACGCCGCCGGAACGATGCGAATGATGCTCGCGGACATGATTCCGTGGGCTCAGTTTCGTCGAACCTACGGTGCCGCGATCGTGCAGCGCGAACTTGTCCAGCGGCGAATCGGCGAAATGGTCGGCCTGATCACGGCGTGCGACGCCCTGACCGTCTGGTGCGCTGGCCTGCTGGACCTCGGATATCGAGGAGAAATGGAATGTGTCGTCGCCAAGATTTTCGGCAGCGAATCGCAAAAACATGCTGCGGTCGAACTGCACATGAAAACACTGGGTGGCCGATCATTTCTGCACGGTCATCTGTTCGGTGACAACGTCCATGAATTTCTCGCTCCGTGCATTTACGAAGGCGAAGGCGAGATGCTGGGACTGGCGCTGTTCAAGTCGCTCGTCAAGTTTCACGGTCGTCGCTACTTCGAACCGATCGGCAAGGCCCTGCAGGCCAACGGAATCCGGCAACCCAATTTAATGAACCCGATGCACGCCTGGGCGCTGCGCGGACCACTGTTCGACTACACAAAATGGTGGCTCGGCCACAAGCTGCATTCCAGAACCGCCGGGCCATGGCCGAAACTCACACCCCAGCTGCGACCACACGCCGAGTTTGCCGCGAAGTTCCTGCAGTCCATGTCCTACGAGATCTCCGGCACGATGCGAAAGCACCAGTTGAAACTCGCCGACCGCCAGTGCCGCATGGCGGAACTCTCCCACCGCGTGCAAATGGGCGTCGTCATCCTCTGCACCAGCCTCTACGCCGGAAGCCACGCAGATCCGATAGTCCAGCAGACCGGCAACATCCTGGCAACATCTCTCACCAACCAGCTCCTCGGCCGCCGTCCCTCGGACCGCGACCTGCGGGCACTCACAAAACTCGGGGCCGAAGTTGCTGAACACGGTTTTCCGGGTCTGAAAGACGTTCCAGCGGCTAAGATTCTGATGCCGTATTCGTGATCGACAGGGAGTTGCCTGGATGCAGTCCCCGATTGGGAAAATGGGATTGTATTCATCAGGCTGACCAGGTCGGCGTCCGCGAAGAATCAGCCAGCATGGGCGCGATCCGTCCAGTCTCGTGCGCCAAGTGAGAAGCTCTTAACGCCTGCGGTCCATTCATCGTCCGCCGCGAGTGTCACAGTCAGTAGTAACTGATCCGGAGCGGCGATATCATCAGGCCGAGTGATACCTTTAATCCGAGATCTCTGCGCACCCTGGGACGAGCAATTATGACGATTCGAGTAGAGTGTGACCAGTGCTACCATGCGCACGATGTACCCGACGATCGTGAAGGAAAAGCGTTCAAATGCCGGTCGTGCGGACATCGGTTGGTTGTTCGCGCCGCCCTGCCGCCCAGGAGCATGCCAGGGCGGTCCGGTCGCTCGAACGCGGGTAAGACGCAACAGGCAAAGGCGAGCGGCGGCTCAGGCAAGCTGATCGCAATGATCGGCGCTGGCATCGGTTTTGTTGTCGTTGGCATCGTCGCCTTTGTCGTCATCCAGAAGATGGGCAACCACGGCGATGAGGCCCCTGTTGCAACGGTCGGAGACACGGGTACGACAGTGACCGCCGCTGGTGCTGAAACCTCCACGACAGCGTCAGCACCTGTCCAGTCTGCGCCGCCAGCGCCCATCGACTCTCAGCCAAATCCGGTTGCGGGGGTAGCTCCGATGGCTGACAATTCGTCCGTGCCAGCGCCGAGTGCGCCCGCGTTGACGACTCCGGTGCCTGGCGCGTCGGCGGCAGCAGTCGCATGGAGCGCCCTGCCGGATCCACCAAAGAATCAAATCGACTGGTCCGCCAGTCCAAAGTGGAACTATCGCTTCGAAGGAGATCTGGAGGGACTGTTGTATCCGGCGACGCCCAGTTCGTTCTTGCTGGCCGGGATCTACGTCTCGAACGTCGAAAAAGCGGAGGTGGTGGATCTTCTAACCAACAAAGTAATCGGTGGCTTTCCGACAAAAATCGCCGGACACGGCGAACGGGCTCTAAGTCCGGACGGGCGATATCTGGCGGTGTCTCTGCATCAGCCTCGAGGCACAGTCGAAGTCTGGACGCCCAAGTCACCTCAGGCGTCAAAGGTCATGCAGCTCGCGGAGAATGACGACATCATCAGCTACCTGGCCTTTCGTTCCCCGAACGAATTGGTCGTCGCGGGTTTTACGAAAGTTTCCGGACAGTTTCGAAAACAGTTGCGAGTTGTGAACGTGGAAACCGGAGCGACGGTCAGCCACCTTGTGACGGAGAAGCCGCTGGAATTCAAGAGTAACACA
>JBBQSE010000682.1:0-2968 GCA_038214195.1 Planctomycetales bacterium
CTTTCTGAGATTCGTGCTTGAAAATGGCATTCCGCTTCTGCTTCACTTCCTGGGGGCTGAGCGGAACGGCCATTTCAATCTGATGCACGGGCCATTCCTGCCAGGCACCTCGATACAGCCAGACTTCACTTTCCTGGTACCAGGCGTCGTTCCGGCACACGTCGCAGGCCTGAATGATCGCCTTCAGACAAGTGCGGTGTGTTCCGTGCGGATCCGACAAATCACCGGCGGCGTAGATCTGATGAGGCTGCACCTCACGCATCAGATCGACGAGGATTTGAATGTCTGCGGGACCAAGCGGTTTCTTCTTCACGCCGCCAGTTTCATAAAATGGCATGTCCAGAAAATGGAGCATTTCGTTCGGAACACCGCAGCAGCGTGCCCCGGCCCGGGCTTCACCGCGGCGAATTAGTCCTTTGATCTGCTGAATCTCTTTGCTGTCGATCTGCCCCGGCTGTTTCTTCTTCAGATACTCTTCGACATGATCATCCAGATCCCGTAGGCGATCAGACAGCAGGCCAAATGCCGTGCAGTAGTCGGAGACAAATTCCGTGAAGCGAATCGCGTCATCATCGAAAACCGCGATATTGCCCGAAGTCTGATACGCGATGTGGACCGCGTGGCCCTGAGCTGCCAGCCGAATCAGCGTGCCGCCCATTGAAATCACGTCGTCATCCGGGTGCGGCGAGAAACAGAGAATGCGTTTCGGGAAGATATGGTCAAACGGCTGAGGACGATCTCCGGGACGCTTTCTATCCGCCGGTTTGCCCGCTGGCCAGCCAATGATGGTGCCCTGCAGATGACGAAACACGGTCAGGTTGATTTCATACGCGGAGCCATACTCCGCCAGCAGATCCTGAAGCCCTTCTTCGTTGTAATCGGAATCCGTCAGCTTCAGAAGCGATTTTTTCATCTTCTCAGACAGCCAAATCACTGCGCGACGAATAATTGAAGGTTCCCAGGCAATGTTACTCACGAGCCATGGAAGTCGAGTCCGTGTCAGTGCCGCTGCCGCTGCCGCATCCAGCAGGACATCGGTATTAGAGTGTCGCTGAAGAAATGTCGCCGGGATTGCCGAAGTGACTTCCCCTTCAATCATTTTGGTGATGATCACCGATTTGTTTTCACCGAACGCCAGCATAAAAATTCGACGGGCGTCAAGAATCGTGCCCACGCCCATGGTGATCGCGCGGCGCGGGACATTTTCTGCACCGAAGAAATCACTTGCTGCGTCAATTCGCGTCACCGTGTCGAGCGTGATCATGCGGGTGCGAGTGGATTGATCAGAGCCAGGTTCGTTGAAACCGATGTGGCCCGTTCGGCCGATTCCGAGCAACTGAATGTCAATGCCACCCATGGCAGCGATTTTCGCTTCATACTCGCGACAGTAGTCGCCGACACGTTCGACAGAGATGGTTCCATCGGGGACGTTGATGTTTTCCGGTTTGATGTCGATGTGATTAAACAGATGCTCTCTCATGAAGCGGACGTAGCTTTGCCGGTCTTCCGGCTGCATCGGATAGTATTCATCCAGATTGAAAGTCACAACGTTCGCGAACGACAGTTGCTCCTCGTCATGCATTCGCACGAGTTCGGCGTAAATGCTGGTCGGTGTCGATCCGGTCGCCAGTCCCAGGACGGCATGTTTTCCCTCAGCCTGCCGACTGCGAATGAGCGTCGCTATCTCGGTCGCCACCATCCGCGATGCTTCGCGGGAATTTGCCAAAATTGTACATGGCAGCTTTTCAAGCTGACACAAGTCCTGTCGTTGGTTCATGTGAGTCGCATTCTGTCTGGATTTACCGTGCATTTACCTCAAGTGGCAAATTCTAGCGGCTTGCGACAACATTTCATGTGAGCGGCGCGGGATATCCAAAGAACGATTCAATGAGTCATTTTGCACTCGGCTGCGTATCGTCCCTACCAATCCAGCACTTCGACCAAATTGCTGAAGTCGTCCGTCCACAGAACCCGCCGCTCCACTGGCAGCGGTTCACGGACCCGAATTTCCTGAAATCGCCGGGTTCCAAGCCACTTTGCGTCGCGGGCGATGACGACCCAGCGGCTACCTGGTTCAATCAGACTTTGGGCTCCGGTGACCGCATCGGTCCTTGGGGCAGTTTCCAGGGTGATCGCGTGTAGCTGGAATTCGGCCGCCAGCGCATCGGTCACTCGCCGCAGATCAAAGTGCAAATTGGAAATATGGATCGCGATCAGTCCGTCAGCGTTCAGATGTCGGAGCCACGACTGCATGGCCTCCTTCGTTAACAAATGCGTGGGAATGGCATCGCCGGAGAATGCGTCCAGCACGAGCAGGTCGAATTGCTGAGGCGACTCATTCTCCATCACCAGCCTCGCGTCACCATGGATGATGTCCACATGCGACTGGCAGTTCTTCAGAAACGTAAAGTGTTTCCTTGCCAGCTTTGTCACGTTTTCGTTGATCTCATAGAACCGCAGCGTGTCACCATGTTTGCCGTACACGGCCAGCGTACCAGCCCCCAATCCGACAAGTCCGATTTTCAACGACGTCTTCCGTTCCCTTAATTCTTCGATCGAGCGACCGACGCCCGTTCTGAAACCGTAATACATCGTGGGAAGACTGGGGATTGCTCGAAGCTGCAGACCGTGCATAATTCGACCGTGACGCAACACGACAGCGTCTTCGATCTCATCCGTTTCGACCTCCAGCACGCCGTAAAAATTGCGAACCATGGCGATCGATTCTGTGTAGTTCAAGACGGCCGCCGAGAAGACCGTTCCAACTCCGACAAACAGACAGATGGCCAGTCCGGTCCAGAGTAACGGCGGTCGCCGATTTCCCGACATCCAACCTCGATGATCGAAGTAAACCGTGACCGCGATGATGCTCGCTGCGATCAGTCCCAGGTAGTGTTCCCAGAACGCGGGAAAGATCAGCGGCGCAAGTAACCCAACAAACACGCCTCCACCGGCTCCGCCGACCGAC
>JBBQSE010000683.1:0-2946 GCA_038214195.1 Planctomycetales bacterium
CATTGGCTTTGCCGCCTGTGAATTTCACAATTTGATCGCTGATCACGCCAGCCTTAATGTCAACGGCTGTCAGTAGTTTTTCTTCAATGACTTCGTACACCGAGTTGTCGCGAACTCGGCAAATGTAACTGCTGTCGGCAGCATGGATCACATTCCACAGCAGGAATTTTGCGTAACCGCGATCCATCAGATAGCAGCGATCGGACTCCACCGTGCGCGCCATCACGGCACGCTCATCGGCTTCACCTTTGGGCTTCGAACCGGTGGCGTCAACGCGATTGACAGTGCCGCGAAAAATTTCGAACTGAGTATGCAGACGGTAACCGTAAGTCATCTTACCGCCACCTTTCGGCAGCCACGCCAGGCGTGAAACTTTCACAATCGTATCGACGACGGAACCATCGACGGCGGTTAATGTTTTGCCGATGGAGTCGAATCGACCCTGACTCGGTTGAGGAAGTTGACCGGCAAGTTCAGCGGCGATCTCTTTCAATGGTTCCGGATCAAAAATACGGACAGATTCCGAGAATGATCCCAGGGATGTTCGCCCGACGCCCAGCTTCTTTTGAACTTTGTCCAGCTCGGATGCCTGCTGCAGCGCTCGCATGGATGTCAGCAGAGGGCTGAACATCCAGAGCAGAACAAGGAGGCAGTACTGATCCATGTGCAGGTCGCGATTGTCAGCGGTATCACGTTCAGTACCAACTTCGTGCAATCGACCAAGCAGCGGCTTGAGCTTGTCGAAATACTTGAGTCCCTGTAAATCAGACGGCTCAATTGCAGGCTTCGGTTTCCGCCCACGACGCGCTTCGGCAATTGGGTTATCAGTCGCAGCGTCGTAGTTCAGCGCAGCATGCTGCGAGTCGGCACCGGCGGGCGCATCATCGATAGCTTGTTCATCAGAATGTCTGGCATCCTTGGCCACAATCGTCGCTCACAATGTCACTCTGGCAGACGGATTTCACCATGGGGTACATGCGCATGAATCGTGCCAAAGATTGGCGTTTTTCTGGACTGGGAATTGGCCCAAGCCCCAAGCAGCATCCGTGCCGAACAGTATTGGAATGAGTGTCCTGGTTCCGACTGAAGCCAAAGCGGTACAGATCACCATTGACTGGGGTGACTATGGCAATCTGGAATACGAACCGGACCGAGATCCGCCCCTCCGCTGAAGGCCGAAGCAGTTGGCTAAACTTTCTTCGTAAGATACTTGCATTCTCTATTCCAAACCGGTTTTATCCCGGCACACCCTGACACCTTTTTTCTTCGGCAAGGTCGATGAGCGAAACTGGAGGTTGTTGCCGGTCACGGTGTGTGGTGCCGTCAGCCACTTGCCAAAAGAGATGCTGGCGTGGGCGGGATCACATCAGTCTTACCAATGGAATGACGCCAATGGAGACGGGCTGCCAGAGCAGAGCGAGTTCACCTTCTGGGAAGCCTCAGATAGCCTTTCGAGCATTTGCCTACCTGGACAGCGCCAGGTTCGGGGAGTTATGTCGTGTTTTTTGATGGAACGGATTTGATTTTATCGGGGTTGATGCCAAGTTCGGCCAGTCGTTTGCGTCTTGTTTTCCGGTGTGACTTGCTGGCCTGAGCATTGCGGCGAGCGTGGTAATTCTGCCGTTTGTGTTCGTCTCTGTAAAGCTGCTCGCGGATGCGTGGCGGCAAGGTCATCGATCCCACGACGACGTTGGCGGCGCGGCGAACCTGTTCCGTTGTGAGCAGCTCACCGCTGAGGACATCGTCGCTGGGCGAAAGCTGTTGACGCACTCGGGCACAAAACAGCTGACTCAGAATCGTCACAAACAGATGGCGATGAATGCAGCGCCAGCCGCGACATTCGAAGTGGTCCAGACCGAGTTCCTCTTTCGTTTCACGGAAGCAGTCTTCTACGGGCCAGCGTCCAAATGCCACGCGAAGAATCTTTCGCAACGACCAGTCGTCGCGACCCGGCACGCGATTCGACAGAAAGTATTTTGTTTCATCGGTGAGCACATTACGAGCCACGATCAGCGTACACTGATTGCTGACGAGTTTTTCCGTGTGAGTCTTTCGCCAGCACGTCGCCCAGCGGATTTCCCAGACTTCACTCCCGCGATGAGCATCCTTGATGCGATACTTTTGAGGTGTCTGTTTTCGAAACGCAGGAGAGTAAGTGGCCAGGTTCTGAACTTCGCTCGGCTGTCGTTCATGCGAACGCAGCCGAGGGTACGTCTTTGGACGGCCCGTCGCGTTGTCTGGCGGTGTTTTCAGCACTTTCGGCTTCATAATCCAGACGTGAGCGTTCGGCGGAATCTCGACAACATAGGCTTCGTCGCGTTCGTCAAGACCATCCAGGAACGCGCCGTCACGACCGTAAGCTTCGTCCGCCGTCCACGCTACAACTTCGATTCCGTTCGCCTTCGCATGATCGATCAGATCCAAGGACATCTGTGGCTTGGTTTGAAAGACAACATCGTCAGGGATGTACTTTTTTTTCGGCGTGCCGCATCGTTGGCCCATTCTTCCGGCAGATACAGACGGGCGTCCAGCAGGCAGTCAAATCCCGGAGCCGAATAAGCCAGTGCCACGTTGTTAATGCAGTTCTCGATCTTGCCTCGATTGCCGTTGTACTGGCGTTTGACGCCCGCTGTTTCGCGACCACTTTTGCCAGTTCCCGTTTCGTCGATGCAGCCAATGGCGTCCGGATGTGCATGCTCGGTGGCGACGATTTGCTGGCAGCGATCTCGCAGCAACTGCTCGTCCCAGACAATCGATTCGAGAAATCGCTGCAGTGTGCGAGGAGCGACGTTCTGATCCAGCGCGATGGCTTCGACATTCTTTCGCTGCACATCCGACAGCAGCCCACGCACATAAATTTGCAACAATGCTCGCCCGGCCGGACGCACAAAACAACAGGCGAATTGAGCCAGAAACTGAGCAAGCAATTTGCTCAGCTTTGCGATA
>JBBQSE010000684.1:0-2936 GCA_038214195.1 Planctomycetales bacterium
TGGCAACTGGGACCTGATCACCGCCGGACGCAACGGGATCTCCGCCGTCCTTTCCAAAAGCGGCTCGACGTTTCCCAAAGCCAGCGTCGTGCAATATTCCGGGGCCGCTGCAAAGCGAATTCAGCGGGCCGATCTGGACAACGATGGACGCTCCGACTTCATCGCCCTCGGCGACACCGGACTGACGCTGCTGCGTGGCACCAGTGATGGAACGGCCGAAGATCTCAGTTCCCTGCTGCCGCCGAAAATTGCAGCGTCCAGCATGACAACAATCGATCTGGACGATGATGGTGATCTGGACATCGTGCTCACACTTGCCGATGGCACGCTGCAACTGCTTACCAACAACGGTGGTGAGAAAAACCAGTGGATCGACGTTGTCGCGCGGGCTGTCGGAAACGACGATCAGTTCCCGGACCGGCGAGTCAACATGCACGCGATTGGCTCTGTGATCGAAGTCCGCGCGGGCGCGGCGTGGCAGGCCCACATCGTCGATTCACCGCGCATGCATCTCGGTCTGGGCAGCGCCACTGCGGCGGACACGATTCGCATCATCTGGACCGATGGAATCCCTCAGAATATTACCGACACCAATCTGCTCAAGGCGCGGCTGGGAATTCTGGCACCACAGATTCTGAAGGGTTCGTGTCCCTTTATCTATACATGGAATGGCGAACGCTTCGAATTCTTCAGCGACTGTCTGTGGGCCGCTCCCATTGGACTGGTTCAGGCCAACGGTGATATAGCTCCCACACGCGAATGGGAATACCTGCTGATTCCAGGCGAGAAACTCAAACCACGCAACGACCGCTACGCCCTGCAGCTGACGGAAGAACTCTGGGAGACCGCGTACTTTGACGAAGTGAAACTCGTGGCCGTCGATCATCCGGCAGATGTTTCGATCTTTACCAACGAAAAAGTAGGCTCGCCGGAAATGGCGGCGCACAGGATTCATACGGTGAAGCATCCGCGACTGCCGCTGGCGGCGCGCGATGGTCTCGGACGTGAACTTCTGCCAGGACTCGCGGCGATGGATGGTGACTACGTGCAGCCGTTCCGGGGACGAACCATGCAGGGCGTCGTCGATGAATGGACGATGGAGTTTGATCTGGGAAAACTGGCCGATGAAACAGGATCAAAGCCAAACGACGTGCGGCTGTTTCTAATCGGCTGGGTCTTTCCGACCGACACGTCGCTGAATCAGGCGATCCTCCAAAACCCGGCACTAAATCCGCCAGCGCCGCCTTCTCTGGAGGTGATCAACTCGGACGGAAACTGGCAAACCGTGCGACCGTTTATTGGGTTCCCGAGCGGAAAGACCAAGGCGATGGTCGTCGATCTGTCGGACGCCTTCCTAACTGACGACTATCGAGTTCGCATCCGCTCAGGAATGGAACTCTACTGGGATCAGGCTTTCTTCACGGTGGATGAAACCGATTCCGAAACCGCCTCGCAGGATTGCCCGCTGCAATCGGCCGACCTGCATTATCGAGGATTCTCAAGCCGTGTATATGCCGACAACGCCTTGTTCCGTAACGGACACGCTCCTGAGAGCTACGACTACGATTCCGTGACAATCGAACCTCGCTGGAACGAAATTCAGGGACGCTTCACACGCTATGGTGTTGCCACCACACTGCTGGAATCTCAGGATGATCAGATGGTGGTGATGGGGCCGGGTGATGAACTCACGGTGGAATTCCGCGTGCCTCCATCAAAGCCTCCGGCGGGCTGGAAACGCGATTTTGTGTTGTACAATGTGGGCTGGGATAAGGACGCCGATTTGAATACCGTATGCGGTCAGTCGTCTGAACCGTATCCGTTCAAGGCCATGTCGCGGTATCCGATCGCACCGGACGAAAGCGAACCGGCTTCAGCCGAATATCAACAGTACCTGCATGATTTTCAGACTCGCGAATACATTCCATTCAGGTTTCGAGATGCCGTGCGTAAACAGAAAATCGAGTGATCCCTCCCTCCATGAGCGGCAAGGCGCTAGCCGCCGGTTTTTCCGAGGTATTGCGACACAACACCGGCGGCTAGCGCCTTGCCGCTCATTAGATCCACTGTCATCCAGTGCTCGACCATCTTCATCACCGGGACATGGACGACAAACCTGGGTCAGTCAGGCAATCGCAATTCTAGCCGCCATGTTCGTCATTTCAGCCCCAGCACCGGCGCAGGAACCGCCGTCTGTCCTGCCGTTCACGACGACTGATCAGATCGTCATTCATGACGTCAACTCGCAGCGACTACGCACGATTCCGGGTGTCATTGAAGACATTTCCGGGCATGCATTGGAACTCCGCCGAGGCGGAAACACTATTGAAGTGTTTAAACTTCGCGAGATCGAATCCATCCGCTTTTCCCGGTCAGCAGCTTTTGATGACGGGCTGCGTCGGATGCAAAATCATGAATGGCAACTGGCAATCGGATCGCTCACCGTGGCGGAAACTTCGGAACCCCGAGAATGGGTTGTTCGGGAAATCGAGGCGTCGCTGGCCGAATCACTCCGCGCTTCCGACCAGTTTGAACAGTGCATTGAGGTCGTTGAACGGATCTATGAGAACGACCCAAACACGCGGCATCTGAATCTGCTGCCGCTGGTCTGGGACGAACGTCTGCCGGAGCAGCAACGCTTAAAAGCTCGCCCGGAAGACCTCAAGTCGTCCTCGCTGCTGCGTCAACTCGTCGCGGCCTCGGCTCTGTTGCAGGATCCGGAACATGAAACCTCCGCCGCCGCTGTACTGCAGACATTGAAGAACGGACCACGAGCAGCAATGCAGCAACTCGCTGAAACTCAACTCTGGCGACGACGGCTGCTGCATCCCGAGACCATCCGCGCCTCGGAAATTGAACACTGGACACAGCGAGTCCGCGAATTTGACAAGCGTCAACGCTCCGGACCGGAATTCATCATCGGCCGCGCACTCCTC
>JBBQSE010000685.1:0-2931 GCA_038214195.1 Planctomycetales bacterium
TCGTGACAGACATCGCCATCTTGCTCGCCTCGGATGAAACTGGCACTCGGATCCCGACGGTCGATACGTCTTGGTTGACGTTTGAACGCTTTCTGAAGTGGCACGCCGCGGTTGCCGAGCGTGTGCCTGAAGAGACTGTCGGTGAGAATTTGACACAGTTCGTAAAAACGTTGTCAGCAACCGACGGGGACATACTGACTTATGCCGACGAACATCCGGTCGTCTTCTACGTTGCGATCATCTCAGTGTACGAGTTTTTCAGGGAATTTGATCATGAGTTGAAGCTCTGCATTGAAAAGCACTCAAATGTGAATATGGACGAGCACATCAGACTGACCCAGAAACTTGCTGCGCTTGCTTTGGAAGCGGAGCGGAACCTTGAAAACGGATTCCACGATGGACGTCCCTTGATCACAAACTCGATTTCTTCACTTGCAATTTTGGACAAGATCCTACCCGACATCCTAAGCGGGATCATTCCTGATTCCGTTGAGAAGAAAGAGATGAGCGTACTCCGCAAAGCGGTAATCAGCGGCCTTTTTCGTTTGATTCTGCCGCCATTGGAACGAACCATCGCGGCATTTGCCAACGTATCCTCTTCGCAATCGGCGCTCAATGCCAGCTCCGCGCATCGTAGAGCTCGGTCACCGCTGACGGGCACGAATCTCCAGAAAATTGCTGGAGAGTTCGGCCTGACACACATTGCGAAAGGCGTGTCGCAACAACTCAGTCAGGATGAAGCCGATCATCCGCATCGTGTTCGCTCGATCCTTCGCGACGAATTTGAGAACGCCTACAATGCCGTCTTTGAGCTAGGCACGATGCAGCAGATTGAAGCTCAGATGGATTTGACTGAACTTGAGTCACGTCTGATATCTGGCGGTAATGTGGATCATGAACGCACAGTCGTAGAATCACTTTTTCTATCCAATCGAGAGGCCGACACGACACTTCAAGGTCGGCTGGCATGGTTTGTACTTGTGGAATCGCTGCTGCTTAATCGTCATCTCAACGAAGATCTCCAGCGAGTCAGTCGCGATCCCGAATGTGCATGCAGTTGCAGCGGCTACGCACTGCCTTTCTACGGACTGCATCCGCCCACAGAAGCTCGCCAGGCGTTTGTTGAGTACGTCAAGTGTCGCTGGCCGATTCATGTATTCGCTCTGGACCCAATGACGCAGGATCAAAACATCGCCGACCAGTACAGTATGCGTCGTGAGATGCAACTGGCCATGGCACTGGCAGTGGCGTCAGGAAAAGCGAACGGCCAGGCTGCGTCGCGATACACTCGGCGTCTCGAACTCGACATGGAAACAGTCGCCCTCAATCGCACGGCTGTGGCATTCGGACACGGAAACGATACGTTCGGCTGGCGATTTACCCCGCGAGTCCAGTCACCCCCATTTGACAGCACTGCGACCACGATCTTTCGCGATCTCATTGGCGGAGGCCCGTCGAACGACGACTTGAAGAAGTCGTGGGAACTGGAAGCCGGAATGCGGGAATGCGTCGCTATTGTGCTGATGCCATCGTTCATCACACATGTCCGATTTGACTGTCGTGGCCACCTCTATCCGCTGGTCTGCGGCAAATTGGGCATCAAGACGCCCTCTGACGCACGCAGCTCGATCTATGACAACGTCGAGATGAGTCGCATGATCCGTCAGATGCAGGAATGTGCAATGTGTGCTCAGAACGAGTCGCACTTATATCGCGATGGCGAAGTGGATCGGCTGATGCGACGAGTGGACCAGTTGAGCGTGCGGTTACCGTTGCAAACGACACATTCCCGAGTCCCCAACGAAAACACGCTGGGCGGATTTGAAATGTTCTCGTCCGGTGTCACTGATCTCGCTCCGGAGTTATACGACTACTACGGCGAACCGGGCTTCAGACCGGGACGTGATACAAGATTCTTCCTCGTCGGCAACAACTTCAGCATCACAGGAACACGCGTTCTGGCTGGAAACCGCGCAGTGGAATTTGATCTCCTGAGCCGTGAAGTCATGGAGATCGTAGTCCCTGGTGATGCCGAAACAATGCCACTCACGGAAGGTCAACGAAAGCAAGGTATCGACATCCACATCGCGACGCCGTACGGAGTCTCACAGCATATTCGACTACCAGTGCTGGATGCCCCACCGAAGCAAACGCCCGTGGTTTGGAGCGTTGAGGAAACATCGGCGCAATATCGCTGGAAATCCACAGGCACTGCAACAGCCCCAAAATGGGATGTGGAAGACACCGACATCCTCCTCAAACGTCCACATGAAATTGTCGTTGTCATCCCCCAAAACCAGGCTTATGTTCTGGATTCCGCAGATCTGGTGTGGACGGCAACCACTGTTCAGACTGCCGGCATGGCATTGCCAATCGGCGACGTCCTGATTGATGCCTTCGAAATCAAAGGCATTCCATACAGCGATGAACGACACGGTTATGTTCTTAGTGACTCGAAGTTCGTCGCATTTCACACAGCGATCAAAAGAGCAGTGGTGGCGAAGCTACAGGCACTGGGTGAAAAGGAAAATCCACCATCCAGCGGAGGTGGAAGCGTAGTTGTCGAACTCTCCGGAAGACTCAGACCCGGTGGCGGCACAAATCGTGACGTTGGAATTGCCGGGGCCATTAAACTGAATATCGAGTTTCTGAAACCCCTGCATTAGCTGCGCCAAGAAACGCTGGTCACCGTTACTTGCTGAGCCGGAATTCAGGTTGCCGCTATTGAGTTTCGTGGATCAGAATTTGAACTTGGAAGCGATAGCCAGACGTTCGACCGGAACACTCGTTACTCTTTCTTGCCACGTCCCTTTCGGATGAAGTTCGATGTCGATCGAATCAATGGTAATCAACGCTGATGAGTCAGCGGACGGCAGTCGGTCGGCGACAAGGACGATGGTGGCCTGCAGCGGCTGGCCTTTTGGCAGGACG
>JBBQSE010000686.1:0-2897 GCA_038214195.1 Planctomycetales bacterium
TGCCTCGCAGGACTGCTCTTACGGCGCGCACACGCAATTCAAATGTTGAATTCTTTCGCTCATCCATGATGAGCGAGTTATCTGATACACGAAGCTATCGAGTCAAGATGATTTGTTGCATTACTTTTGCGGCGAGCCATAAAACACAACGGCATCGGCTTCTTCGAAAACAGATTCATCCTTCGGCCAGCCGTTTAAGACGAATTCCACTTTCAGATCCGGCACATCCTTCAGACACGACGCCAGTAACTGAACGCCTGCGTTGAATTCATGCATCCGAGGCGGGTGCGATGGCTTGCCAGCGACAATCACTAACTTCTTTGCGTCAGCCGCATGCGATGGCGGAACGGACACTATCGTGCTGACGGCGAACAGCAGAGTCGCGAGCATACGGATCATTGGGAATTGCTCCAGATGAGTCAAAAAAAAATTGGTAATCAGCATTGTAGCGAAGAATAAGCGGAAGTCGGCACCTATTCGCTTGCGAGAGTCGTGGTTGCCTGCTGCAAGTCTCCCGTGATGACGATCCGGAATCCCTTCGGATTTTTGGGCGTGGAAGGAAAGTCGTACAGACGAGTCGCTGACCGCGTCCTCCACGCCGCCGATTGTGAACTACCTCCACGACAGACGCGGCCAGAGGCTGGATCCTGTGGATTCTCCAGCATCAACGGGTCTTTAACAAGACTCTGTGAGTAGGTTGCGCTGCTGTGCCAGTCGCGGCACCATTCTTCAGCATTCCCGTGCATATCGAACAGTCCAAAAGGATTCGGCTTCTTTGTCCCGACGACCTCTGCGGGCCACAACGATGGCTGCCCAACGACGGCATAAACTTCCAGTTGTGCCGGATCATCGCCGTATGACCAAAGGGTCGCAGTACCACCGCGACATGCATATTCCCATTGAGCTTCTGTCGGCAATTCACAGGTCACGCCGTCGCGTTTGCTTCGCCAATGACAATAGGCGTTAGCATCCTCCCAGCTGACGCCGATAACGGCCCGCTGTTCTGCATCCTCACCCTGAGCCGATTCAATCCATGAGGGACTTTTCACGGCCAGTTGTTCGCTGGTCGGGATGTAGTGCGTTTCGTCGATGAACTGACGGTATTCTCCGACGGTGATTTCGCAGGTCGATATGTAGAACGGTCGCGTGACACGAACCTGGTGCTGGGGGCCGCTCGAACGCGAGGCAAATTGATCGTACTCACTGGCCCCAGCCTGCTTGAGTTCACGTGACAGCCTGTCGATATCCGCCTCCGGGCTTCCCATGAGAAACTCACCGGGTGGAATGAGGACCAATTCTGAACCAGATGGATCTTTGAACTTTGCCGGGATGTTCAGGTGTTTGGCCCAGGCATGCTGATGTTCCTTCGCTTCTGAAGCGTTGAACGGAGCGATCGCGGGTGCCGCTGCGCCAGGTGGCCATCCGTACCAGCCGGAGGAGAAATCTGAGGTTTGAGATTTTGTATTTGATATTTCCGTGAGAGGCCTCGGGCTCACCCACGTCGCACCTAGAATTTGTCCGTGATGGTCGTTTCCCGATGAATCATGCAGGACATCACCTTGACCTTCGTCAAAGTTGTACAGGGCCAGGGTTGATTTATCGCTCGTTACGCTTGTGATCGGTGGGAAGTTGTTCGTATAGCGAGCCACCTTTGAGATATGGACCTGGTCGATGCGTCCCTGAAAGAAACGTCGATCATCTCCGCCGCATCCCAATCTGAGTTCCTGCATTTTCCACATCATCCCTTCATGAGCCGCACCGTAGCGTTTGCCCTGCCAGATTCCGTTGATGTAGTAGTGCAGGTGCGATCCATCGAAGACCAGCACGCGATGCTCACGCACTCCAGGCGTTAATGGGCCATAGGCCGTCGCGTACGGAGTCTGCCCCCTGATCTGTGCCCCGCTTTTGCGTCCCCCTTCAGTCCCCGGGGTTCCGTCATAAAGGCTCATCCATTCCACGTTTTTTCCCACGCTGCCCAGGTTGAGGATCGTTCCGTTGTCACTGCTGCCAACTGATGTCACGAACGCTTCAATTGTGAACTGCGGATACGACCAGTTGAGTGAATCGACTTTCACACAATCATCTTTGCCATCAAAGTCGAGTCCCGTTGTGAGTTGAGTCACCGGCAGCGGAGGAATCGCGGGATCAAGCCATCTCGCGATCGATGGAGCGCAGACGATCGGGAAAAAGACCGCAAACATGCCAAGCACGATCCAATAGAGCGGCGATTTCGCGATTGCATGTATCACTTTTTTCGCCCTCGCCTCGCCAGTTGTACCTGAGTCTGCCGCCCCGGCCCGGTGTTTCGACCGAATGGCCTGCGAACTCGGAACGGCACCGGCAGTCGAGGAAGACGTTGTGACAGAGGCACGACTGGCATCAGGAACGCAGGTCACTTTCCCGCTGAGCTGCAATTCAGCCTGACATCGCGCGAACAGTTCCGCCACTTCTTTGGCTGTCTGAAACCGATTGTCCGGAGTCTTTTCCAGCAGACGCGTGATGATCGCGCAGAGCCAGTCCGGAGTGGCCGGAATCACGTCCTGAATCGGACGTGGCGTATCGTCGCAAACTCTCTTCAATACGGCGATCGTACTTGACGCGCGAAAGGGAGGTCGACCGCTGGCCATCTGGTACAACACACTGCCCATGCTGAACAAATCGACTCGGTGATCCAGGACTTCGCCCCGCGCCTGTTCCGGCGCCATGTACATCGGCGTGCCGGCAATCAGTCCGCTCTGCGTCAGGCTGGCATCATCGACGGCCCGGGCGAGTCCAAAGTCCGAGATCTTGGCGCGGTTTTCGATCCCGCCTTCCAGCAGGATGTTTGAAGGCTTAATGTCTCGATGAATCAGATTTGCCGCATGGGCCGCGGTCAGTCCCGCCGCAACCTGCCGACC
>JBBQSE010000687.1:0-2813 GCA_038214195.1 Planctomycetales bacterium
GAACGTGCCGAGCTTCCGAGTCGAAACTGCTCAGAACTCCAAATCAAAAGGCCTGTCACCAGCACCGAAACAGCCCGCTCCCAATCCATAACAGGAAATTTTAATTGTCGCTAAAGGGAAAGACTAATTGTCGCCGAACACCGGATGGAACTTCGAGCAACTGTAGCTTGGGACCATAGTCCCGAGCCGTTTAGCGATGATTAAGCATCGGCGAAGTGACTTGGATCCGGACGGGACGATGGTCCCATCCTACATTTTAAGTACCCCACATGATTGAAAATCCTTCATCTTCCTGAGACCACACAACCAGGTGCCAGTGATTTTCCATCAGACAATATGAAAGCAGTCGTGTTCTGGTTCGAGCCACGGCTTCCTCAAGCACCCGCTCAAATGCAGCGAAGTCTTCATCCTTCGTACAGATCGGCATCCGCGCGTTCGGTCGGTTCAGCACATGATAAACCCACCCGCCCGGAGCTAATCGTTTTGGTCTTCCCATGTCGAAACAAGAACCAATTCCCTCTTGCTTGTCAATAAACGGTTCCTGGCGCCTTTTGAGTTTCTTTAAGGCGAATGTATCAAAATCGCAGGAGAAACCGTCGTCGCCGAAAAACATTGGCGTTGCCAGGTCCCACTCAGTGGGATAGGATGTCGAGGACCATGAAAGCCGTTTTCATTGAGACCTCTGAAGTCACGGAATGGGTTTGCGAATACCTACCGGACGATGTGTATGGTGCGCTTCAACTTGAGCTGATGGCCAATCCGGAAAAAGGTGATGTCATCAGGGGCTGTGGCGGTCTCCGAAAGCTCCGAGTTGCTGATCCTAAACGGCAAAAAGGAAAACGCGGCGGAGCGAGGATTATTTATGTCTACATTCCAGAGGCACGCTGGTTTTACATGCTGGATATTTACGGCAAAGATGAAAAGGATGATCTTTCGAATGAAGAAAAACAATGCCTCGCGGAGCTGATCGATGAATTCCGGGCTCAAGCGATCGCCTCCGTGAATCGGGCGATACCGGCCAGAAGGAAAGGAAAGACGTCATGAAAACAAAAACACGCAAACCGTTGTTCGAACGACTCCAAAAAGGACTGAAAGAGGGCATCGCGTATGTCAACGGGGAATTGACGCTGCGCACGGTTGACGTGGCGGATGTTCCTCCGGAGATCGATGCCGCGACACTGGCGGAAGTTCGGGCTCAAACGGCGATGTCGCAGCGAGTCTTTGCCAGCCTGCTGAATGTGTCCGCCAAAACTCTGCAGAGTTGGGAGCAGGGCGTGCGGCAACCGTCCGACGCCTCCCGGCGACTTCTTCAGGTGTTCTGTGAAGAACCCGCAGTGATGTGCCGCATCGCCGGTCTGCCGGTCGTCCACTTAACCGGCGTCGAAACACAGACGCTGCCCTCCGGCGCGCGTAAAATCGTCATCAAGCGCCGATCGAACACTGCAGCCCGCTACTCGTGAAAATCGAGGCTTCATAGTGAGTGGCGAATGGGTGTGAGTGGACGATATTGGACGCCGATCTGATTGCTGCAGGGCACTCGCCGTTGTCACCTGATAAAGAATCCATCGAAGCCGATCGACTTTTTTTGCGTGAAGTCCATCGATTTGTTGCCGATCGGGAATCATTCGCATTTGAAACGACTCTGTCCGGCAGAAGCTACCTGCGAATGATTCGGGACATGGTGGCAGAAGGTTGGGAAGTCCATCTCGTATTCCTCTGGCTGCCTTCCACTGAGGCGTTCCGATTGCTTTTGGAAAGTGTCCAACAATGATCGACGTTGAAAAGTTTTGTCAGCAGGTCGAAACGAGCCTCCAGGAAGCCGTAACAAACGCACTTGAAACAAAACGTCGCATGGGCCACTACGCCGTTATTGTGGAGAACGGCAAGACTCGCCGAATCGAGCCCGATGAAATTGGAGCGTTGCTTGAGCTGCATAAGCCCGGCAAGCTCATCGACGGCCAATAGGATTACTCACCGTTGAGCCGATCACACTTTGAGAACACCACGGTTAAGCGGGCCGCAGCCAACCCACGTAGATTTCAGAAGCCGCGCGGCCCGCAGCTCCGGTTGAACCGATTGTTTGGCCTTTAGTCGATTGCTCCCGATTGCAACTGGGAGAGTAAGCCCTCGATCTCCGGAGTGAATTCAATCCGGGTGTATGGGATCTTGGTGCTATTGCGACAGTCTTCAATGTAGTTGATTACATCCATTCCGTCATTACGAAACCAAAACTGAATGCATGGTTGTTCTCTTCGCATGCCGTGGCGGCGTGAACGAGAGAGAATGAGCGACCACAATGACTGACCGGCACGAAGCGTTTTGTCGTAGCCCCTCGACCGCATGGCTTGCATTAAAACTTTGATGTCATCCGCGAACGGGCATCGGATGTCGTCGTAGAATTTCTCCATCCGATCCCAGCTCTTGATGAATTCTCCTTCGATTGGCATTCCAGCCTCGTAGTAGTCAGCGAGATCACCAATCATAAGCCATGGGAATCTCGAACGCATTTCCGATGGATTGAGCATGTCACACAACCAGCATTTGAGCACGACTGCGAGCTGCGCATGGTCATGTGGCTGATACTGAAACAGCTGACATTCGTCCCACGAAAACTTAGCATCGGGCCATTCATTTTTACCGTAGAATGATACTTCACAGGAACGGTTTGAACCGGGCGGATTCGCGAACTGTCGGGAATTCGTGTGATTGGAATGATCTAGTCCAAGATCCCTGAATCGCTGTAAAAAGGCGATAGCAACAAAGCTTTTTCAGGGAGCGATTCAGGGATGAACGCAGAATATCAGCGGCTGGAA
>JBBQSE010000688.1:0-2811 GCA_038214195.1 Planctomycetales bacterium
AATGATCTGCCGGCCCTCGCCTTCCTCGCCGTCAAAGTTTACGACCATCTGGCAGAACTCGAAGACTAGATCGCAACTCCCGGGCGGTCAGTGACAGAGGCCGCCCCTTTTTACCACCGAATCAACAACCAACTGAGGAACATGCCAAAGACAAAAACCACAACACCCCGCAGCCGCAAACAACCATCCGTTCAGCAACCCGTCATCCAAGACACGTTCATTCGAGCAGCCCGAGTAAATTATCTCCACTGCGACCATGTGATGTTCAAAATCACCAGCCCAGCCGATGTGGCGAACTTCGTTCGATCCATTCTGACGGACAACAGCCGTGAACACTTCGTGGCTCTGTACCTCAACGCTTCGCATCACGTGGCCGCGTATTCGATTGTGTCGATCGGCTCCGCCAATTCCGCCCCGGTCGCGCCGAGAGAACTGTTTCAGCGAGCAGTTCTGACCGGAGCCATCTCAATTGTGGTGGCCCACAATCACCCGTCCGAATCCACAGTTCCCAGCCATGAAGACAAGGCCGTCACGACGCGGCTTCGAGAAGCCGGTGAACTACTGGGAATCAAAGTTCTCGATCATGTGATCGTGACAAATTCCACATTTTTATCCATGAAGGAGTCCGATGGCTGGTCATGACCTCGCGGCCATCTCCCCCACTCCAATTGATGGGACCGTATTTTCTTGAGTTATGCGCCGGAATCGTGTTAGACTTCTGGGATGGAGAACATCATGCAAATCGAAGTTTCAGAATCCACAGTGAAACGCATCGCTCAACGAGTCAAGGAACAGGGATTGCCGGGTGTCTCCGGCCCTGATGTGGTCGTACGCATCCTCAATGCACTTGCTCGTTCTACGGATGGATTGACGTTTGCGGCGATCGTCGAGGAAATACGTGAAACTCCGACCGAAATAGAGTCGGAATCTGCCCGTGATATTGCCGAACGATTGGGACTCGTGGGCGCTTTCGAGAGCGGAGTTACTGATCTTTCAACAAATCCAGTGCATATGAGTGGGTTTGGGAAATGACCCAGGACACACTTGTCGATACGGGTCCACTCGTTGCGATTCTGGATCGGTCAGACAGCCAACACACAGCGTGCGTAAGTGCATTGAGTTTATTTCGCACGCCCTTGGTGACAACTTGGCCTGTTTTGACCGAAGCTGCGTACCTGCTGCGGCAACGACCTGACCTTGTCCAGCGACTCATTCGATCAACCGCCGAAGGTTTCCTCCGCGTTGAAATCCTGACTGAGATTGATGCGATGGCGATGGCTGGAATTATGGACCGCTATGCGGATCAGCATTTTCAATTGGCCGATGTCTCTCTGATGCACATTGCGGATCGAGATCGCATTGGGACAGTCTTTACGCTCGACCGCCGTGATTTCAGCGTGTTTCGTACGGAACAGGGAAACCCACTGAATCTGATTCCGAACCCATAATCGTTGAGTAATCGGCCGTCGTGCTCAGTGCAGCCAGCCGTTTTTCCAGGCGAGGATGAACATCCACAGTGCAAGTATAAGGTCTCCAGCGTCAGGGTTGGACATTGCCAGATCGACCAGCGGAAGCATTAGCAGAAAATACGGGAATGCAGTCATAAATCAAATGGTCTCCGACAGGGTTTCGGATTTCTGGTTGTCCGTTTCCGACCGCACATACACGGGCACAGGTGTTCGCTTCAGCTTCAGGACGCTGTGGTTCAGCAATTCGAAATTGTGTTGCTTGCGGCGTTCGTTGACGGCTCGCAGGATGTTCAGCAGTTGTCGACGAATCGGCGCGTAGCGGGCGAATGGGATGCGAGCAAACTCCCTTGCTAGGTTTTCTGCCGATCGATGCGTGGCGAGATCCAGCAGGTGATCACGAAGTTGTCGATAAGTGTCGTCATCGATGCGGACATGGGCGTGCCACTTGATGCTGGCACCGCCGGTTGGCGTCACGCCTGATCTGCGATACGAGATGGAATACCCCTCAAACCGGATTGGTTGTCGGCGACAGTCGCGCAGATACTCACCCTCGCCGCCTTTAGCTGCGGGCTGCTTCAGAGCATGATGGCCCTCGCTGACCAGCAGGATGAACCAGCGCTGGTGTCGCAGGTAATGAGCATTCGCAACGCCGCGCTTCTTGCGATGGCGGCGTTCCCATTCGCTGACTTCAATGCCGTACTTGGCGATCAGTTTCCGATCAATTACAGCGGGATCTTTGCCGTCAGGGATGGAACCAGTCACATACCAGTAGAAGCCATGGCGCAGGTAACTGGCGGCGATCAGTTGCACGACCGCTGCCGGAGATTGCGCTTCGCAGGGATAGGGCATATTCACTCCATTGTTTATTCGTTACTCGTTCATACTCCTCAACTACGATCGGTGAGCGGGATGCGTCAGCTTCCCGGTACGATCGTGCGTGCCGAGTCCGTCGCGAATCCTGCTCAGTACCGCAAGGCCCGTGTCAACCAACCTAATAGTACCGGCCGGTTGACACCGGGCCGCTCACCGATCCCGATTTGGGACAAATCGGGCTACGTGAAAAAACGGAAGTTGATAGGCTCAACTTCCAAAGCCGTAAACCATGTTCGGCAACCTTTGACTCGCACGTTCCATCGATCCGAGACCTGCACAAAAGGCCTCAGGATTTCCGGACACGCAATGGCCACGAACTGGCGTCTGCCATGGGCGACCGTGCTTGCGCACTGCCTTCCCTTGGTGCATCCGCACAATACATAGCACCCGAGTCAAACCTTCACAGCAGTCCCTTGTCTCGTCCTTCGGACGCAACTCGGGTATCCGCCATCAGTCTGCCGTTTCAAGA
>JBBQSE010000689.1:0-2775 GCA_038214195.1 Planctomycetales bacterium
CTTGGCGTCACCGGCTTGCGGGCTCAGTTGATTGCCGAGGAACCGAAGGCACTGCTGATCAAGTATGTCTTTCCCGAATCACCAGCGCATGGTCACGTGATGATGGGCGATCTTGTCGTCGGTGCGAACGGCCAGCGGTTCAAAGAAGACCACCGCAATGGATACGGTGAAAGTGTGTTCGGTGCCGACGGGCCGATTTCAGAACTTGCTCGGGAGCTCGAAGCGTGTCAGAGCGGTGACCGCAATGGGAAGCTCCCGCTCACTCTGCGGCGTGGTAGCGACATTGTCGAAGTGGAACTCAATATCGGTCAGAAGTATGGGTCATACGCGGCGACCTTTCCCGCCGATTGTGCCAAGTCTGACAAAGTGCTCGCTGAGCTGCTCGAGTACCTCGTCGATCATCAATCGAAGGATGGTTCGTTTGGCGATCCGGTCCACAATACTTTTGCGCCGCTGGCTCTGTTGGCAAGTGGCGAGGCGAAGTATCTGCCAGCCGTCGAACTCAACTCGCGATATCACTGTCGTGAGACCTACCCGAAGGACAAACGGTACTTCGATCTGATTAACTGGACGTACATGAGCGCCGCGATCGTGCTCAGCGAGTATCACCTGGCGACCGGCGAGAAATGGGTGCTGCCGGAGTTACAGGAAGTCTACGATCATCTTGCAAAGAGCCAGTATCTCCATATGTCGCAGATCAATCCCAAAGCGAAGACGTCGCACCCGGACTCCTATCCAAAAGGGCCCAAAGATTCGCACGGTGGCTTGGGACACAATCCTGG
Source organism: Planctomycetales bacterium (assembly GCA_038214195.1). Classification (GTDB taxonomy): domain Bacteria; phylum Planctomycetota; class Planctomycetia; order Planctomycetales; family Planctomycetaceae; genus SXXK01. Next base: position 783 of record JBBQSE010000689.1, read on the forward strand.
CTTGAGCCCGACAGCTTTCGAAAACTCATGGATGCCAATCGCTGGTGGTTCACGATGGCCCAGTGCAACGACGGCAGTTTCTACTACCAGCCCAACCGCGACAATGCCGGCTACGGCTCCGACGCCCGCATGACAGCGTCGTCAGTCGTCGCGTTCATCTTCACAATCCCAAGGCAGAGCCTGGTAATTACCGGCAAGGAAATCCGCCGGATCGATTGATTCATTCTTCGAGCGTTTTGAGATCCAGCGACTCACCGCTGTTTACACTGACATACATGCACGCAGCATCTGCTGGCTTTGACAGCTCAAGATCGGTTTCGGATCGAGCCATCAGGTTCGCGGCGGTCAGAAAATGCGCGGCGTGCAGTCCGATGACGTCCACATGAGTTCCCTGGACCACAATCGCAGTGCCTTCATCAAGACCGATGCCCAACATCTTTGGATGGCGACGAATCACGGGAATCAGGTCCGGGTGGCGTCCGCGCTGGGAGAAGTGCTGATCAATCGCGGTGCCTGGCAGGAACGCAAAGCCTCGTTCATAACCTTCCGCCAGCATGACGGTGTTTCCAAGCGGATGCCCACGCACGAGCAACTCGCCCTGAATTGTCGCGCCGGCGGAACTGCCTCCGATGACGCCGCCGCGACGCAGGACATCCTGAAAGAGTTCGATGGCGTCGGTGTCTTCGTAGGCGTCCACGAAATTCCACTGCCGACCGCCGCCAAACCAGACGCCCGTGGCCGCTTTCATTGCGGTCTGAAATTCTTCTTCGGCAATTTCCTGAGACTCGCGCTGTCGCAGAATCGTGACATCGGCAACTACGGCGTCGCGCAGAAATCCCGGCACGCGCTCTCGCGCCGCGACTTCGCGTGGGACAGCCGTCGGCAGGACAACAATCCGAGCGTCTTTACCGCCCGCCAATTCGACGAAACGGGCAACGACATCCTCCGGCATTGAACCGCCGCCCACGATCACAAGGGCTCCTAAAGAAACTTTGGTTTCACCGAATTGCGGCACTCCCGGATCGAATTCCTGTTGTCGAAGTCGAGCCGCTCGACGCAATTGAGTCAGGTCGGCGATATCGCCATCGGACAACACCTGCGTTTCCGCGTCACGGAGTTTGTTGGCCGCCAGCAATACGGTTGCGTTGCCGGTCCCCACGACTTTCAGACTTCGACCAGAAACGATCACCGCCGTTGATTCATCGATCGCGAGGCCAAAGTGATCTTTGTGCAAAGCCACAGCCTGCCTGGTCCGCGATAGCCGATTTCGCTCGGTCACATGCTGATCGATAATCGCGCCCGGCAGCAAATCCCAGCCGACGGACATCTTCGGCTCGTCTTTGCCGGAAGCGATCATCACCTGCGACATAATCGCCACGCCAGCCGATGTGCCACCGATCGTGCCGCCTCGCTTTAGCAGGTCCCGCAACGCTGATTCTATGTCCGCCGCTGGCAGCGCGTCAGCCAGTTTTTGCTGCTGCCCGCCGCAGATCCAGACAGCGCGGGATGTGGCAAGTGACTCCAGCAGGCTCGACAACACAACCGAACCGTCAGCCGCAATCTCCGGAACTACAACGTGCGTCGCGCCACCGGATTCCAGCCATTCGGTGGCGTTCGATGCGGCAGCCACAGGATCGTCCGATGCGTGACCAATGACAACAATTGAACCGTCCGAGCCTGCGGATGCGGCCATGACATCCAGTACTGCGGCAGGGGTCTTGCCTCCACCACAAATCACCAGCGTCCCGCTGATGCCGTCCGGTGAAATTTCACTCCCGCGAATCTCGTGAGAAAGCAGCAGCAGGATCAACCCACAACACAATCGACCGAGAGCACGCAGAATTCGCGATGTCATGGCGACCCCAAATTCGATTCATGAGATTCAATGGAGCACTACACCTCCGACTCGCGGCAATTCTGAACACACGAATGCGACGCGCGGAAGGGGCTCAGGCGATGATAGTTCCGCGACGGGCGACAGAACAGCGAGCGG
>JBBQSE010000690.1:0-2765 GCA_038214195.1 Planctomycetales bacterium
TGGGGGGGGGGAAGGAACAGTTGGGACAACTGTTCTACTCTGGGTTATCGTGAATAAGGGCCGCTGCCGACTGTGGGACGATCAGTAAATCCATGTTTCATGCAGGCGGCGATTGCTTGCACGGCTGCATTGATGTCTGCAGAGTTCACGTCCAGATGAGTTGCGGCGCGCATCAGCTGGCTGCCCATCGGGCCGATGAGAACACCCTGCTCTTTCAGCGCCGCCGCCAGTTGAACGGCCGTGCCGCGGTCAGTCTGGATTTCGAAGAAGACGAGGTTGGACGCGACCCTGTCCGCCTCAACGCTAATTCCGTCGATCGCCGCCAATCCCAATGCGAGTTGACTGGCGTTCGAGTGGTCTTCCCGCATTCGAGTGACATTGTTTTCCAGCGCGTAGATGGCGGCGGCTGCGACGATACCGGATTGTCTGAGCGCCCCGCCGAAGAGTTTTCGGATTCTTCGAGCGCGAGCGATATCGGCATTGTTGCCGGTGAGGATCGAACCCATCGGGCAGCCGAGTCCTTTCGAAAAACAGATGGAGATCGTGTCGAAGCACTGGCCGACATCCGCCGCTGAGTAACCTGCGGCGACGATGGCGTTGAACAGCCGCGCGCCGTCTAAATGCCGCTTAATGCCATTCTCGACCGCCCAGTCGGAAACTCGCTGCAGATGTGTCAGTGAATAGACGTGACCTCCACCGAGGTTGGTCGTGTTCTCCAAACAGACCAGACGCGTGCGGGCATAGTGCTGGTCGTTGACCCGGATTTTTCCTTCCAGAGAGTCCACGTCCAGAAAACCATCCGGGGCGGAAATCGTACGAACTGTCACGCCACTTAATGCGGCGGGAGCGCCACCTTCAAAGTTGGCGATGTGCCCCGTTTCATTGATCAGCAGTTCGTCGCCGGGCAGGCAGTGAACCCGGACACCCATTTGATTGCTCTGCGTTCCCGAGCAGGCAAACACGGCCGCTTCGTGACCGAACATCTCAGCGACCATCTGTTCCAGTCGCCGAACCGTCGGGTCTTCGCCCATCATGTCATCGCCAACTTCCGCAGCAATCATGGCCTGCAGCATCGCCGGGGTCGGACGAGTGACGGTATCGCTGCGAAGATCGATGACTTTCAAGGGATCAGCTTTCGAAGAACGGGAATGGACCGGAAAAACTCAGCAAAATTGAGCCACGGACTGTACTTCCGACTGCGGGCGGCTTCAATCTGGTGGCGACATCGAGTGGTTTACTATTTGTCTTATCAGCCGGAACGCGCCAGCGTCCGGTTCTGGTAAAACCGTGAGCTAGCGCTCAGCGGCTGATTTCATTCACGTCACTTATTGCCCGTTCGATGCTCAACGAAACTTTTTCAGCCAAATCACGCCGGTATCAATCAGCGACCTCAAGACCAAATCATGACATCACAACTTTCCATCCAAACGATTGACTGTCGTCAGGGCGACGCCCGGGAACTGTTTCGTAAGCTGCGGGACAAACTGAGTCCGCGCGGGGACGTGGTTTCGGAGGCTGGACGACAGCGGACCATAGAGCTTTTCGGCGAACCACTTAGCCCGCGCGATGTTGTGCGGCGGATTTGCGAAGATGTGCGGAGTCGTGGTCTGGAAGCTGTCCTGCATTACACGTCGAAGCTGGATCAGCGCGATCTGACAGCTGAGACGATTCGCGTCACGCCGGAAGAACTGGCGGCTGCGGCGGGCAAGGCGTCTCCGGAATTCCTCGCGACAATTCGCAAGATCCGCGACAACATCACGGAGTTCCAGAAGTCGGTTCTTCCTCACGATGCACGGGTCGTTCGGTCCGTCGGGAAAGGAACGGTGGAACTGAGACAGCGTCATCTGCCGATGAGACGTGTTGGTATCTGTGTTCCGGGAGGTGCTGCGGCGTATCCATCGACGGTGTTAATGACAGCGGTGCCGGCGATGACGGCGGGTGTGCCTGAGATCGCGATCGTCGTGCCGCCCACGGCGTTTGGCGGTTACAACATCGACATGCTGGCGACCTGCCATGAGATCGGCGTGAATGAAGTGTATCGCGTCGGCGGGGCTCAGGCTGTTGCGGCGCTGGCCTATGGCGTGGAAGGCATCGCCAGGGTTGATAAAATTGTCGGACCGGGCAACCTGTTTGTGGCTTTGGCGAAGCAGCATGTGTTTGGCGATGTCGATATCGACAGTATCGCGGGCCCGAGTGAAGTCATCGTCCTTGCCGACAAGACAGCACGACCGGAATTCGTCGCCGCAGACCTCATTTCACAAGCGGAGCATAGTCCAGGTTCAGGAGTGCTGATCACCTGGCACGAGCCTTTTATTGCCGCCGTGCAGCAGGCTCTGGAACAGCAGTTGGCTCAATTATCGCGTGGTGATTTGGCTCGACAGGCACTGTCGGACTATGGTGCTCTGATTCTCGCTCGGGATGAGGCAGAAGCTGCGGAATTGACGGACTTGCTGGCTCCGGAACATCTGCACATTTCGATGGATGATCCGGAAATCATGCTCAGCCAGATTCAGAATGCTGGTGCCATTTTTCTCGGTCACTATACACCTGTTGCGCTCGGCGACTATATTGCCGGGCCGTCGCACGTTTTGCCAACCGGCGGCACGGCGAGATTCGCCAATGGTCTGGCGGCGACGGATTTTTTGAAACGCAGTTCGGTCATTCGGTACGACGAATCCGCGCTGCGGGCGGATGCGGATAGCGTGCGTCTGATGGCCGAAAAAGAAGGCCTGACGGCTCACAGTGCAAGCGTGGATGTTCGGCTG
>JBBQSE010000691.1:0-2660 GCA_038214195.1 Planctomycetales bacterium
TTTACACTGCCGATTACCGGCGGCTAGCGCCTTGCCGCTCACTGCATATCGGACAGTTATTTCCCGAACGATCCTAAGTCGGTGCGGCCTGCGACGTTCCCAAACATTTTTTCCCCCAGGCAGCCCTACACCAGCACGTCCTTGACAACGGTACCTTCGACGTCCGTCAGACGCCGTTCGAGTCCGTTGTAGTAAAACGTCAGCCGCTCGTGATCCAGTCCCAGCAGATGCAGGATTGTGGCGTGAAAGTCATGGACTGTGACGATGTTTTCGACGGCCTTGTAGCCGAAGTCATCGGTCGCCCCAAAGCTGAACGGAGCTTTGACTCCAGCTCCGGCAAACCAGCAGGTAAAGCCTTCCGGATTGTGATCGCGTCCGCTGGCACCTTTTTGGAATGTCGGCATGCGGCCAAATTCAGTACACCAGACGACCAGCGTGTCTTTCAACAAGCCACGTTGTTTCAGATCCTTAATTAGTGCCGCCGTGGGCTGGTCAAGCACCGGACCGTGAACGCTGTATTGCTGCTCGATCACTTTGTGTCCGTCCCAATTGCTGACTCCTTCGCCGCCTGTCTGATAGGCTCCGTTGAATAATTGTACAAACCGCACACCCTGTTCCAGCAGTCGCCTGGCAAGGATACAGTTCTTGGCAAAGGCGGCCTTCAGCGTGTTCTCCGCATCGTCGGCTCCGTACATCGCCAGCGTTGACGCGGATTCCGTCGAGAGATCGCGGACTTCCGGTATGCTGAGCTGCATTTTTGCGGCAAGTTCGTAACTCGAAATCCTCGCCGCGAGCTCCGTGTCGCCGGGGAATCTTTCGAGATGTCGATCGTTGAGCCGTTTCAGAAAATCGCGAGTCTTCGCGTCGGCAGATTGCGAGATCGAATCCGGCCTCGCCAGATTTCGAATCGGCTTTGAGGTATTGAAATCCGTTCCCTGAAACGCGGCGGGCAGGAATCCCGGTCCCCAGTTGTTCACCGAATTCTGCGGCGTACCACGCGGATCGGGAATGGCGACATATGCCGGCAAGTTTTCATTTTCTGTGCCAAGGGCATACGACGTCCAGGCTCCGATGCTCGGAAATCCATCGAGCGTAAATCCCGTGGACATGTAGTTTTCGCCAGGCCCGTGCGTGTTCGTCTTGCCCTTGATCGAGTGGAGAAAACAAATATCGTCCGCCAGTGCGCCGAGATGCGGGACAAGATCGGAGATCATCTTGCCGCTTTCCCCACGCGGCTGAAACTTCCAGGGACTTTGGGTCACATTTCCCTGCTCTCCCTGAAACGTAATCAGCTTGTCCGCACCCGGCAGCGATTGTCCGTGACGAGCGATCAGTTCCGGCTTGTAGTCAAACGTGTCGAGATGACTGCAGGCTCCCGAACAAAAGATCACCACGACTCGCTTTGCGGCCGCCGAAAAATGCGGTTGCCGCGCGGCAAACGGATGCGCAGGATCGATCTCCGGCCGAATAGGTTGCCTGCCGCCAACCGTGCCAGGCTTCGATTCGTCCGCCTTCAGCAATCCCTGCTCCGCCAGCATCATTGCCAACGCAATGCTGCTAAGCCCAGTGCCCGTGTGGTCGAGGAATCTGCGGCGGTTGAGCAGGTGATGGCCGGTGAGGAAATTTGATCCATTTGACATGGCATACGTCGCGTTGAAGATTTTTATTCCAAAAACACAAACTCATTGCTGTTCAAAATCGCCCGACAAAACGCGGCGAGGCATTCTTCAGCAATAAACTCTTGAGATTCATTCAATTCAGCCGCATTCGGTTCACGGCTGCAGCACAGCCAGAAAGCTCTCGAAATCTGCCGCGAGACATCGTCGCCGCAATCACGCTGCAGCCGGTCGGCCAGCAGCTGCGACTGCTGCAGCATGAACGAGCTGTTGAACAGATTCAGAGCCTGTAGCGGGGTTGTGGAACGACTGCGTTTCGGAACCGCCGTCGCCGCATCCGGACAATCGAAGATGCCAAAGACGGACTCCCTCTCAAGCCGTACTTTCGTCATGTAGATCATTCTGCGCCAGTCTTCCGGACCATATTTCTTCTTTGGAAAATAGTGGCGGACGTTTTCCAGTTCGACCTCGAAACCGCTGAACCCGGGACCGTACATGCGATCGTCGAGGACTCCAGTGACAGCCAGAATGCTGTCGCGGATTGCTTCGGCTTCCAGACGTCGCGGAGGAAATCGCCACCACCACTCCGTCGCACCGTCAGCCTGCAGCGCATCCGCGCGCGGACGACTGCTTTGCCGATACGTCGCCGAGTTCAGAATCAGGTGATGCACATGCTTGAGCGACCAGTTGTGATCCATGAGTTCCGTCGCCAGCCAGTCGAGCAGTTCCGGATGCGTCGGCGCAACACCAGCGGCACCGAAATCACTTGGCGTGGCGACCAATCCTTTGCCCATGTGAAACTGCCACAACCGATTGACGATCACACGCGCTGTGAGCGGATTTTCTTTTGAAGCCATCCACTCGGCCAGCGCTAGGCGTCGCTGCTGTTCGGGTGTCGCTTCCGAAATCGGCAGTTTGCCAAGGACTTCCACCGCACCCGGTTGAACCTGCTCCCGCTTCGCCAATGGCTCGCCGCGAAACAGACGGTACGTCGGTCCGGGTTGCTGAAACGAACCAGCGTAAACCGTCGCTGATGCCTGCAAT
>JBBQSE010000692.1:0-2633 GCA_038214195.1 Planctomycetales bacterium
TGGCGGTCAGTTGGACCCAGCCCAGTTTGCCGTCGGGCCATGCTGCGCCGCCCTGCCAGGCGGCACCGGTGAAAAGCGGCAGCGGAGTGAAATTAGCGACGCGCTGAGATGCCTCGTCGAAGGTGCCGAAGCCGTAGGACCAGTCGGCGGCTGTTGCTGACGGGGCTGGCGTGTCAGGAGCGTCTGTTGTGAGCAACTCTCGTGCGGCGGCAAGTTGCGACGGTGTCGGATCGCGTTGCAGCACGTGCTGATAGAGCTGGCGAATCTTGTCTTCGGGATTCGAATCTTCAGGCAGTTCTTTCGCAAGCGCCCTCGCGCGTTCCAGTGTCATCGGATGATTCATCAGAAACAGTGACTGCTGAGGAACCGTCGTTTCACTGCGCTGTGGAATCGGAAGATCCGGATTGGCGAAGTCAAACATCCGCAACACGCCGGGCAGATACTGTCGATCGACGAGCCCATACAGCGTGCGTCGCACTGGGAATGGCTTCGTGAACAGGTTTGCGGGCCTGCCATCAATACGAGGATCGAGCTGCCCCGACACGGCCAGCATCGAATCTCGCATTTCCTCAAATGACAATCGATGCACATTCATCCGCCAGAGCAGTCGGTTGGCCGGATCGACGGTCCCGGCGAGGGCGCGTTCCCTTGAATCTTCAGGACCGACCGACGATTGCCGATATGTCGCGGAAAGGACGATCAGGCGATGCAGCTTTTTGAGGCTCCAGCCGCTGGCGATGAACTCGGACGTCAGCCAGTCGAGCAATTCCGGATGCGATGGCGGATCGGCGCGGAGTCCGAAGTCACCCGGCGTCGCGACCAGGCCCGTTCCGAAATGATGCGACCAGACCCGATTGACCATCACCCGCGCGGTGAGCGGATTGGCAGGATCGATAATTGCGTGAGCCATCTCCAGACGCCCACTTCCATGTTCAAAGGGTTTGCGATCCGGTCCCGATAGCAGCTCCAGAAACTGACGCGGGACGTCGTCGCCTTTGTTGGCTGAGTTGCCGCGTTTAAAGATTCGCGGATTGGCCGGAATCTCGCGGTCTTCGATGATCGTCGCGTAGCGCGGTTCTGATGCAGCACCGATGATCAGGCGATCCACTTCGCCCCGCAGCTTCCACAACTCCGTGCAGGTTCCTGAATCAAAGTCGTATTCCGTGTGGACGACAGGTTCGTCCGGGACTTCGCAGAGTGATCCCGGCCCGTACAGCAGGCGGCGAAGTTGTTCATCCGCCGGATCCTTCAGCGCCGTCACCGTTTCGCCAGCCGCTTTTGAACGTTCAAGTTCCGCCTGCCATTCCGCATCGACAGTCCGCAACACGACAGCATAGCGATTGATGACATCGGTGAAAGTTTCAGGAGGCGTCGCAAACGCTGCCGCGACCCGCAGGTTGATTCGGTCTGCGCTGAGTTCGTGAAGCGATTGAGTGATCGCTGCCGAACGATCAGCAAACTCACTCTCCGGGATCGCGTTGAAGCGATGCCAGGCCACAAAAACGGGATCGTCCAGAAGGCTGGTGTCTCGCAAGTGGTCGCGCCAACGATGAACGAATGCAGGCAGCATATCTCCGAGCTCAAAGACCTGATCAAATCCTTCTTCCGGATACTTTTGCAACTCACGCTGGGCGTGCAGATAATCGCCGATCCGCGAGCGGACTCGGGCTGACGTTGACGCGCGGCGCTCCTGACGCAGGGTTTCCAGAGCGTCTGTGCGTTTCTTGAGTTCTGCCTGAAACGTTTCGTCGGGGGCTTTTGAATTCGGCAGCGGCACAATCTTTTCGCGACAACTGTCGAACACACCATACAGTGAGTAATAGTCGGCGGTCGGAATCGGATCGTATTTGTGATCATGACACCGCGCGCAGCCGACCGTGAGCGCCATCGTGCCGCGACAGACGACATCGATACGATCGTCGATGATGTCACGTTTCACTCCCTGGAAGCGGCGACCGAGCGTCAGAAATCCCATCGCGGCAAGGTCCGCCTCAGCTCGATCGGGGACCTGATCCGCCGCGAGCTGCATCAGCAGAAAACGATCGTACGGCATGTCGGCGTTCAGGGCATCGACGATCCAGTCCCGATACGACCACGCATGCACCCAAAATCGTTCTTCCCGCGCATAGACGTAGCCCTTCGTGTCGGAGTAGCGGGCGATGTCCAGCCAGTGCCGCGCCCAGTGCTGGCCGTGGGCTGGTGAGTTCAACAAACGATCAACAAGATTTTCATCGGCCCGTGGATCTGCGTCGTTGATGAAACTTTCAACTTCTGCGGCGGTTGGCGGCAGTCCGGTGAGTGAATAAGAAGCCCGCCGTATCAGCGTGCGGCGATCGGCTTCCGGCGACAGATTCAAATCGACCGCGTTGAGCCGTTGCAGGATAAAGGCATCAATCGGCGTCTTGATGCGGACCGCATTTGCCGCATCGATCACCGGAATTTCTGGCCGCGAAACCGGCTGAAACGCCCAGTGTGTCTTCGCCAGTTCGTCACGCGACGTCGTCAGCGCTGGCAAATTCTCAGGCCAGTGAGCACCTGCGGCGACCCATTGGGCGAGGGCCTGTTTTTCAGCCTCGGGCAGCGGGGCTTTCGGGGGCATTTGCAGATCGCCATCGTAACGAGTGGCCTGAATA
>JBBQSE010000693.1:0-2613 GCA_038214195.1 Planctomycetales bacterium
TCACCGGCGGCTAGCGCCTTGCCGCTCACTTATTGATAGAGCGATCCTTAGTGATGCCCAGTGCCGCACGAACCGCAACCACCGCCACCGGATTCCTGAACGACGCCCTGGGCCGAAACGGGCTGGACATGAATCACACCAAAGCCACCTGCCGCAGCCAGCAGCGCCAGCCTCGTTGTTTCAGCACTGCGATCGTTTAGCACGTACAGGATGAGGCGATCGTCCAGCGTGCGTTCAATATCAATGAGTTCCAATTGCAGTTTCCAGCCGACGGCGCGAGACGTCCATTCCGCGAAACTGATTTCGGCCGCCTGTTCATGCCGTGCATTGCAGTCCAAATCATCATCAGTTGCCGTTCGCAGCAGTTCACCCGTCGGTTGAGCGACTTCTCCTTCGGATGTCTTCGCATCCGGAGGCAGCGTCTTTAGGACAGTTGCGATTTCGTCACCGCGATCTGTGGACACAACAACAGTGGATTCGCGTTCAGGCTTTTCGCCCCACGCAGAAAATCGAGCGACCTGTGGCACTCGTCCATATCGGGCCAGAATCAGAAAGTCGGGCTTCCGCTCTTCCAGTTCCGGGACACCTTCGCACGTTTCTTCTTTGGGGGCGATCATTTCCAATGCCTCTATCGGGAACAAAAAATCTTCCCACGCAGTTTACAGATTTCCGTGATGATTGAGACCGTCCGGGCTACTTTGTGACGGAATTTGCCGTCGATCAACGTCGAATGTGCGACTCTCCGCATTGAATCAACACAGGTTGCCTCGCCTTTTCCGTCAAAAACGGTTGCGCTAAAGAATTCGGATATTCTCGTTCGATGATGACACCGGGGGAAACCACGCGATGAGCGGATCGGCATCTTCTGCCGCAATGTCGCAAGCATCCAGGGACGGAATAGTTATGTACGAAACGCATTTTGGACTTTATCGCCAGCCATTTCAGTCTGCCGATGCAACTCGGGCGTTCTTTGTTTCGGAATCCATTCACTCGATCCTGCCGCAGCTCCTGCACGCCCTGAGATCGGATCTCGGGATTGCGCTGGTGACTGGCCCGCCGGGCGGTGGGAAGACGTCGCTGCTGCGTCATTTGCAGCAACAACTTGCCAACGAAGGACGTGCGATTGTCTGTTCCGGAGCCAGGCTTACGACTTCCGGCGATCTGATTTCCGTGCTGCTTCAGGCTTCAAGAATGAAGGCTGGCTGCGGGAGTCTCACCACAATTCCCGACGCTTGTGAGCCAGCGCCGGCTGCAACCCGATCGCTGGCACTGGAACAAATGAAACGGACGGCAGAGCTGTGGGGGCCGGTCCTGTTACTGGTCGATGATGCGCAACTCATGTCGCTGCAAACCCTGAACGAACTGCGATCGTATACCGAAGAGGAATGGAACGGTCGAGGACTTGTGCATTGTCTGGTGTGCGCGCCGATCTCGTTTGAGGAACAACTGGCGCGAGCCGAGTTCGCCGAGTTTGGCCGCCGAATTCGCTGCCACTCGTTTCTTCAGCCACTGAAGTCGGGTGAGGCAATACGGTTTCTGCAGCGGCAAATTGAACTCGTCGGAGGGAAACTTTCAAACGTCTTTACGACGACAGCCCTCGAACTCATCACATCGGCGTCGGATGGCATTCCGCGTTGTCTGAGTTTGCTGGCGGATGAATCCCTTGTGGTCGCGGCCGAGGCTGGTGAAACGCAGGCCAGCGAAAATTCGGTCCGCTCGGCTCTCGGTCGATTGCAGCATCTGCAGTACAACTGGAACGCATCTCCGCTTGTCGCCTCCACAGACGCATCGTCAGATGAAATGCACGAGGAAACGGCAGCTGACACGCAACCAGAATCTGGAATCGCGGTCGTCGAGCCAGTCCGGAATGCCAAACCCCAGGTGCCTGACAGTGCGAAGCAGGCCCCGACTCATGCGACGCTTTCTCCGGGCGTGATTGAATTTGGTGGCCCCACGGTGCGCACGGCGATGGTACCGGCTTCGGAATCTCCTGAGTTTTCGGCATCGGCACCGGATACAGGCTTGCTGGAGACAAACGAGCCGGTTTTGACAAACCTCGAAGTCGAATCAGTCGCCGAAGTCCCCGCATCACCTGCGATGGATTTCGCATTCGATGAGGCCACTCCGGAGTATTCGTCTGAGATCGAAGTTCGATTGCCGTCTGAAAGCATCGTTGAGTTCGGTGGCACAAACAAGAAACATAGTGCTGCATTCACGTTTGAAGTTGGCCATCGATTTCCGGATGAATCTCCACAAGACAGCATCTCGGTGGAAGAGGTCGATGATCGCGAGATCATGGGATTGTTTCAGTTTCGAGGTAACGACGGGACCTCCTTGCATGAATTCCAGGAGCCAGATGGTCAGTTCGGTCCGCAAGACGGCAAGGTTCCGCAGAAGCGATTCATCAGCACGGCAATCTCCAAAACCTATCCTCACCCACATGACGTGATCTGGATCGATGGCAACGCGAAAACGAACGTGCCGTTTGACGGGGAGGCATTAATGCACGCGATTCCAGAACCGGTCACGCCGGAATCATTTGCAACAATCGACGCCGGTACGCTTGTGGATTTAGTGTTTACTGATGACGCCGCGTTATTTGATGACGCCGCG
>JBBQSE010000694.1:0-2610 GCA_038214195.1 Planctomycetales bacterium
GGAAATACAAGTCTATTCCTGGAGCAACCACGACTTCGTGCAACAATCCGGTTTCAGCGAAGTATCCAACCCATAAACATTCGCGTTGCTCTATCCGGTTGCCCGATATGTCCGCATCAATTCGACCGGGTGGCCCAAGGACACCTTCGACCTGTTCCGGGGTCATCGTGAACACGAGAGGCGTTGGCCCCACATGTGGCTCGATCACAAAGTCGATCATCGCATATGTCCTATTGTCTGTCCTGGAGTCAGGTGCAATCCGCAGTCAACGTTGTCCGGGTTCAATCTCGACTCGATTTTCACCTGGCAAGTACTCAATGTGATCGGGTCGTTTCATTGATCGGCGTCATTCGGCTCGACTTGGCCAATGACCAGCAGCGAGCCAATGTACCAGGTCTGCGGGGCGTATTTTTCGGGATTTTGGTCGAAGTCAGCTCGATTGTGTTCGAACAGGATGTTTCGTTTGTCGAGCGTTTCTGACGTCAGAGAGATTCGCACGGTGTGACGCGCCGATGGCAATTCGGATGCGACGGCCAGTTTGCTCATGCGGTGATATGTGCAATAGGCGTCGATTCGGTTTCTGAGTGCCGGAGGATTGTCATCAAGTTCAACGCTCAACTGCCCGCCGTCGGGGCCGACCAGATCGAAAATGGCGGCGGTCGTTCCATCGAATGTGAACTCAAGCGACGCTGTGGCGTCATGAGCCTGATACAGATCGGGCATGTTGCGTTGAAAGCTCTTCGCGAGGGAGTCGTCCGCAGGGAGTTTTTCCCAGTTGCCTTGCAGCATTTCGGGGGTGATAGCAACCTGACGGGCCTGTTCCCAGTTGTCGGCGCGTAGTGGTTCGGGCAGAGTGTGCGCGATGGACTGGTCGCCAGCATCTCGGATCGCGGGCCATGATCTCGCAATCGTTGCGGTGTAAAGCGTGTGCCCGGTTTCGACATGGGGATGGACGCCGTCAGAGGAAAACACCATCGGAGTCACTTCGCTTAGATTTGCCGGCTTTGGAGCTTTGAACACAAGTTCGCCCGCCGTTTCCAGGGCGACAACTTGCACCCCAAAGTGAATCGACGGAATCTGATAATGGTCGGCGACTTCTTCCATCGCACTGGCTGAACGTGGCATCTTGCCCGACCGCAAATCGGGCAGCATCAGTTCGCTGAGCGTGTAGACAAAGCAGATATCAATTTTAGGATCCGCCTGCCACGTTTGCCGAACGATGCCTTCCATCGCTTTATGGATTTGCTCGGGTGAGGCACCGCCATCGTTCACCGCAAATTCAACAAACATCAGATCGGGCTGGTGACGCAGGACATCATTTTGCAATCGGAACACGCCGAGATCGGATCCGGTCCCGCCGATCGCCGCATTGATTTCTTCGACTTTCGAGTTTGGATACTGCTGGGCAAACCATTCGCGGGACTGCACGCGCCAGCCCGGCGCGGCGGTGATGCTGCCGCCAAGATAGGCGATCCTCACCGGCTGCCCTGCGTCCAGCTTTGCTCGGAAATTCGGCAGCCCGGCACGCGGAATACATTCCACCGCATCGCGCAGCGGATAGGCATTTTGGGCAAATGCCGGCAAGGTCAACCAGAAGACAACAATCAGCATCGCTGCACTGGCGTGACACTTGGTGGAACCACTGTGAAGTCGTGTGGGATTCATCGTGCTCGTTTCATTTCAAAGTGTTTGCCTGAAAGCGCCTCTTTGGCGAACGCGCCCCAGAACGGAGACGGCGTGTATGTCCAGTCGCTAATCATGACGGGCGTCGCTCGTGGATGAAAGCACCAGCCAGTCCAGTTGAGTTTGTGCTTTTGAATAAATCCCAGCATATCTGGAACCCACGTGTACGGATCTTCCTGCGCTTCCGACGGGATGAAATCCATCTTCTTGACGTCCGCCCCGACTTCACCGAGAAAGATCGGGTACTGCGATGCAGTCACCAGAATATTTTTCTCCCAGTCGGTATGCCAGTTGTAGGTGTGCCATGAATACATGATGCCATTGCCGCCCTTGTCGTCGAGCGCGTAGCCTTTGGTGATTTGGGAGAGGTCGTTGCACCAGGCCATCCCTCCGGCAATGACGATGTTCTTCGCTCCTGTTGAACGGACCGCATCGACAAGTCCCTGCATGCCGACCGACTGAAATCCCGCGTTCTTCTTTTTCTCTTCGTCGGTCAGAAACGCGGATTCGTCAGTCCCGGTTTCGGTTCCAACGAAGCCACCATTTTTCCAGACATCCCAGGAGATTCCGTGCGGCTCGTTGAGCACATTAAACAGCACGGCTGGATGATTCTTGTAGACAGCGGCACAGTCTTTCCAGAAATCCGCATGGCCCTGTGTAGCGGCGCGGTAACGATGCAGATCAAGGACCAGATACGCACCTCGGTTGGCGGCGAGGGTCACGATTTGATCGATGATTTCCCGATACTCTTTGCCGCCGTTTTTTTGATAAGGGCTTTGACCGTACCAGAATTCATCTTTGATCGGGACACGGACACAGTTGGCTCTCCAGTCATCAATCGCTACCACGATCGATTTGACCACCTGTCGATCCTGCGGCAGCGTTTCCAGTCCGCCCGCGTTCACTCCCTGCAGCCAGACTTCCTGA
>JBBQSE010000695.1:0-2558 GCA_038214195.1 Planctomycetales bacterium
AGTGGCGGTTGATGACGTGAATGTATATTTCACGCGGTCAGAAATGATGTCCTTGTTCCGAGGCTCCAGCCTCGGAACACACTGCTCGGAGGCTCCTGCCTCCCATGATTCTCGCCGGAGGCAGGAGCCTCCAGTGCAGTGCGTTCCAGGGCTGGAGCCCTGGAACGAGGATTGACAGCCTCAGTCTGGACCGCACGAATTATAAATTGGTCCATAACGAACAGAAGCCCGGCTTTTTGAAAAAGCCGGGCTTCTGAAGTCGTGTTTGTGGAATCCAAAGGGATCCGTTACTTCGCAGCGGCCTTTGCTTCGATTTCCTTCCGGCGACGTTCGAGGATTTCTCCCTGCAGTCCGCGAGGAACCTGACGGTAGGCCAGGAACTCCATGCTGAACTGGCCTTTGCCCTGTGTCATGGAACGCAGTTCATTGGCATAGTCAAACATGCTGGAAAGCGGCGCTTCGGCGTTGATGACGCAGACACCACCGGTCACTTCCGAACCTGTGACAAGTCCGCGTTTGCTGGAAACGTGTCCGGTGATCTGGCCCTGGTATTCATCGGGAGTCTCGATTTCAAGCTTCATGATTGGCTCCTGCAGCGTCATGTCGGCTTTTTTCAGAGTCTCCCGCATGCAACCGATGCCACAAATCTTAAACGCCATTTCCGATGAGTCGACATCGTGGTAACTGCCGTCCTGCAGCCGCATGCGGACACCCACGACTTCGTATTCGCCAAGCGGACCTTTCGGCAAACTCAATTGAAATCCGGCATCCACTGGAGCAATGAACTCGCGAGGAATTCGTCCACCGCTGACTTCATCGACAAACTCATAGGTCTTCTCGTAGTTCTCCGGCAGAGGCTCCAGTACACCCACGATGTGCGCGTATTGGCCGGACCCGCCGGACTGTTTCTTGTGCTTGTAATTGTACTCGACCGACTTAGTGGGGCATTCGCGATAAGCGACACGAGGCTCTCCGACGACACATTCGCACTTGTACTCGCGTTTGATGCGTTCGACGTAGATTTCAAGGTGCAACTGCCCCATCCCTGCGATCAATGTCTCCCCGGTTTCTTCATCGGTCAGCACCCGGAACGTGGGGTCTTCACGACGGAAACGCTCAAGCGCCTTGCTGAGCCTGTCGGCGTCATCTCGCTTTTTCGGTGCAATAGACAGGCGAATCACGGCATTGGCGACGAAGATGTTTTCGAGCGATAGAGGTACGCCGTCGGCAGTGAATGTATCACCCGACGCACAATCGACACCCACGACAGCGATAATATCGCCAGCTTCACCGAGTTCAATGTCTTCGCGGTCGTTGGAGTGCATTCGCACCAAACGTCCAAAACGAATCGTGCGACCCGTACGCGCGTTCACATAGGACTGCCCCTTGACAATTTTGCCCTGATAAATGCGAGTGTAAGTCAGCTGACCAAAGTTTTCGACAACGGTCTTGAACGCCATTGCCACGAGCGGCGCGTCGTTGGAATCGCTGAGAAGAACCTTGGGATGGTGCCCGGTTTCGTCAATCGGCTGGCTGTTATCGTTTGCAAATTTATCGCGTTCCGGCGGAGATGGCAGGAACCGCACGACAGCATCCAGGGCTTCCTGAACACCTTTGTCCTTAAACGCCGTTCCCATTAGCACGGGCACGATCTGCTGAGCCAGAGTGGCCCGACGAATGATCTTGCGAACATCGTCGACACTGACTTCCGATTCTTCCAGCAGGGCGGCCATGAGATCGTCGTCGTGCAACGACAATTCTTCAAGCATCTCGCGGCGAGCCTTCTCTGCAGCGGCCTTGTATTGCTCGGGAATCGGTTTGCGAACAACGTCGTCGCCCTTCTCCCCTTCAAAGAATACCGCTTCCATGCGAATGAGATCGATCACGCCTTCAAACGCGGATTCCAGACCCATCGGAATCTGCAGCGGTACCGCGTTGCAGCGCAGCTTCTCTTTCATCGCCGCCATGACTTTTGTCGGATTGGCACCCGTACGGTCCATTTTGTTGATGAACGCGATGCGAGGTACACCGTAACGACGCATCTGACGGTCAACAGTCAGCGACTGGCTTTGCACGCCGCCCACAGCGCACAGGACAAGGATCGCCCCATCGAGCACTCGCAGGCTGCGTTCCACTTCGACCGTGAAGTCCACATGGCCGGGAGTATCGATGATGTTGATCGGGTGCATAATGCCCGTCTCTTCATCTTTCCACTCGACACGGGTCGCTGCCGAGGTGATCGTGATGCCGCGCTCGCGTTCGAGGTCCATGTGGTCCATCGTCGCGCCACCATCACCACCCTTGACTTCGCGAATCTTGTGGATGCGTCCCGAGTAGTACAAAATTCGCTCGGTCAGCGTCGTCTTCCCCGAGTCGATGTGGGCCGAAATGCCGATGTTGCGAAGCAGGGAAATGTCAGCCATTGCAAAATGATCCTCAACGAAATTACGATACAGAAACAGGGCGCTGCCGCCCAACAAAATGGTCCACGTCAGAAGACATGGAACGACAAATTGACCCTTGTCAATCTGCCGAAGTTCGCCTTCCGGATGCTTAGT
>JBBQSE010000696.1:0-2544 GCA_038214195.1 Planctomycetales bacterium
TCGAAAGTTGGCTGAATCATTTTCCGCAAACAGGTAGGACACTGTGGCACCACGCCGCACGAGTCGCAGTGTTCCAGAGTTCGCATCGCAGACCGCATAGGTATCAAGAATTCGCCGCTCACCACCGGGAACCAATTGCCCGGTCTGTCCTTTGAGATTCTGCTGACCCGCTGAGTGAAACGCCCGAGCGATCAGGCCCTGGCTTTGAAGTGCATCATCTGTTTTTGCGACGAGGTGGAATCCGGCGGGCCCGGTGCCGCTCGGTTCGAAGCGGTCGAAGGAGGCCCGCACATCAAAGTCACCGCCGATCCGTGTCATCAATCGCAGATTGGATTCTGTCCAAAACCCTTTTGCGGTGCATTCACTGGCGATCCCGTTTGTAGTGACCTGATTGGTGCCGGTCGTCGTCCACAGCGCAAGATCCGGCAGTCCGTGGCCCGAGAGTCCATCTTTTGCGAAGTCCTGCTCGAAATGCATCGGCAGTTTCGCTGAAGCCTGTTCAAGCGGATAAACGTCCGAAGCCGCAAGCTGGCGATCAATCGACGTCTGGACGGTTTCCGGCCACTCCGCCGACCACGTCACATTTCGGACGCGAGCAGCAGTTTGATCGGCCCAGCGGAACAAGCCAAACTTTCGATCATTGGTCGCTTCGAGTGTCCGCTGAAAAATCAGCTGCTGATTGAGCCGAACTTCGACGATGTCGCCCTTGAGCAACATTTCAAGCTGATTCCATGCATTCGTCTTCACTGGCAATTGAACGGGACCGGACTGATTGTCGGTGACAGCGAATTCGTTTTCCGGCAGGTTCTGTGTTCGATCAAATCGGCCGTCGGTCGCCCAGTGAAGATGAACTCCTTCGGGCCGCAAAAGAAACACCAGTCGATCCAGAGCCGGATGAACTTCAGCGACGCCAGGTTCATACCAGAACTCGTATTGCAGCCGTCCATCCTCAAACAGCGGCCGCTGATACACAAGCAGACTCTCCGAATTTGTGCCGGCAAGGTCCGGATCCCGCGCCGCGGTGATTTCAGACTCCGGATCATTTTCGCCTCCCGTAGCAGAAGTCGTAAGACTTCTGACCGCGCCGGCTGCCTCACCACCATCCACATTCTCCTCGGGATATTCGACGCTCTTCTGCCACGAGGTCGCATCGCTAAGATGCCCGATTGTTGAGTCATAATACGAAACCCAGTCATCCCGACTTGTTGCCGCAGTCAACGACACGGTTTTGGGAACTTCCGGCGTCCCCGAAATCCGAAGATTTCGCACCGAACCGTGACAAAGCCCTCGGCTCCGCAGAGCCAGCCAGGGATTGTGGTCCGGTGCCAGCCGACGTTGAGTCAACTGACGACCGTTTGCAAAATATGTGCAAACACCATCATGCACAGCGATCCGACACGTGAACCATTCTTCCGGAGGAGTCATCGGAGGATTAATCGGAAACTGCTGACTGCCGCGCACACCGCCAATCTCGATGTGGTTCGGACGCCAATACGGCGCGGCGAATTCACCCGCATAAAGCACGTGGCTTTCACGATAGTAAAAGCTGGTCACTTCGCACGTGATCTCAAAATTGCCGATCAGTGGATACGGGAAGTACAGCAAGTCGTCATAATGCCCGGAAAAATTGCGGATCATTCCACCGGCATGTTTCCAGACGGCGTCAGGAAATCCCATTCCGCGAGTCTGCGCCAATGCAATACTCGAAGGAATCCAGTTGTCGAACGGGTCCGGTCGGTCGTTGATCGTTTGCGCCGTTTCATCCGGCGGATTTTCCTTATCGGGGCGATTCTGCAATGCGATCAGTCCATAGGCCGACGCCACAAAAGCATCCAACGCCGGATCGCCACTGAAGCGATTGTCATGACCCAGCTGAGTATAGAGAACTGTACACAATTCGGAGACACGAGCGGCATCATGGCAATCTCGATATCCGTACCACATCGCCAGCGTCTCCGGCCACCAGTGAAATCGCTGATGTTCTTCGCGGGTCTTCGCAAGTTCCGTCAGTTGGTTCAGTACACCCTCTGCACTGTCGGTGTCATTGTCGGCCAGACAAATCATCGCCAGGACCGCCAGCTTTGAACGAAACTGATGTGCGGTCGCAGGTTCCGGAGTGGACTCCACACTTTTTCGAAGGTTTTTCAATCGCCCTGTTTGCTTCGCGATCTCTACGAGTTCAATCACAGGAGCAACCACGCGGTCCCGCTCGATATCTGCCACTGTATTCGCGCTGGGTACCGGATCGGCCGGTGCGAATGAAGCACTCACGCGAAATGAATTGTGCGACGCCGATGGCAGGACCCAATCGGTTAGAGCGTCGAATCGTTTTGGCGGCGGCATCGTCAAAATACGCCGCATGACTGCAAGACTGTTGTCGGCAAAAATGTCTTCGTCACCAGAGAACAGTGCCGCGACGGGCGGCACCTGGTCGGCTCCGATTGCGTCAGCCCCCTGTGAGGTAATGACGGAGAAGGTGATGAACAAGCGAATGACCAGAGTCGTCGTTCGCTCCGCGAACGAAACGTAAACTCTGCGCGGACC
>JBBQSE010000697.1:0-2485 GCA_038214195.1 Planctomycetales bacterium
AGTCGCACCCGATAAATTTCGGCCGGGTGAGTCAGCCGCGTGTTGCTGCAGACGAGCGTATTTCCGTCGCGGGAGATGCTTAGACTTCCCGATGAACCAACCGACTGGCCTCGTTCCACGATGTTGGGAGATTTGAGCGACAGGCTGAACAATGCTTTGCCTCCGTTGGATTCTGCCACCGTGATGATCTGGTCGTTGCTCTTCCAGACGATTTCATCAAACGATAAATCAACCTCGGCGGTGAGCGAAGTCGCTTCGCTGGTCAGGCTGCCGTCTGGTTTGCAGTCGGCCACCATGATTTCCCACTTGTCTGCTTCATAGCCGGGTTTCCGCTGAGCGCGATACGCCAACCGCGTGCCGTCCGGGGACAAGACGGGAAGCCCGTCCGCCGCCTGATTGGCCGCCGTCAGGGTTTCCCATTCCGTCGTGCCGCCACTTACGGGAACGCGGCATAGATCGTAGTTTGTGCTCCATGCTTCATCGGTTGCCGGCACGGCATTAAAGATCAGGTGACTGTTATCCGGGCTGAAACAAAAGTCCCGCGATGCGGAAAATGTTGAAGACGTCGGATAGGCGTCGCGATCTCCGGGCGTCACATCGCGCGGTGTTCCCGCGATGAGGTCGCCCGCTAAGTTTACGTCGAGGTCGATCACAAACAGATGCTGTCGTTTGTCTTCGACATAGCTGTCCCAGTGGCGATAAAACAGCCGCTTGAAGACTCGGGCTTTGACAGGAGACTCGGCTGCCGCGTCGGCTTTCTTCTTGTTCGCGGCATCGCTTTCGGCGAAGGGAAGCGCAGAAAATTCTGGCGCGACGGCGGAAACAAACGCGATGTGCTTGCCATCAGGTGACCAAATCGCCGTGGCGGCTTCAGTGCTGATGGTCGTCAGCTGCCGAGCTTCACCTCCGGCGGGGTTGATGATCCACAGCTGGCTGTTCCCTGAGCGTGTCGATTCGAACTTGATCCAGCGACCGTCCGGCGACCATTTGGGATTGCTGTCTTTGGCGATCCCGTTGGTCAGTTGCCGCGGAGGCAGCGATCCATCGGACGGCACCAGCCACAGGCGTGATTGCGATTTGTTTTGCTGCGAGTCTGTGATTTCAGTGACGGCATAGGCGACCCAGCGACCATCCGGACTGAGATCGGGCGTGCCGACACGTTTGAACTGAAAGAGGTCTTCGATGGTGATCGGGCGTTTCGTCATTTTCGAATCCGTCGGTTGCGCAGTCACAGTGCATGGTGAAAGAAGAAGTGTCAATACGGCAGGGAGTACGCAGTTTCGCAACATGATGGACGTTTCTGTTTTGAGTCGTACGAGCGGAAAGCAGGCTTCGCTGAAATTGAGTTGTAGCATGTCAGGCGATGGCGTGAGTTGTCCAGTGAAGAGATGTGAGGAAAAAACCTTGATTGCTTTCTGCAATGTCCGAGTGTCGGTAAGATGCCGCGAACCTTTTCTCCTGAGTGCCGTGAACTAAAGGATTTCGTTCGATGATTCGCAGATTGGTCCTTGCTCTGATTTTCGCCACAGTGGCTGGTCATGCTCTGGCGGACGAAGAATTGACGTTAGTCCGCGAGGTTGAAGGCATCGCGGAACTGCGGCTGGCCAACGGGATGCAGGTGCTGCTGTTTCCAGACGTCTCGCGACCGACTGTCACCGTAAATTTGACGCTTTTCGTCGGGTCGCGGCATGAAGGCTATGGGGAAGCCGGCATGGCGCATCTGCTGGAACACATGCTCTTCAAAGGCACGCCGACACGCTCGGACATTCCAGGGGAACTTACAAAACGTGGCGCAGATTTTCAGGGCACCACGTCACTTGACCGAACGAACTACTACGAAACATTACCGGCAAGCGACGAGAATCTGGAATTCGCAATCAAGCTGGAAGCCGATCGCATGATCAACAGTCTGATCCGGGCCGAAGATCTGGCGTCGGAAATGACGGTCGTCCGCAGCGAATTCGAACAGGGCGAGACCCGTCCGAGCCGCGTCCTGTTGCAGCGGATGTTTTCGACCGCGTACGAATGGCATAATTACGGCAAATCCACAATCGGTAATCGCGCGGACATTGAACGTGTCCCCGTCGAGAATCTGCGTCGCTTCTACACGCGGTTTTATCAGCCTGACAATGCGATGCTCCTGGTTGCCGGAAAGTTCGATCCGCAGAAGGCTGTCGCGCTGATTCAGCAGCACTTTGGCAGCATTCCTAAGCCGCAGCGGGTGCTCGATCAAACCTACACTGAAGAGCCCGCGCAGGATGGCGATCGCCGCGTGACCGTGCGGCGAGTTGGCGACGTGCCCTTCGCAGGCATGGTCTATCATGTGCCCGCAGGTGGTCATCCGGACTTTGCGGCGATTGATGTGATGGCCACGATTATGTCGAGCGAACCATCGGGGCGATTGTATGATGCTCTGGTGAAACGCCGTCTCGCTGCATCAGTGTTCGGTGGCAGTTACGCGCTTCACGATCCGGGAGTGATCCTG
>JBBQSE010000698.1:0-2445 GCA_038214195.1 Planctomycetales bacterium
TCTCGTACTGTTTCCGCTGACAGACGGTATCTTGCTCCTCGTGATAGTAACAGATTCTGCGGATCAAGTTGTCGCAACTCCTCGGTCACATCGGATCGCTGGCGATACGTGCGACTCATGAGAATCGTCTTCAAAAATTTCTTCAGCGACCAGCCGTTGTCGCGATACTCGGCCGCCAGCCAGTCGAGCAATTCCGGATGACTGGGTGCTGCGCCCAGAGCCCCGAAGTCTTCCTCAGTTTCGACGATACCGACTCCAAAAATGCGAGCCCAGACGCGATTCGCCCAGACGCGAGGCGTGAGTGTGTTGTCGGGACTCATCAGCCATTTCGCCAGGCCGAGTCGATCCATTCCGGCATCGTTTGGCAGCGGATGAAACGCGGCTGGAAGACCAGCGGTTACTTCATCACCAGGATCCAGGAAGTTCCCGCGACGGTGAATATGGGTCGTTCGCAACTTGTCGCTATTCACGGCCTTTAGGACAGGAACTCGCGAGACCCGCGAGCTGATCTTCTCCAGTTCCGCATTGGCCGCCACAAGTTCGTCCGTCAGTCGCCGTTGATCGGGGGTTGCCTGTGGAAGCTCGACTTTTGCCGCGTCCTCGCCAATCGTGGCAATTCGAAAACGACGAAGCGTCAGTGAGTCGCCGTAATGCTGCCGCAGGGTCAGTATCAGTGTGGTGTCAGCTTCGAGCTGCAGAGGCTCCGCGAACGTGAACATCGCCATATGGCGTTCGCGCTGGCGCGGACTGACGGCCCAGCCGGTTTTCGTGTCGCCGTCGAGCGCCGCAGCGACCGGCCATTTGTCCTGTGAAAAATCCGCACGAGGGTTTGTCAGCGTCAGCCGTGTGGGTTTCGGCTCCGACTGCAGTTCCACCTCCAGTTCGGACAGCACGAAGTTTGGATCACGCGGGTTTCGTCCGATTCCGACCTGTCCATCCGGAAACTTTTCAGGCAGTGCCTCAATCCGCAGAACCGTATGCCGTCCGGCACTGAATTTGACCGTGACGGAATACACGTCTTCTGCAGCTGCCTTACCGTCTACAAAGATGGAATGATCGTCTCGCACATTCAGCGTCGCACCGTTGGCAGATGAGACTGCTTCAATTGCGCCAAAATCCCATCGATGATCTTCGAGTTTCGCTGCGGCCGCATCAGCATCCAGAATTTGAGATTTCAATTCTGCAATTCTTGCGTTTACCAGTTTGCGTTCTGCTTCGACATCGGGCGGAAGTACTTCAAACGTCGGAAAATCATCGGGGCGGTCTGCATCCTGAGTCTGATTCAGGATGGCATACAAACCGTAATATTCCGACTGCGAAATCGGATCATACTTGTGGGTGTGACACTTGGCGCAACCGGCCGTCAGTCCCATCCAGACCTGCATGGTCGTATCGACTCGGTCCTTCACGGCAATCGTGCGAAATTCTTCGTCGTCCGTGCCGCCCTCATCGTTACTCATCGTATTGCGATGAAAGGCCGTGGCGACCAATTGATCGTTTGTGGGATCCGGCAACAAATCTCCGGCCAGTTGTTCGACCGTCATTTGATCCAGCGGCATATCGGTGTTGATGGCGTTTACAATCCAGTCTCGATACGGCCACATCGTGCGCCCGAGGTCTTTTTCGTAGCCTTTCGTATCGGCATAGCGTGCCAGATCCATCCACATTCGAGCCCAGTGTTCGCCGAATTGAGGACTGGCGAGCAGGTCATCGATCATTTTTTCATAGGCGGCGTCACTGGGATTCCCCGCGAATGCATCGGCGACTTCCGGAGTTGGTGGCAGACCGATGACATCCAGCCACGCTCGCCGTGCAAGTTGATGCGGTTCTGCGGATGGACGAAGTGCCAGACCGTGACGAGCCAGGGTGATCGTATTTAGGACATCGATTGGGGAGTTGTCAGGCGGACCGTTTCGTTCGCGGAGCGAACGACGACTATCTTGCGGTCGTTCAACAGGTTCGAACGACCAGTGACGTCCCCACTTTGCGCCTTCTGCGACCCATTTTTGCAACGTGACAATCTGTTCCGGCTTGAGTTCCCGATGGGCATCCGGCGGGGGCATGACGATGTCGGGATCAGTGCTTGTGATGCGTTGAATAAGCGTACTGTCGTCCAGCTTGCCGGGGACGATCGGAATGCCGCTGTCGTGTTCGGCTTTGGCGTCTTCTTCCAGGTCAAATCGCAGATTCGCTTTTCGCTCAGCGGCGTCCGGTCCGTGGCAGGCGTAGCAGGTTGTGGAGAGAATCGGAAGAACGTCGCGGCCGAAGCGAATGGAGTCGTCGGCAAAGAGGTGTGTGCCGCAAAAATGTGAAGCGATAAGTATGGCAATGATCGTTCGACAATTCATGAATATGTTTCTCCATAGTCGTCGGTGGGGGGCGGACCGGCGCTGAAATAAAAAAAAGAAGAAAGAATAGAGGAGGAAGGGAGATAAGAGCAAGGAG
>JBBQSE010000699.1:0-2406 GCA_038214195.1 Planctomycetales bacterium
CAGCCTTTGTGTCAGGAGCGGGCCGTTGAAACTTATTGAGTTCCAGCACTGATAATGACGGGAACCGTTGCACATCAAATTCTGTTGAATGCCGTTACCGCCCCAGACCATCTCGCGACCGCAGTACCAGCGGACAGCACATTGCCCGGGGAAACGTGAACGCTTGCCATGACCGACCTGGACGGGATTGGTACAACGACATCCCCGACCCAATTCTCGATTCTTTGCGTCGACTTCGGCTAGAATAGGATCCAATTCATCGGGATCGAAATGTGCAAGATGTGGTTCGTCCCGGTACGTCGGCCCAACAGGATTAACTTTTGAGATTCGGCGGCCCGATTCATGGTTTTTGTCGGAGACTCGAGCACCGCGCTGGGGTTTCCCCTTCAGCAGAGGATTGTGATACAGCCGACGAACCATCGCCCCGTCCCACCGGTCGTTCCTGCAAAACGGCCCCAGCGGAACCCCGTTCTGGTTCAAGTAATCAGCAACGGCGGTCCAGTTTTTCTGCCGACGCAGAATGTCTAATCCCTTTTGAAGATGTGGAATCGAGTCATCGTCTTTTCGCCATTCACTGTAGTGTTTGTAAAGAGCCATCGTATCGATCTGCACCTCCTGTCTGGCATGGTCCTCCTAATCTTCGGGGCTCAATTCCTTTTGGTTTTGGCACTCGCTGATCCGAGCGACGATCTGCCGCAACTTGTGATTACGGCGGAGGTTGCAGTTGAGGTTTTGATTGGCACAGTGCTCGTGTGCCATCGCCGTTTCGTTCAGTGCGGCAACAGGAGTAGATGTCCCTGGCTTCTGAAGCTGAGAGGTGACGTCTGCTCGCCTTCGCCGCTTCCGAACGGGCTCCGATCCATCATTTGCTGTTGATTGTCTCGTTCATTGATTCTTAAATGCCGATTTCCGCAGCCCCAATAGACTCACCGTTTCCACGGGAGTTGTTCGCAGCCGCCCTACGCGAAATCAATTTGATTTTGAGCCCGCCGAGCCAGCGGTAGCAACTGTTCGCATTCACTGTCAGTGTTACGTCCCCATTGCGGCGAGCATTGTTCAGAGTAATCTCGCGTGGTGAAGCATCGGGATGATTTGTCAGAAACAACGCAGAGCGTTTTCATCGATCTGCTTCTGCGCGAGAAACGGGAGGAAAAGCCCCCCTGCGGCTCTGAATCGAAGTGGTTCCTGGGAAGGCTAAATCGCAGTTGAGTGTTGAACCATGCGACGACACGCTGTCGAGGACCAGTGGCCGTGCGACAAGATTCGGCCAGCGCCCAGCAGGCTGCCCGTTGTCCATATCACAAAGTCAGACGACTCTACGATTCAGCCGAATCGCGATTGCCGCCGGAGACGACGCAAACAACTCGCTGGTTTGCAAAGCGGCCACGGTGTTGATCAACGACCGCCAGAGAAACTGCCCCGGACGGCTCGACCGACATGTTGGATGAATTCTCGATCGCTTCCAATGCGTGCATGATCGACGCCTCTGAAACACAGAGCACTTCATCAACCAATCCATAGATGATCGGAAACGTCAGGCTGCCCAGGGGTGTTCTAAGTCCATCGGCGATGGAATCGGTGCGCAGGATCGGTTCGATCTGACCGGACTGCAGACTGCGGAAAGCGTCGTCGGCCCACTCCGGTTCAGCGGCGACTACCGTCACTGACGGCTTCAACGTCTTGACCGCAATCAGTGTCCCGGCGAGCAATCCACCGCCGCCGACCGGGACGACAATGGTCGTGACATCAGGATACTGTCCCAGGATCTCCAGCGCGACAGTGCCCTGTCCTGCGATCACTCGCGGATCGTTGAAGGGATGGATCATCGTCGCGCCAGTCTGCCGCATCACTTCCGCCGCCTTCGCCTCGCGCGCGGCGGGCGTCGAATCGCACATGATTGGTTCCACCCCCAGACTGCGGACGGCTGCCAGTTTTACACGCGCTGAATTCCGAGGCATGACGATATGGGCTGTGATACCTCGCAGTTTCGCGGCTCGTGCCAGAGCCGCCGCGTGATTTCCTGAAGAATGCGTCACAACGCCGCGTGCCGCTTCTTCATCGCTCAGACTGAACACGGCATTGCAGGCTCCGCGAGCCTTGAACGCGGCACCATGCTGCAGGTTTTCGCACTTGAGAGCGATTGAACAGCCGAGCTCACGGATCAACGCGTCCATCGGCATCGTGGGCGTTTCGATGACCTGCAGTCGAATAAGTTCGGCCGCTGCTTCGATCTCTCGCAGCGTGGTACAGAAGGAATTCCAGTCCGGTTGTCGTCGGTTCATTCGTTGGCCTCAATCCACTCCGGCGAAGGATCGCTTGATAATGAACTGTCCGATATCAAGTGAGCGGCAAGGCGCTAGCCCCCGGGAATAGGCCGTGTTAATTAACGGCGGCTAGCGCCGTGGC
>JBBQSE010000700.1:0-2340 GCA_038214195.1 Planctomycetales bacterium
AATCGCCCTGGATCGCGTTCGACTTCCCGCAGCAGCAACGTGAACGTGGCCAGTCCTTCCGCAGCGTCGTGCCACCCTACCTCTTCGCCAGCCATGTCGTCATTGAAGCCGAATCGCGACAGCGGAATCACCCCGTTACCGGTCGCGATTTGATCAAGCTGTTGCGACTGCCGAGCGACCTCGTAGCCGGAGGCAAACGTGCTGATATCTCCCACAGGCTTTTCGAAATAGGGGTGGATGGCTACGTAGCGATGGTCGTCCAGCACACCGAAAACCGATGCCCAGCAGACCAGCAGGAAGATCGCATCGACAACGGCAGCGGCAAATGCCCATCCATCCCAAAGGATTGCCGCGACAGTCAACAAAGCCGCGACGACGCTCATGATGACCACGGATTTGAAGGCGGCTCGCCACGTCTCGCGGACGGCAATCCAGTGTCGATCAGGGTAGCCGCTTTCAGACATTGGGTTTCCCTTCAGCACCGATTCAGCGGCTTAACCAGTCTTCCAGCAACAAACCGGGTACATTTTGGAAATCACGAGTATTGTGTGTCAGCAGATCATTGATCCGCATCACCAGCGGTGCCGGGTTCGCCACGTGAAAGGCTCCCGCGTACAGCTCGCCCAGAACAATTCGGGATGAACAACCTCCCACTATATTGGATAAATTGATGCGACAGCCCGGCAGGACGGCGAAAGTGGGCTGAACAAATATTAGTGTCCAGCAGAAAACTCATTTCAATTCGGCCTGCTGTCTCGTGTCGAGGTGCCGTATCTCCTGGATTTTCTCCATCACATTGTCCAGTTCAGGATACTCCTTCCATGCACCGGCCGACCGAAGAATTCCATTTCCCCATTGTCTGGCCGACGGAACGATTTGCACATCGACCTGTACCGGCTGACCATCATCCATTCCGAGATCTTCCGCAAGTTCGATAGTGCGACCGCGAATTATACCGTGAGCTGATGTCATTTTGCGTCCTGTAGGTATTCGAAATTCAATGTCAAACGGGCTAGAGTGGACCGTGACTGTCACAGACGGCAAAGCAAAAATGCCGATCACGAAAACAGACGGGTAGAATGCAGGATGAGACGCAAACTGGATTATCGCCGTCGGAAAGCCCATTTGCAGTGGCGACCATTATTGGCACCAGTAATCGCGATTGCCGGCAGGCTCTCAGTTGTCTTGCTCATTGTATGCAGCATGTCATCAACGGTGTCGGCACAGAAACAATCATCTCAGGAACAATCTTCGGCAACAGCCGATGACGACGCGGGACTCAGACTGATTCGCGAGAACATCTACATCCTGCGACATCAAACGCTGGAGCGTGAAGAAGAATGGACTGCGGCCATTCGGACGCTCGTTCGCTTCGGCTCGCCCGCTGTCCCAGAACTAATCCGGGAACTTGATCGACCGAATCGCGGAGCATCGTTGCGTTCGCTGGGATTTACGCTGCGGGCGATTGGCGATCCACATGCCGTCCCGGCGCTGATTCGAGCGATTCCGGAAACGCTGCGACCTTCGGAAAGTGACTGTAGTCTGCATGTCTTCGACGAAAACCTCATGCAGTTTATGAAAGCGCACGATCGTTCTCCACGCAACAACGAAGAATATTTTTCATTCGGCAGGCCATTCACTGAAATCTTCAGTGCGATTGAAGAACTGACTGGTCATCGAATCGCGGACGGCGTCGAGGATGACGCCTTGCGATCGATCCGCCTTGCAGGTGATGAACTTCTGGATGCACAAAGTCGAGAACAATTCGCCCGTCGCCAAGCCGCCTGGGAGCAATGGTGGTTGGAACACAAGGCGGATTTCCTGACCAATGACGGATTCACCAATGACGGATTCACCGGTGACGAGTTCCAAGGCGAGGGCGTCGTTAATCTGCTTGACGATCCTGTGGAACGAGCAGGAATCGCGAAGTTCGGTCGTCCGTTTCCGACTGGTCCCAGCGTGCAACTCGGCCCCGTGCGGGAAGTGATTCTCAGCAACGACCAGGGGCTGGATGGCAAGCACTGTCTGGATTTCGATCGCCACCGAGTCCTGCCCCTCCGCAAAGGCATCAAGACATTTCCATATCCCAATGGCTCATGGTTGACAAGCTGGTGGATCAAGCAGAACGGGATCGATACTTTTTCCTTTGGCTGGAGGCTCGCCAACTGTGATCTCCACATTTGGCAAATCGACAATGCTCGCTGGGAGACAATCGATCAAGAAGTCACGCGGAAGCAACCGCTCGAACTCGGGCGCGAACGATCATTCATTCAGCCAGTACCAATCGATGGTTCCTGGTACGATATCGACCCCACGATGACGACCACGTTTCTGCTGACA
>JBBQSE010000701.1:0-2322 GCA_038214195.1 Planctomycetales bacterium
TGAATCCGCCGTGGTGTGCGTCCGAATCTGATCGAGACGAAATCTCTCATCGTCTCACGACAAATTTCAAAAAATTTCGACGGGGCTCAACCAGAAGCTCTGCCCTATGACGACAGCCTGCAAGGGGGAGAAGGTGGCCGAAGGCCGGATGAGGGGGTTGGCCATGGAAAGATGTCATGAAAACAAAGACTTCAAATCTCAGAAATCCCCCTAACCCTAACCCTCTCCCCCGTGGATGATTATAGAAGTTGGCACGCTTAAAGCGGGGGGAGAGGGGACAATCGCAGAAGACACATTGCAACAAGTTTTCAAATAGCCACTTAACTGATCGCACTCCTCCCAGGAACCATCACCATGTCCAACTTTTCGCGCCGCCGATTCCTTGGTACCTCAGCCGCTGGGTCGGCCGTACTCACATTCGGAGGCCTTGCCCCATCAGCGATACAGGCGGCTGCGGAGCAAAGCAAGTCGGAACGCATTTTGATCGTCATTGAACTGCAGGGCGGCAACGACGGACTGAACACGGTGATTCCTGTTGGCGATGATACGTATCGCAAGCTTCGTCCAAAGCTGGCGATCGCCAAAAGCAACTCGCTCGACATCGGCGATGGGCTGGCATTCCATTCATCGCTGCGTGGTTTCGCCGATCTGCTGGAAGCCGGCAAACTGGCCATCATTCAGGGCGTTGGTTATCCCGATCCGAACCGCTCGCATTTCGAATCCATGGACATCTGGCACACCTGCCAGCGGAAGGATGAAAATCGTACCGATGGATGGGTGGGTCGGTTCCTCGAACAATCTCCAGACGCTGATGGCGGCGATCCGATGGCCATGCATCTGGGGCACGACAAACAGCCATTCGCACTGATGTCGCGTAACGTGCGCGTGCCGTCGATTCGGTCGCTGGAACAGTTTCGTCTGCAGGGAACTGAGGACGTACAGTTTCGCAAAGCTGTTGAGGAACTTGCCGAAGCCCGTCGCGGCGAAGGCAACGACTTGCTCAACTTCGTGCAATCCAGCACCAGTTCGGCGATCACTGCGAGCGAACGACTCGGGACAGCCGTAAAGTCGTATTCCTCAAGCGTGTCCTATCCAAAGACGGGCCTTGGCGAACAGCTGCAGACAGTCGCCCGGCTGATCCATTCGGGTCTGAAGACTTCGATCTACTACGTCACGCTGAATGGCTTCGACACGCATTCGCAGCAGCCGGATGCCCATGCCGGTCTCCTGCGGCAACTGGGCGACGCCGTCAAATCATTTCTGGATGATGTGGATCAGCTGAAACAATCCGACCGCGTCGCCCTGATGTGTTTCAGCGAATTCGGTCGCCGCGTCGAAGAAAACGCGAGTGACGGGACGGATCATGGCACCGCTGGCCCGATGTTCATGGCAGGCGCGGCGGTAAAACCCGGCCTGATTGGAAAGCTTCCGAGTCTCAACGATCTGAAGGACGGCGATCTGAAACATCACACCGATTTTCGTCAAGTCTACGCCGCAGCCATTGAACACTGGTTTCAATGTGAAGCCAAGCCTATTCTTCTGGGTGAATTCAAGCCCGTTGATGTCTTTCGGGACTCGGTATAGGAAATCCGCCCTCCATGAAACGAGATCGCCTTTTTCGGTTCGTAGGTCTGATCATCGTCAGCGTGCTGATGACGCAGCATCGAACTTCTGCGGTGCCGCCAAACGTGTTAGTTATCCTGGCGGACGATCAGGGCTGGGGAGATCTCAGTCTTCACGGCAACACAAATCTATCGACGCCAAATATCGATGCTCTTGCGATGGCGGGAGCACAATTTGAGCACTTCTATGTCTGTCCCGTCTGCTCACCCACGCGAGCGGAAATGCTCACCGGTCGCTGGCATCCGCGTGGCGGTGTGCGGGATGTGACCAGCGGCGGAGAACGGCTCGACCTTGATGAAACAACCATCGCGGACGTGTTTCGCAGCGCGGGATACCGAACAGCGTTGTTCGGCAAATGGCACAACGGAACTCAGGGACCCTATCATCCACTGGCCCGCGGCTTCGATGAATTCTACGGCTTTACGTCCGGCCACTGGGGGCACTACTTCAGCCCGCTGATCGAAAAACAGGATGAGTTGACGCGCGGCGACGGCTATCTTCCGGATGATCTCACGAACCATGCCATCGACTTCATCCGCCGCGACAATTCGAAACCGTTCCTGACGATCCTTACGCTCAATACTCCACATTCTCCGATGCAGGTGCCGGACACCTGGTGGGACCGCGTCAAAGAGCGACCGATCGAAAAACGAAGCCTGACGCCCGACAAGGAAGACCAGCAATTCACACGGGCCGCGA
>JBBQSE010000702.1:0-2107 GCA_038214195.1 Planctomycetales bacterium
CGCCGGGTGACTCATCGATTCTCCTTCGCGATACAGAAACTCATAAGTGATCTCACTGTCCCAGACGATTGGCCAATGATAGCGCAGCAATCGTTCGGCCTTCGTGTCAGCAAGTTCGGGCTTGCGATGGCCGACAATCTGCGTCGCGCCCGATGGATCTTCTTCCAGTCGCCAACTCAACTTTTCCGGAGACCACGGATCTTGCAGCCACGGTTGCCAGCCGTGAATCTGAGTCACGGGTCGGGAACCGTCGGGTGCAGTCTCTGTTGCTTTCCATCCCTGAGTCCGATGTTCAGAAATTACGACCTGATCCGGAATCACCGGCGCTCCTGTAATTCGCAAATTTCGAACACTGCCATTTCCGCCGCCTTGATTACGAATGGCGACCCAGGGATCGTGATTCTGCGACAACGGCTCGTCATGAACTCGATGACTGTTAATATATCGTGAACAAACGCCATCACGCACTTCGACTCGAAACTGCATCCAGTCGTCGACGTTCGACAATTTGGAAGTTTGTTGTTCCCAATGATCGAACCGAAAAAGCTCGCCGACCTGAACGGATTTGTGATCATGCGACGGAGTAATCCACGTGCCCGCGACAAACGGATGAATTTCCTTCCAGCCAAATCCCGTGCAGTCACATTCCAGCGTATAGTTGCCGCGAAGCGGGCTGGCGAAGAGCAGAAACTCGTCGTCCCCGTTGGCCAGAGTATCGATGGCCCCGTTCGCATGCTGGAGATGTCCCGGTGGAAGGCCATTTCCGCTGCTCCAGGAATCAATGCGAGTCGTCCAGTGCCACTGTTTCAGATCCGGTGCCGCGTTGAATGCCTGGGACTGTTCCGACGCTGGCCGGTCCTGATATCGAATCCGCCCAATGAGATGTGCGATCAACCGATCCCATTCACCTGGACCAGAGTTTTTGGGAACCCGAATCTGCACATCCTGGATACTCAGCAGAAAACGCATCGCTTCGTTCGACAACTGCCCTGATTCCGCTGCCGTCCACGCGAAGAGCGTTTCGGGCATCCGATCGTGCAACGACGGATAACGCTGGATGAGGAAACGTTCATAGAGCTGATCGGCTGCCGCCTGCGCAGCATTGATGTCACCCTTTGCCATTGCGATCATGGCAAGCAGCGAAAAGCGAGACCGCTGCTGAACATCGCCTTTGACGTTGCAAGCGCTGACAAGTTCGCGAAGTTCATCCAGCTTCTGAAGCTGCTTCGCGGTCTCGATCAGATCGAACGCGGGCGACACAAGATTGCCCCCCGTGTGAATCCGCCGCTGATTCGTTTCAGCTCCAACTCTCAGACGCTCGATGTCAGCCTGATGATCGTCGGTCAACGGCTCGACAGGATCCATCGGTGTTTGTTTCCCAAACAACCGAATATCCCGATGCGTTGGCGAAGGAAGTACCCACGCCCTCAGAAACTCAAATCGCGCCTCCGCTGCCAGTTTCTTCGCCGTTGCCCGCACGGCGAAGACATTTTCAGCGACGACTTCGTTTTCAAACAAATCGGACAAAGCCGAATCGTGATCGGGTGAATCTTCCCCCGCATGAATTTCCGTCATGTTCGACGAGACAGCGCACACCGCCATGGTCGCAGCAAGACTGGAAATGATTGAACTACAGAGTTGCCACATAGCGGTTTTAGCCAGCCAGCCTTCAACAAAAAACAGTACGATTATTCAACTCCTCGTGGAATTCTTCGCAGCACAGTTTCCATTCCGTGGATGAGCAGCGTAGATACCACGATTAAGACCACGAATAGTCACACACGAAGAACTGCATGAATTGAATGCATTGGGTCAGCCCTCAGCAGTGCGAAGTTCTTATCGGCCAAATTTCGTATTGTGTCAGGCAGTTGCTTGTAGCGTTCCCAGAACGCAGGGCTCGCGTGGTGATTCATAACGGTGTCGACTTACCGACCGCGTGGTCCCGCAGCGCCTCGTCGGCAAGAGAATCGAGTCGTTCGTCGTTCACATCCGTTTCGATACGTTTGTCGAACTGCGCTGCATCAAAGTCCAGGAACCACTCACGAAACTTTGCGAGTTCGTCGGGTGGCAAGTGAGAGATCGTGTTTTCGAGTTCTTTGAGTATCAT
>JBBQSE010000703.1:0-2024 GCA_038214195.1 Planctomycetales bacterium
CTCAAGGCCGTGCGCCCTAGGAGACAGTATTTCATGACGCCATCCCGCACCGCGCTTACGCTCGCAGCCCTGATGCTGGGACATTGAAATACTGTGCTTCCAGTTCAATGATACTCGGCGAATGGCCGGTGAGTGGCAAAAGTATTCGACTTAGCGGCAGGCACAGCCAAAGCAGGAATCCGCTGACGATTGCCAGCCAGACCGCCTGCCAGAAGGAACTCAGCATCCGATCTTTCTGTCCCGCACCCTCGAACTGCGAAATGAAGGTGTTTGCATACAGCACCGTGCCCATCGGAACGCAGACCACCGTCCAGTGCAACATCGACGCCGGTGTCACGGCCGCGAGCGCATCCTCCGAACAACCTGCGAGGATGACTCGATCTGCGGCATTCATCAGCGACTGCGTGCCGGCACTTAGCATCAGTGGCAGCGCAACACGGAGAAGCTCCCTGAAGTTACTGACACCAGTCGCTGGAAATTCTGAGTTCGAAAGATGCACATCAGTCATGCACGAAATCTATCGCAGTGGCCGGAAATTGCATTGCGGGTAAAGCTCCAAATGAGGACCGAGGCCGGAAGTTCTCAGTCAGCGGCTGTAAATTTATCTTGGGGCAGGTTTGTCACCTGCCTGATTTTCAAGGAAATGGCAGGTTGCAAACCTGCCCCACGGCAATTCTTTCACAGCCTCTCAGAGCGACACTCCGCTCTGGAATCATTGACGAGGCAGCGGGGATGTGAGACAACCTCAGCACTGACGCTGACACCAAAATACTGGCGGCGTTCGGTCTCAATCCACCGACTGTCGTCGGGCGTTTTCCTTTCTCCTTCAGGCAACCCACATCATGTTGTTTCAATCAAGAGTTTCCACAGTCTGTCTCTGCTGTTTTTCAGCCATGATTCTGATCGGAGCAGTGCAACGCGCGGCACATGCCGACGATGGTTACTCGGAGAAGCCCGGAACGGAAGGCAATGGAAACTTTACGATCGGTCCAGACTACAATTTTGATCCTGATCTAAAAGATCGCGGCAATCCCAAAGGAAAGTTGTTCGAGTTCACGATGCAACTTGCAGACAGCAAAATCTTCCGTGGCGATGACGTGACACTTGACGCCGCAAAGGAAGTCCGCAAAGAGCGAAAGATTACCGTCTATGTGCCTGCTGCATACAAAGACGGTACAAAAGCCCCCATCCTTGTGACGCACGACGGGCCAGGTTATATGGACTTGCTCCGCAACGCGCTGGACAACCTCACGATTTCGACGGATCGCAATCGCAAGCTGCCCGCGTTCATTGTGATCGCCGTTCAAAATGGCGGAAACGACGGCAAAGGCAGCGAGCGTGGTCTGGAATATGACACGATGTCCGACCGCCTGGCTCGATTCATTAACGACGAAGTGCTGGCCTCCGTCCTGAACAACGCGGAGATCAAAGCCGCGTATCCGCATGTCGCCGTCACGGACAATCCCTGGGGCCGAGCCGCCATGGGCTGCAGTTCCGGTGGCGCGGCGGCATTGAGCATGGGCTGGTTTCGTCCCGATTTGTTCCGCCGCCTGATCACCTATTCCGGAACCTTCGTCGATCAGCAGGACGAAGACGCGCCGGAAGAAGGCAACTATCCATTAGGCGCGTGGGAATACCATTCCGGCATGAAGCTGATCGAGACGACGGAGAAGAAACCGCTTCGAATCTTCACGCACGTGTCGGAAAACGACAATCGCGCAAAAGACCCTGAGGAAACCTATCACAACTGGGTGATGGCGAATGAACGCACTGCCGCAGCTCTTAAAGCCAAGGGCTATGACTATCGATTCGTCTTCAGCCGTAATACGGGTCACTGCGATCGGAAAGTCGTCGAACAAACCCTCGCTGATACGCTTGTCTGGATGTGGAAGGGGTATCACGCTGAGTAAGCGGAAGCGGCTTTTTAGAGTCGCGATTAGCGCCGCGAAAGCAACGTATTCGCAAAATTCGCGGGGCGAAAGGGGACCCGTATGTTAGTCTCGGGGGTAAGCGGAATCAGGCGC
>JBBQSE010000704.1:0-1753 GCA_038214195.1 Planctomycetales bacterium
TGCGCCACGTCACTGAAGTTCTCACACACCCAAAACTAAAATCCCAATGGTATTCAAAAATGCCTTTTTTTGAATCTTTTTCTTGACCCAATTTAAGACCGTCGCTCATCCGGCCTGTCGGCCACCTTCTCCCCCTTGCCAAGGGGAGAAGGGACTGGAAATCGTCGCCTCTGAAAGTACCTCAGTCTGGACCGCGTGAAGTATATCCTGTTGCCGTACTACTTCACTCGTGCTTTCGCTTCAGGATCAGCATGCGGACGTCCATGACTTGTTCGGCGGCGATGCTGGTGGCTTTGAGACTCAGTCCGATGATGCCGGGTGACAATTCAACGGTCCCAAGTTTCTTCCGCCCGAAATCCTTCACAAGTGATTCGGTGCGGGGAACGCGGTCTTCCGCCGCACCAATGAGCGGCGATTCATGCGGTCGATCAATTGTCGCAATCGGTATCGGAACTACTATGTTCCCGCTTTCGAACTGTAGCGCAATCGTGGATCCCACCTGATTGGCGTCGCACGTGTACAGCACTTCGACATCAAAGGTGCCTGCTTCCGCGATTTCCACGGACCACGAGATAGCGTCGTCCGTTGAAGTCCAGTTCGTGATGAACGAACAATTGGGATGACGGCTCGATCTCGCAAGGCCACCGGAAATCTGAGCGTCACGCGCGGGCAGCAGCGTCGTCCGGTTGCCTTTTGAATCGGCGATGACGGCGCCACGGTAATCTTCGCGGGTAGGCCCAAAACCAGTTCTAGAGCTCGTCAATTCGCTCAACACATGTTCGCGATAGTCAGCGACAGCAGCGACCAGTCTGGCGTGGACGTCCGGATGATCGGTCTGCACATCGTTTGTCTGGCCCAGGTCATTTTCAATGTCGTAGAGCCGACTCTTTTCATCGAGACGATATTTCTGATTGCGAGCGCTGACTTTGCCATTCCAGTGTGAGAGCAGGATTCGATCTTCCCAGTCCGTGATCGGCTTACTCAACAGCGGAGCCGCGCTGACGCCGTCAAGCGGTTTCTTCTGTTGAGGGGTGATCCCCGCCAGTTCGCTCAGCGTCGGCAACAAATCCACAGCTCCGGCGATTTGACCGATTCTTGTTCCCGCCGCGATTTTTCCTGGCCAGCGAATAAACAGCGGCGAACGGACGCCGCCTTCATCCACAGACCCTTTCTGGCCTCTCATGCCGCCGTTCCAGCGATTGCTGTTGGGGCCGTTGTCACTGAAGTAGACGACGATTGTGTTGTCGGCAAGGTGCTGTTCATCCAGAGTCTTGATGAGCCGCCCGACATTCCAGTCGATGTTTTCACACATCGCCATCGCGGCCCGTGTGAATTGCTGGTCTTCCTTGTCGGGCGTCAGGCTTCGTTTTTCGATCGGTCGCTCTTTGACGCGGTCCCACCAGGTGTCCGGCACCTGCATCGGAGAATGTGGAGTATTGAGCGTGAGGATCGTCAGGAATGGTTTCGAATCTCCCCGGCGCATGAAGTCGATGGCATGGTTGGTGAGATCATCCGGAAGATAGCCGTCGCCCCGAGTCAACTCATCCTGTTCTTCAATCAGCGGGCTGAAGTAGTGCCCCCAGTGGCCGGATGTAAAGCCGTAGAATTCATCGAAGCCGCGGGCCAGCGGATGATAGGGTCCCTGAGTTCCGTTGTGCCATTTGCCGAACAACGCTGTTCGGTATCCCGCGCTGCGAAACACGTCCGCGATGGTTGTTTCATCAAGGTCGAGCCGTTCTCCGCCGCTGGTCAC
>JBBQSE010000705.1:0-1648 GCA_038214195.1 Planctomycetales bacterium
ACAACCCAATTCTGCGGGAGGCGAAACTCACAAAAGATCACCCCAAAATCCCGTGGCTGGCGAATCATCAACTGGAATTTGTGTTTTCATAGCTCCAATAAAACTGTCATCGATTAAACGCCTGCGGAAATCGGCGTTCAACTGAAATCATAGCCACACCAACCGATCTGCTTCATCATCCGCATAAAGCGGATGGGGTCATCCTGCGCCAGCTTTCGGAATTGTTAGCTCACCATCTTTTCCACCGATCCCGGCGAACTGGATGGGGCTTTGGTTCTTGCCGTCAGCTTAAAACTCACGCCTTTCGACACGCGCCGATGCAGCCAGAAATCCAACAAACGCCTCCGAAGTGCGACATCCGTTTGATCGCCTAACTTGCATCACGCACGAAGCAGGCAAGGGATCATTGACAGGTCGAAACGCGGCTCGCAGGACGCCGTCGGCAGATTCGACACGCATCAGCCGTGCCCTGGACGAACCCGTAGGCGTTATCGGCAAGTTGAATTCACGCGGCAGCGTCCCAGGTGGAATCTGTTCGACGAGCGACTGAGCTGCATGTGTGACGACTGATATCCACGGTGTGCCTGTTTCCACCGTGACAACTTCCGATGGACTCGCATTGACTTCACCTCGATCCAGCTCTCCTTCAATCGGAATTCGCAGTTCCGGCGGCTGCGATTCTGCCTGGGTCGTTGCACCACGACAAATCGAAATCAGATTTTCCCCATTGCCAATGTCGATACGGTCCAGCGAGATGGCCCATTCGTCCGCCGCGATCACAATCG
This sequence comes from Planctomycetales bacterium, assembly GCA_038214195.1. Classification (GTDB taxonomy): domain Bacteria; phylum Planctomycetota; class Planctomycetia; order Planctomycetales; family Planctomycetaceae; genus SXXK01. The sequence goes on from JBBQSE010000705.1 coordinate 786, forward strand.
CATTGGTGTAACAAATCCGCGCAGTCGCAGACTGTCGCTGGCGCGGTTTTGCCAGTCGCGGGTGCCGAGGGATCCTTCGCGAGGGCGCATGCCGAAGCCGTGGCGACCTTTTTCGTAGATGTGAAATTCGCGGCGATCACAGCACGTCGATCAACTCACCGCCCATCAGATCTGTGAGGACATCGTCAATGGCCTTGAAATACCAGTCCGTTCCGGAGTCGCCGGTCAGCGTGTCATGTTCTCCGTCGTCGTCCAAGACGTTAGTTTTGGCTTTCAGTGAAACGTCGGATCCTCCCACGCCGGAACGCAAATTGTTGATCCGGGTTGAGTACGGCAGAGCGGTGATCCAAGTGGCGCGAATGTCGAAGAGCTTGTTAATCACAGTATCGCTCGTAGTGCGTCCCGCGATCAGGATGTCATCGTCAGCGCCAGCCAGCAGCGTATCCAGCCCAAGTCCGCCGATGAGTACATCGCGGCCCGAGCCGCCTTCCAGCCGATCATTACCGTCAAGTCCCACCAGAATGTCGTTGCCGCCGTTGCCAACCAGTCTGTTCGCCAGTCCGTTTCCGATCAGCGTGTCATTGCCGGAGCCACCATTCACGTTTTCAAACGTCCCACTGGAATTCAACTTCAGCGTGCGATTGGTATGCACGCCCTGAATGGCGGTGCTGGTGAGGTCAATGAGCACATCCGTCGTCACCGAGGAGAAATTCAGCGTGTCCGTGCCCTCGCCAGGCAGCTCGAATACGCTATCCGCTTCATTGCCGCCCGCAGTCCCAAAGCTGTAGAAGTCGTCTCCCAAACCGCCAAGCATCACGTCACTTCCAGCAGACCCCCAGAAGTAGTCATTGCCCGCATTGCCT
>JBBQSE010000706.1:0-1535 GCA_038214195.1 Planctomycetales bacterium
GCGGATGATGAAGGGCCGCTGAAGACCGATCACTGGTCATTTCAGCCGGTGTCCAATTCTTCGCCACCTGTGATCGACAGCAAATGGATTGCCAATGGCGTCGATGCCTTTATTCTGCAGAAGCTGACCGAGCATTCGCTGACTCCAAATCCTGAGGCCACGCGAGCCGAGTTGATTCGACGCATCTCGCTCGACATGCTCGGGCTACCGCCGACTCCGGAAGACGTGCGGGCCTTTGTTGCCGACAGTAATCCGCGTGCTTACGAGACGCTTGTTGAAAGAATCCTCGCCAGCCCGCATTACGGTGAGCGCTGGTCACGCTACTGGCTGGACCTCGTGAGGTTTGCGGAAACAAACGGCTACGAAACGAATCGCGAACGTCCCAACGCGTGGCCTTATCGCGACTACGTCATTCGAGCACTCAACGAAGACAAACCGTATGATCAGTTTGTGAAAGAGCAGCTTGCTGGCGATGCGCTTGGCGTTCCCGAGGCCACGGCTTATCTGGTCGCCGGGCCGTATGACCTTGTCAAAAGCCCCGATATCAATCTGACGCTCATGCAGCGCCAGAATGAACTCGACGACATGATCAACACCACCAGCACTGCGTTTCTGGGACTCACGGTCGGATGTGCCCGCTGTCACAACCACAAGTTTGATCCGATTCGCCAGACCGATTACTACGCCATGCAGGCGATCTTCGCTGGTGTGCAGCATGGCGACCGGCAGATGCCGTTGAGCGAAGATCGGCAGCAGCAACTGGCGACGCTGAATCAGAGGATCGTCCAGCTGCTGGACGAGTTGCGTCCGTTCATCAAAAACGCCAGAGGAAGTCGTCCGTCTGTGAATGCTCGCGGCAACGACGACGTGTTTGAACCAACGGAAGCTCGATTTGTGCGATTCACGATCGAAGCCACCACCGGCAGTCAGCCCTGCATTGACGAACTGGAAGTCTTCAGCGGCCCGAAAAATGTGGCACTGGCATCACTCGGAGGGAAAGCGACATGTTCCAGCTCGCTTCCGGGTTATGCGATCCACAAGCTGGAGCACATCAACGATGGTCTTTTCGGAAACTCGCACAGCTGGATTTCCAATGAAGACGGTCGTGGCTGGATCCAGATTGAACTGTCCGAGAAGGTCTCGATCAACCGCATCGCCTGGGCCAGAGACCGCGAAGGAAAATTTGCGGATCGTTTGGCGACGCAGTACAAGATCGAAGTGGCTACTGCGCCTGATCAATGGAAAACGGTTGCAACTTCCGCCGATCGAGCACCATTCACCGGCGCGGCCCCTGCCCCGCCTGAGTATGATTTTGCAAAGTTCCCGGAAGACAAAGCCGAGCAAGGACGCCAGTTGTTGTCGCAGCTCAAAGAGGCGGAATCTCGACGAGATCAATTGCAGGCATCAGCGACGGTTTACGCTGGTTCGTTTCAGCAACCCGGACCGACGTACCGTCTGTTTCGCGGCGAGCCATTGGCGAAGCGGGAGCAGGTTCAACCGGGTGCGGTGGAAGTCCTTGGCAAACTGCCGATTTC